>CALFCI010000164.1 GCA_937951135.1 uncultured Aquimarina sp. | reverse complement strand
TTGAGACGCAATATATTGCATCTTTACCAATCTTTATCCGTTTTCACTTTTACACCTTGCGTTTTTTTCGCATTTAGCTTATCCTGCACCTTCTTTTCTTGATTGTTCATGGCTTCCAATAAGCTTTTTACTTGTTGCGGAGATAATTTACCTTCTCTAGGTTTAGGTTGGCCCTCTGGCTGTTGCTTCTTGTCTCCTTTATCTTTTTCGTCTTTCTTATCATCTTCTTGCCCCTCTTTATCTTTCTTATCGTCTCCTTTGTCTTTGTCGTCTTTCTTATCTTCTCCTTGATCGCCGTTGTCTTTTTTATCGTCTCCTTTATCTCCTTTATCTTTTTTATCCTTCTTATCTTCGTCTCCCTGATCCCCTTTATCTTTTTTGTCGTCTCCCTTATCTTTCTGATCCTTGTTATCCTTATCCTCTTTATCGTCTTTATTCTTATCGTTATCCTTATTTTCTTGCTCTTGTTTTTCTAGCATTTTTTTTGCTAACGCCAAATTATAGCGTGTTTCTTCATCTTTAGGATTATTACGCAATGCATTTTTATATGATTTTACGGCTTCTTCATATTTTTTTTGGGCCATAAATGCATTCCCTTGATTATGAAATGCACTATGTTTTTCTGCCTTGGTTTCCGCTACTTGAGTGGCTTCTGCAAAACGTTGATTCGCTTCATCATATTTTTTTTCGTAATAATATGCGTTTCCCAAATTGTATTTTGCAGTAGCATCTACTGGATTTTTTGACATCGCTTTTCTATAAGCACCTTCGGCTTCTGGAAAATTACTTTTCGCTACTAAAAAGGTATTTCCATCAGCTACCATTTTCTGTGCTTCTAAAACTGCTTTTTGCTGTTCCTTGTCTTCTTGTGAACATAGAGAACTGCCCTGCACCAGCAGCACTAATATTATGATTTTTATTTTTTGCATTTTCTTATCTCTTGGTCTAGACGCAAAATATTACGTCACTACTTTTCGTTAAATAAATTGAGGCGTTGTATCCATGCTGTTTTGCGCTCTAACATAAAAACATCAATCAATACCAACACTAATCCAATACCTAAAAACCATTGAAATTGATCTTTGAAATCTGCAAACTGCTTGGTTTCAAACTCTTTCTTATCCATTTTTTTCAAGGCCTCCGTAATGGTATTCACTACGGATTTTGTGATTTTTCCATCAATATACATACCATCGGCAGCACTCGCGATTTCCTGCAAATTTGTTTCATCCAATCGCGTAATCACGGTTTCTCCTAGACTATTTTTCTTAAAATGTTGTACGATTCCGTTTCGTTTTATAGGAATCGGACCTCCTTTTACAGAACCCACTCCAACAGTAAACACTTGAATCCCTTCTTTTGCGGCTTCTTCTGCAACGGCTATGGCATTGTTTCCATGATCTTCACCATCACTTACAATAATAAGTACCCTATTGGTTTGCTCCTCGTCATTATAATAGGTTTTTGCCAATTCGATTGCCTCATTAATCGCTGTTCCCTGAGAGGATAACATATCGGTATTCATGGCTTGCAAAAACATTTTGGCCGCACCATAATCGGTAGTAATGGGTAATTGCGGAAAAGCACTAGCTGCATACGCAATAATACCAATACGATCACTCGCTAAATTATTAATAATTTGAGCTACGAGCTGCTTGGACTTCTCTAAACGGTTTGGTGCAATATCCTCTGCCAACATACTTTTTGACACGTCAATAGCAAACACTACATCTACCCCTTCTCTTTTTACAGTTTCTAGGCTAGTTCCGATTTTTGGATTGACTAAAGCTACACATATACATGCTATGGCTAGACAAATGACACTAATCTTCAACACCGACTTAAAGGTTGATCGATTTGGGCTTAATTGCTTTAGCAATGCTGTTTCTGAAAATTTTTTCTGTACCCTTTTTTTCCAAAATAACACCAGTACAAAAAGCACTACTACCACCGGAATGCTTAGTAATAACCAAAAATATAATTTCTCTTCGAGTATGTACATTTATTTTATATCTAATCGTTTATAGAAAATAGATTTCTTTAATTTTTTTTAAATAAAACTTTTAAACAGGGTATGTTTTAAAAGCAATTCTATCGCCAATATTAAAAATGCCAACAGGACTAAGGGTCTAAATTTTTCTTCATAACTGGAATACTTAAACTCTTCGACATCTGTTTTTTCTAAAGTATCAATTTCTTTATAGATCGCTTCTAGCTTTTCATTATCTGTAGCCCTAAAGTATTTTCCTCCAGTAGTTTTCGCGATTTCCTTCAATAGTTTTTCATCAATTTCTACTTTCGTTTTCCCATATTGAAAAGCTCCATTGGGCATAATGGCGATCGGTGCCATTGCCATTCCGTTGGTTCCTAATCCTATGGTGTAGGTTTTAATACCGTACTCTATAGCCAATTCTGATGCAATTTTAGGATCAATAGTACCCGAGTTATTAGAACCATCGGTCAACAAAATAATCACTTTACTTAGGGCTTTACTATCCTTTAATCGGTTTACCGCAGTTGCTAATCCCATTCCGATGGCAGTTCCTCCTTGAATTACCTCATCATACACCACGTCATTTAATCCTGATAACACTATGGATTTATCGCTAGTTACTGGCGTTTTGGTATAACTCTCTCCCGCATATAATACCAAACCAATACGATCATTAATTCGATCTTTAATAAACTCGGCAGCTACCTCTTTTAAGGCTTCTAGACGATTTGGTTTTAAATCTTTGGCCAACATACTCCCCGAGATGTCTATTGCCATAACAATATCAATTCCACGTGTTGTTTTCGATTTTGTTGATACATCTACAGTTCTAGGTCTTGCCATTGCGGTGATCAACAATGCCACTGCCAGCATCCGTAACACAAATAGTAAGGGCTTTATTTTGGCTAATCCATGGGAGATGCCTTCAAATCCTTTGGTGCTAGAAATGGTTAATGCTGCCTGTTGTTCCTTTCGTTTCCATAGGTACCATGCAATGCATACCGGAAGTATTAAAAAACCCCAAAAGAATTCTGGATTTACGAATGTAAAATTATCAAACCTCATTATTCTTGTTCTGTATTAAATTCAACTGCATTGATAATGCGTTCCGCTATTTTCTGAACATACTCGTTATCAATTGCATACACTACGGTGATTTGCTGAAATCCTCCATATTCTGCAAAATTAAGCATCTTATATTCCTTTTTTAGTACCGCATCCGAGCCTTCTTCTGGAATTTCTAAAGTACCAAAAACCTTGATCCCTTTTGCTCCGCCTAAGGTTTCGTATTCTTCAGTCTTCACGATAATATTTCTAGCGCCTTGCTGCTCAAAACTACCAACTACACTTTCTACTGCTTTCTGTAAATCAACTTCCGTCTTTTCTTTAAACTGTACTGTGGCAAGTGTTGTATACAAATCACTAGTAAGGCTTCCTGCACTAAAATTTTCTGCTTTTTGCAGGGCTTCTTTTTGTGCTTTAGTGGTCTTATAATTATTACGAATTAAAACCGCTGGTGTGCGCATGGTTATTGGTGGAAAACCATAACTACTGCTTACCCAATCGATAGCTTCTATTTTGGCATCGATATCTCCAACGATCATTTTCTTAACACCATCCACTCCTTTTACGCCAACAAAAATAGCAATGGCTAAAAGCACTACTCCCACACCGCCTAGAATAAGCAATCGCAACTTCTTCTTTTTTGCTTTTTCTTCAGCAATTCTCCGAAATTCCTCATCTGCCATTAACTCCTCTGCTGTAGGTTCCGGAATGGCTTCTTTAGTTTTATGAATCACATCCTCGATTACATTTCGATCTCCCTTAGCCGTATCAATATTGGGTTTGGACTTTGCAAACTTTGCCATATCCGCGGTTTTTAACACCTCTTCTAAAGCCGTAATCGTTTCCGTGTCTAAATCAAGAGTGCCAAACTTCGCTTGTTGTTGTAGGTATTCAATTAACTCATCTGTTGTACTTTCCATCGCACGGTCATACAATTCTTCATCAATATACTTTCGTGCCGTGTCACTCAATTTAGAATAATACTCTTTATGAGAGTCTTGTGCTAATAAATCTGAAGCGTCGATTTGCTGTAAGGCTTGCATCGCCCTTTCATAAGGAGGAATTTCATCTTCTTTTGCTTCCTGTTTTTTCTTTTTACGGAACCATAAAAACGCACCCAATCCTAACAGCACTAGTACAATAGGAATTAACCACCAAAGGTAATTATTAGTACCACTATCCTCTACAACGACATCTACCATGGGTTTAATTTCGTATAGCTTCTGTTTTGTGGTATCCACCACCACGTCATTCACAACCACTGCTAACGAATCTGAATATGCTTTGCGACTGCCGATTAATACTTCTTGTCTCGGAATGGTATATTGTCCGGAATCAAACTGTGTAAGACCATATTCTTTAGTCAGTACATAGCCTTTCGTCTGTTTTGTAGTATCTATAGCATAGGAGGCGATCACTTCTAAAGGTTTAAACGTTTCTCCTTCAGGAAACACTACTGCATTAGTCGTATCTGCGGCTACAGTAATGGTGTAGCGCAACTCTTCTCCTATTTTAATTGTAGTAGCATCCAGCGTTGTCGTGACTTGGGCATGACTTCCAAATCCCAAAAAAAAACACAGCACCCCTGCACAATAGCGCACTGCATTCGCTACTCCTATACTCGATCGTAAATCGTATATTTTCATTTGTAAATCGCTGTTATCCTCTTTGTTTAAAATAGCCCAATAATTTTTTAACATAACTCTCATCTACTCTACTGCTCAATGCTCCTGCGCCACTTTTTGTAAAACTCTCTTTAAAATATTTGACCTGTTCTTGGTATTGTTTTGCGTAGTGCATTCTTACTTTTTTCGAACTGGTATTGACCAATGTCGTTGCTCCAGTTTCCTCATCTTTCATCGGTACTAGACCCAAATTTGGGATCTCTGCTTCCATCTGGTCATAGATTCGAATGCCTGTTACGTCATGTTTACTGCCCACAATTTTAAGCGTACGTTCATATTCATCTGCTATAAAATCAGACAATACAAATACGATCGCTTTCTTTTTCATCACATTGGATAAAAACTTTAAGGCTTCTGTAATATTAGTCCCGGTGCTTTTAGGTTTGAATTCTATAAGTTCTCGAATGATCCGAAGTACATGAGATCGTCCTTTTTTAGGCGGTATATATAACTCGATGGTATCTGTAAATAAGATCAATCCAATTTTATCATTATTTTGAGTAGCCGAAAATGCTAAAGTAGCTGCAATCTCTGTAATCACTCCTTTTTTGAATTGCTCTCGAGTACCAAACAATTGAGAACCGGATGCATCTACCATAAGCATCATAGTTAATTCGCGTTCTTCCTCAAAAACCTTAATATAAGGTTCGTTATAGCGCGCCGTTACATTCCAATCGATCGCACGCACATCATCACCAAATTGATATTGGCGCACCTCACTAAAGGTCATCCCACGACCTTTGAAGGTAGAATGGTACTCTCCTCCAAAAATATGATCACTTAGCCGACGCGTTTTGATCTCTATCTTACGTACTTTTTTTAATAACGCTTTGGTATCCATGTTTTTAATCTGGTTGTCCGTTGATGGTTGTTAGTTGATCGTAAACCTCAACCTAACCTCATCACTCTATCCTAATCTTTTGCTTCCGGCACTTCGGAAAATACTTCGCTTTTTTGAACTGTTACCTTGTACTTTTATCCAACGTCTAAAATCTAGCATCTCATAGCGAAGCGGTCTAAGACATTATGGTACTTCGATTTGATTTATAATTTTATGGATAATATCTTCCGAGGTTACATTTTCTGCTTCGGCCTCATAAGTAACTCCAATACGGTGGCGTAATACATCCAGTACTACTGCGCGTACATCTTCTGGAATTACATATCCTCTTCTTTTGATAAAGGCATAACACTTGGCAGCAGTTGCCAAATTGATACTTCCCCTAGGCGATGCTCCAAACCCTATTAAAGGTTTTAAATCTCCTAAATTATATTTTTCTGGATATCGTGTAGCGAAAATAATATCTAAAATATAATTCTCGATCTTCTCATCCATGTATACCTCACGTACCGCTGCTTGTGCAGAGATGATTTGCTCCACAGAGACTACAGGGTTTACGGTTGCATAGGTTCCTTTAAGATTGGCACGTACTACTTGCTGCTCTTCTTCTTTTGTTGGGTAATCAATTACTGTTTTTAACATAAATCGATCCACTTGTGCTTCTGGTAATGGATAGGTTCCTTCTTGCTCCACTGGGTTTTGTGTTGCCATTACTAAAAATGGTTTATCCAGTATAAAGGTTTGATCTCCTATCGTTACTTGCTTCTCTTGCATGGCTTCTAGTAACGCACTCTGTACTTTGGCAGGCGCACGGTTGATCTCATCGGCTAATACAAAATTGGCGAAAATTGGCCCTTTTTTAATCGAGAAATCATTCTCCTTCATGTTATAAATCATGGTTCCGACAACATCGGCAGGCAATAAATCTGGCGTAAACTGAATTCTACTAAAACTTCCATGAACAGCCTTAGACAAGGTGTTAATCGCCAAGGTTTTTGCCAATCCAGGAACTCCTTCTAATAAAATATGTCCTTGACCTAGTAACCCAATAAGCAAACGCTCTATCATGTGCTTTTGCCCAACGATTACTTTATTCATCTCCATAGTCAGTAAATCTACAAACGCAGATTCCTGCTGTATTTTTTGATTGATTGAAGCGATATCAACGGTACTAGTTTCTTCCATCTATTCTATAATTTTTAAAAACGTGAATTTACTACTCATCTGCTAACATTGCAAATTGTGTTACTTTTTTTACTATTTTTTAATGCTTAGACTGATTTTAAGGTAAACCCTATGTAAATCAGGTTAAAAAATAGGCATACTAAAGTCCTGCATTAAGCAATGGTATACCAATGTCTTTAAAAGACGAAAGGATTAGGATACTGTTGCAATGTTGAGCTGAAAAAATAGTTGGGAATGCTAGCCTTCGGCATTGATCGTTTTATGATGAAGTGTTATTGTACAATATGAATTAAAAAAGGGAGGGACATTCTTTCCTTTGTGATGCATATTCCAAGGTGGAAGTGCCGTAGCGCTAAAAAAAGGCGCAATATCTGGGGCAAATACCCTGAAGTCTGTTAAAAATTTGCTAGATTTGTGAAAAGGTACATGAATATATGTGTATCCATACACATATACTATTGTTAGTCGCAAGCTTAAAATAAAATGTAACTTTGTAGAAAAGTTTTGAAACAATATTGAAAAGTAGAACATAACATATCACGAATTAGACATTTGCTAGAAATGTACAGAATGGATGTACGAGAATTCTTGCAAAAGATTAGTGGTGGACTTAAAAATCCAATCACTAAAGAAGATGTGTTTGGTAAAGAAATTCAAGTATCTTATCTAAAAAGAATTGATAAAATTTTTGAAAAAGGTCTTCATTATTATCTAGATCCTAAGGCACCTGAAAAATCAAAAGAAGCAAGTGTATTCTTTAGAAAACAAAACTTTCAAAATGATGAATTAAATCTAGGTGCAATAAAAATTGTTAACCAATTTGAAGAACTAAAACTTTCTCTTTCGGCAATTGCCAAACTTTCAGATTTAGATTTTAAAAGACAAATAAAAAAGTATTCAATTTCTGATGATCCCAGAGAAATAGCGTTGAGAGCTAGAAAAGTATTATATCCAAAATTTGACAATAATAGACGTAACTTCCTTAAAGCATTAATTTCATCATTTGCGACCAAAAATATTATGGTCTTTGAATTCATTGAAACTTGGAATAAAAAAGATAAAGCTAATATTGATGGATTTTATCTAAAGCCGAATATGATTGTCCTTAAAAGGCATCAATCATTTTCTCGAGAAATATTTACACTCGCTCACGAATTAGGTCATTACTTACTTGATGAAGAAGAAATCGAAGAAATAAATTATAGCGTTTATAATAAAAACCTATCTTCTATAGAAAGATGGTGTAATGATTTTGCATTTTTCTTTTTAGCAGGTAATTATGCTTCATCAATGGACACTTTAGAAAAGGCATCTTCAAGCAACGATTATCATCACGAATTTATAGAAAAAGTTTCTTGTCAAACTCATTTAAGCCAATTATCCCTTTTTACTAGGCTTCTTTACCAAGGTAAAATATCAAAATCAAACTATGCCTCAGTAAAAGATGAGTTTGAGGAAATGTTCAAAAAGAGACAAAAAGAAAAAGAACATGAAAAATAATTGCTAAAAGAACAAGGAATAAAACCAAGAGGCTCTGTAGCTAAACCTATTCCATCACCATTATTTTTATCAACAATTCAGACGGCATATTATGAAGGCGTTTTAAATGAGTATGAAGTTTGCAAAAAACTTAATATTAAACCTGAAAAATTAGATAAGTACATTTGATGAAAGTAATAATAGACACAAGCTCCTTATTGTCCTTGGTTCGTTATTACTTACCATTTGACTAAAAAACAAAGTTATTCGGCTTTATAAAATCTGAATTTGAAAATGGAAATCTAATTCTGATAGATGCAGTTTATCAAGAATGTGAATATACAACTCAAGGAATAGTCTTTAAATTCTTAGACTATTTAACGGAAAAAAAGTTCAAGAAAGAATTCAAACTTCCTGTTAGAACAAAAGACTTGCTTCCACCTTCAACAAAGGAATTTTATAATCTTTTAAATGATAATTTCAGAACACCTTTATCAAGACGACTTAATGATGCCGAATTTGAAGAACGTAAAAAAGAGTTTTTAGAAACAGCAGATGCAAGAATGATAATACTTGCATTGATAAAAAAAAGTGAAAAAGAAGAAATTATCATAGTTACCGAAGAATCCGCAACTGGAAATGACAGCAAAGCATTTAAAAAGATACCTTCTATTTGTAAAATGCTTGATATTAAAGTTATGACATTACCTGATTTATTAAAGATCTACCAAGGAATTGATATTGAATTCAAATAAAGCCTCGTACGGTCGGCGCGGACACAGCATGAATGTAGGATTGGATACACCCCGCTGATTTGCTGTTTATATAGGGATTTCTAACCTTTACAACTATTCTTGGAGAGTTTTGATTAGTTCAATTAATCCTCTTTCCTTATTTTGGGTTATTTTTTCATACTAGTGATCATATATATACTCTGGCAGCTTGGCTTTTGTAGTTTTTAGATGTATTTGGCTTTACAAGTTGTGGTTAATATTTCTAACATCTCTCAACCCTATCTTTAATTGTTAGTAATTCCCAACATAAAGCTCTTAAATTTAATTAATGCTTGTAATTACCAACAATTACATCGATTATGTTAACTATTTTGTGTATATTTATTTTGGTAAATACCAACAATAAATACAAATAAAAACATTAAAGATGGCAAATACCAACATAGAATGGTTGTCTATGAGTGACAAATCAATTGTCTCCATAATTGGCGAATACATAAAACACCAACGTTTAATTCAAAATAAAACTCAAGCAACTATTGCTGAAATCGCAGGAATTAATCGCTGGACTATGAGTAAAATTGAAAACGGAGAACCCATATCATTAACATCATTAATACAGATTCTAAGGGCTCTTAACCTACTAGAAGTACTTAATATCTTTAAAATTGAATCGCAATTAAGTCCTTTAAAGCTTGCGAAGCTAGAAAAACAAAAAAGGCAAAGAGCAAGCACAGACCATGACAAGAAGAAACAAAATAAGAGCGAATGGTAGCCGTAAAAACAGCATTTGTTAAAATTTGGGGACAAACTATTGGAGCCGTAGCTTGGGATGAAAGTCAAGGACTTGCTAGTTTCGAATATGAACCTACATTTAAATCTAAAAATATAGATTTAGCGCCAATCAAAATGCCGATTAAATCCAATCAAAATATATTTTCATTTCCAAAGTTAAGGCCTTCAAAAAACAGTGAATATAATACATTTAAAGGCTTACCAGGCTTGTTGGCCGATGTATTGCCTGATAAGTATGGGAATCAATTAATAAACATTTGGTTAGCACAAAATGGCCGCCCAGAGAACAGCATGAACCCAATAGAACAGTTATGTTTTATCGGAACAAGAGGAATGGGAGCCTTAGAATTTGAACCCACTCAACTGAAATCAATTAAGAAAAGTTTTCAAGTTGAAATCAATAGTTTAGTAACCATTGCCCAACGAATGTTAGATCAAAGGGAGGGATTTGAGACAAACTTGAATGAAAACGAACAACAAGCAGTACTGGAAGTTTTAAAAATAGGAACCTCTGCAGGAGGAGCTAGACCAAAAGCGATTATTGCCTATAATAAAAAAACAGGACAGGTTCGTTCAGGACAAACTAATTCACCAAAAGGATTTGAACATTGGCTCATAAAATTAGATGGTGTAAGTGATGCTCAATTCGGAGAAAGCAAAGGCTATGGGCGAATTGAAATGGCATACTATACTATGGCAAAAGATTGCGGTATACAAATGATGGAATCTGAATTATTGGAAGAAAATGGTAGAGCACATTTTATGACAAAAAGGTTTGACAGAGAGAAAGAGGCTATAAAACACCATATTCAAACATTTTGTGCACTACAACACTATGACTTTAATGAAGTTAGAAGTTACAGCTACGAACAGTTATTCCAAACCATGAGGCTACTTCGCTTACCCTATCCAGATGCAGAGCAAATGTATCGCAGAATGGTATTTAACGTTATTGCAAGAAACTGTGATGACCATACTAAAAATTTTGCTTTTCGACTTAAAGAAGGAAGTAATTGGGAATTAGCACCTGCATACGACATTTGCCATGCTTATAAACCTGACAGTATATGGGTGAGTCAACACGCATTAAGTATTAACGGAAAAAGAATAGGGATTCAGAAAGAGGATTTAATGAGCTTTGCCAAGGCAATGAACATAAAAAAATCAGCAACTATTATCTCTGAAATACATACTAAAATACAAAATTGGAACAACTATGCCGATGAAGTACATGTAAATACAAAACTCCGAGATGCTATAAAGGAAACATTATTAAATTTTGAGAACTAAAAACACGACATATTAAGTATAAATGTCCCGAACCTTCACATTAAAACGCATTCAATTCCTCTAAAATCTCAGAAAAACTAGGACGAACTTTAACCTCTGAACGTGTACAATCCGCAATTAATTTTTGCCATTGAGTATGGAGTTGAGTATGCATTTCGTTTTTGTTGACCACAGATAATACATCTGCTATCAAACACCCGTACGCTCTTACTTCAATACGCTCAATAGTGTGGGCAAGGACTGAATTGACATCATAAAAAGAAGCCGCACCAAAATCCCCCAAAAGACATTCCGCTGTTTTGTTTATCAATATATTGTGTGCATACAGATCTCCATGATTGATTCCTTTGCTATGTAAATGAGCAGATACTGAAGCCATGCTTTTTGCAATCTTAAGTAACTCTGCTCCATTAAAAACAGAGTTTTCATCAAACACATCGCGAGTACACGTTTCTAAACTTGGAGGATTGCCCAAATTGATAAACGTAGGCTCGATAAGTTGCAGTAGTAAACCACTTTTCTTGTCAGGATGGTTTTTTATTTTTCCTAAAACTGGAATTAAATTTTCATGAGACCCTGCTGCAATAGACACTTCCATCTCATCTTCTGGCGACCCATCACTGGTTACATCGCCTTTAAAAACCTTAATGGCGATCTCCTCGTGCTTAGCATTCCAATTTGCTTTCGAAATCAATCCCGAAGCACCTTCCCCTATTAATTCTTGAATCGTAAAATCACTCCAATGAAACGCTTCAATATCTGTATTTCCTTGAATTTGGTGTGCTCCAGGGTTTCCTCCAAATGCGACCCAAGATAACTTAGGCAACTCAAATAACCATTTTGGAATCGACTTCAATCGGTTCGCAGAAACTCTAAGGAGTTCTAAATGTGTACACTTTGCCATTTCAGCCGGTAATTCTTCAATTCGATTGCCTGCCAATGCACATTTTTGAAGCAGTGGACAATCTCCAATGCTTTTCGGTATTTTTTTGATCTTATTATCACTTAAGATTAACCACTTTAGCTTTGGAGGAAATGCACCTTCTGGTACGGTATGAATTTGATTCATTTTAAAACCAATCATACTCAAGGCGGGACACTGCCTTAGTATCATAGGAAAGGTGGTAAAGTTATTCCGTGCAAAAAACAGGATTCTTAAGTGCTTTAGCTGAGCGATACTATCCGGCAATTCCGTCAGTTGATTGTCTGATAAATCCAAGACCTCCAAAGTTTCCGAGAGCGCTATTATTTCTTCGGGAAACTCCTTTAAACCACAGGCCAATTTTACTGTTTTTAAACCAATTAAGGCACCAGATTTTAATTCTTCTAAAGAGTGTGTCATAGCTACAATACTAGTCTGCAAATCTAAACTTTTATTACCCCTTAAATCCATAAATAGATCATTATTCTATCCTACTTGAAAAAAGAGAAAAAGCGCAAAGTTTTATTAGTTGTTTAAACCATTAGAAGTTGAGCATACAAGGAAACGAACACGGGTATTCAGAAAAATAGTGAAAATTTATACCGAGCATATTAATATCCGATAATTCATATCAAAAAAAATCGCACTATAGTCATACTACTATAGCGCGATTCCTAACTAAATAACCAACCAAAAAATCGTTATTCTATATGATTTCAATGAGTCTATTGACTTCGCTTCATGAAATCTGCTTTTTTAATTCTTTTTGTAAGCTTCTGACTTTTTTCAGCTTGCTTTCCATTTTTAAATTGAATGTATCCTCGCCCTTTAAATCGATACACTGTACCGGATAAAGTATGGAACAATTCAATCTCACTGTCATTAATAACGCGTAATTCAAACAATTCATTGTCCAGATATGTATAATCTAATGTTAAAGTTTTCTCATTACTGTTAATTATATCGTTAATTTCATAATGTCCTGTATAATCATACAATACATCATTAATCCGAATTCCGTTAATATCTTTAGAACTTCTAAAGTTATCTCCTGCTCCAAAGGGTAAGAATTTCAAATAATTTTCTTCATCAAATTCATTCAACACACCAAACTCGCTCGTATATACTTTTTCCCATGCATCGTACTCTTGTAATAAAAAATAAATGTTATCATAAAATAACTGATCGTAATCAAAATCATTTCTTTGATGCCCTTGTAAATAATAACTCGTATTGCTTACAGAGTCATATATTCGTATTTCGTTATTCGCTAACTGATCTACTTCTAATAGATATACTCCATCTTGATCGTGAGCTACTCTTAGCTCCGTCCCAAAGGTAGTATACGATCCAAAATCGATTCCAAACCCATCTCCATTAGTTCCAATCCCTGATAAATTATTATTTCCAAAAAGTGTACCGTTATTAAATGAAAGTGTAAAGGCTTTCTGTAAAAAAGGAATTTCGGCATTACCCTCTGTTCTTTCAATATCCACATACCACAATTCATAATCTCCCAGCACTTGATTTAATGTAACTACTGGTTCTGGTGTTACGTATACCTCATCTACTATTACTTCTGCAGAACATGCTGTAAAAAGCAACCCGCCTAGTATAATCATCGAAAGTAGTTTTATAGTCTTCATCTGTCTTGTGTTTTGTATTTGATATACTAGTACCAAAACCTATGCCAAAATTATAAAGCACTGAAAAACAATATATTAACATAGATTTGTTTTTGCTTATTTTTGATATACTAAAACAAAACAGTAGCTATACCCGAATGAACATCAAAATGTACTTTTGAAAATTCGTTTGGTACACTTATAAAAATTAGACTTGTGAAAAACACATTAAAATTTGCAGTAATCGGAGGTGGAAGCTGGGCGACAGCAATCGTAAAAATGCTGACTGAAAATCAAGAGCAAATCGCTTGGTATATGAGAAGCACAACTGCTGTAGCGCATATCGAAAAACACAAACATAACCCAAACTATCTTAGTGCTGTAGAGTTTAACACTTCACAATTACAGCTCACCAATAGTATTGATGAAGCCATCACCTTTGCAGACTATGTTATTATGGCTATTCCTTCTGCGTTTCTGCATAGCGAATTGGCAAAACTTACGGTTTCCTTATCGGATAAAATTATTTTTTCGGCAATCAAAGGTATTGTTCCCGAAACTGGATTGATCGTTGGAGAACATTTTAATGAAGCCTATGGTATTCCTTTTGAAAATATCGGAGCCATTACAGGACCCTGCCATGCAGAAGAGGTAGCGCTAGAACGTCTTTCGTATCTTACTATCGCCTGTAGCGATAGTGAAAAAGCCTCGATTATGGCTTCCAATTTAAGCTGTGAATATATTAAATGTAAAATAAGTGAGGATATTATCGGAACGGAGTATGCTGCAATGCTTAAAAACATTTATGCTATTGCCGCTGGAATCGCGCATGGTTTAGGATACGGCGATAATTTTCAAAGTGTATTGATGAGTAATGGTATTAGAGAAATTGATGGATTTATTAAAAAAATCCATGATATGCAACGAAATATTAACGACTCTGCATACCTAGGTGATTTATTGGTTACTGGATATTCTACCTTTTCTCGTAATCGTATGTTCGGTAATATGATCGGTAAAGGATATACAGTCCAAAGTGCTCAAATGGAAATGAATATGGTGGCTGAAGGGTATTATGCTGCAAATAGTGCGTTTTTACTCAATCAATCTAATGGTGCTGTGACGCCAATTATTGATGCGGTATATACTATTTTATACCAACATGGTGAGCCTAAAGCGGTATTCAATGCGCTTACTTCTAAATTAGATTAACCCAGATTATGGGGTATACTATTTTTGATACCTGCATGTTTTTAAAAATGATGAGGTATCAAAAATCTAGACTAAATATATCCTACAGTATGGCGTAGTCAGTACTTTATTAGTATATTGATACCCCTATGAAAACTGTAATCGAAACTTTTTATACTGCACTTAGCGAAAAGGATGCAGAAACTATGATTTCATGTTATCATGAAGACGTGGTATTTACAGATCCCATTTTTGGCACCCTATCTAGTGCTAACGCTCGAAAAATGTGGCGAATGCTTTGTACAAACGCCAAAGATCTTGACATACACTATACTCAAGTACAGGCTCAGGATAATCGAGGTGCCGCACATTGGGAAGCTCAATATACCTTTAGTAAAACAAAACGCGCGGTACATAATCGTATTGATGCGAAATTTGAGTTTAGGGATGGAAAAATCATACGCCATATTGATCATTTTGACATCTATTCTTGGGCTTCACAAGCTTTAGGATGGAAAGGAGTAGTTTTTGGAAAAACTTCCTTTTTTCAGAAAAAATTACAAAAACAAACACTCCAAACTCTTGATAAATTTAACCCAAATATATCCTCATAAGTATTCCTTTTAAAATCAATTATTCTATGCGCAATTATCTTTTTATTAGCACCCTACTCCTCTGTTATTCTGGATTTAGTCAAACTCCAAAATTTAACTTACAGGATTTTTATACCGACAACACCGAACTTAGTGCAACTGTAGATTCTATATATGCTACATTATCGACTCCAAAACGAGTGGCTCAAATGATCATTACCTCTGCTGGAGAATTAGGTAAACCTGAAGCTGTTGTAAAACAATTGGCAAAAAAAGATGCCATTGGTGGTGTTGTATTTTTAAAAGGAAGTAAACAAAAGCATACGGAGAGCATTGCTGCTTTAAATGCGATTAGCAAACAACAAAACACGATTCCGCTACTCTTTAGTATGGATGCAGAACCTAGTTTATTTGGCAGTAGAATAAAAGGTGCTAAGGATGTGGGAAAAACCATTGATATCAAAACCGAAGAACAATCCGATACCATTGTAAATATTATTAATAGTGAGCTTAGAGCCATTGGAGTGCATCATAATTATGCTCCGGTCGTGGATATTAGCCCTAATAATGTAGCGATAAAATCTAGAAGTTATGGTGACGATAAAGAAACTGTAGTGCGCCTTGCCAATCGCTTTATACAATGCACTCAAGAAAGTGGCATCATTGCTACAGCAAAGCATTTTCCTGGGCATGGCTTAGTAAAAGGAGATACGCATAAACAAAGTGTATATATTGATGGCCCTTTACAAGAGGTGGATAATTATACGCAATTGATTAAAGACGGTGTATTGTCTATTATGATTGGCCATATTACCATACGAGATAATGAAAAGTATGATACGAATGGGATTCCAGCCAGCTGCTCTAAAAAAATTATTACCGGTTTACTGAAAGAAGAAATGGGGTTTAAAGGAATCATTATTTCTGATGCCTTAAACATTATGAAAGCAGTAACTATTTTGGATAATGCTCCTTTATTATCTTCTAAAGCAGGATGTGACCTTGTCTTAATGCCACAGCACGAAGAACAAACGATCAACGCGATTATTGCCGAGATGAAAACTGATGCGGCTTATGAAAAACAAGTGACCGAATCGGTAAAGAAAATATTACGACTTAAGGTGTGTGCGGGACTGTTATAGTACCTATTTAATTTTTCGCATAGAAACATAAAAGCAGTACTACTGATAAAGAAAAAGAGACGCACGCTTTCGCTAAGAAAAAAGAGACTAAAAAAACAACTCTAATAATCTATCTAGCCCTGCGACAAGCTCAGGGCAGGCTATCCCGTACGTCTTTGTGTCTCATTGAAGTGTATAACCAACCATCAATGCGAATTTTTATCCGTAAATTGAATCACATTCTATCTACAAAACCATCAAACATAGTAAGTACATCAGAGATTATCATTCCCCCTTCACAATTTGGACATTGTAATTTACAATCACATTGCTTAGGTTTTAATAACGGACATGTGGCCGTACAATTTCTACAGCAAATTTTAGTTAACCTTATTTTATTTTTTACAATTGGAGCTCCTTTTTTGATTTTAAGTACAGGAACAATAGCTATTTTAAGTTTTTTAGGCGCTTTGGGTTTTGCTTGTGAAGTTTCCCGTTTAACTTCTACCGTTGCCATTTCTTCTTTAAAAAAAACGGCTAATTTTTGGTGTAATACTAGTACAACACATTCCGTTTTATAATCTTCACAGATCAGTGTTCCGCTTTTAGCTTTAAAAGCATCATCATTTTTTATCTGATCTATCAATTCTGTTGCTTCCCCTAAAAAAGGAATTAAATATTCTTTTGAAACACTTTGCACCGATTGGATTCCGGTATATCCTAACAGGTTTTTTTTAAAAAAAGTATGCATCATTTGTTGGTTTTAAGTTGAACTTAAATATACTAAAAAAGAAAAAACTCGACAAATACTTGTACATTATATGAATTTAATTTTTTACTTTTAATTCAACTTAAAACCAATATATCATGTTTAAATTATCAAATTACACAGTACTTCTAGTACTATTATTATCATTTTCATGCATTTATCAGATATCTGCGCAAAAAGAAGGAAATGACTATTCCAAAATATTTAAAATTGATAAGGATGGAAAGATCATAGTCAGTGAAGGATATAAAGTATTGACTTTTAAAGAAAATGCCATTATTTATGATGTGAGTAATTGGGAAATCTTAAAGAAAAGCGGAACACTTCAGGTTATAAAAAAAGGTAAAAAAGGTGGTGGAAAAGGGATGAATAACTGCCCAGAATGCAAACCTTCAGTATGTAATCTAAATGATGGAAAAATTTGTGTCATTCGAGGAACATCATGCACTTGTGAATCTCAAGGTGGTGATGACTGTGATTGTGAAGCTGACGAGTTTTGTGTTAATGGCCGATGTACCCCAAATAATGGTGGTACGACATCGCTTCGAAAAATTTCACTTTTTGAATAATTTGGAATTCGCTATCCATAATACATATCTCATGTAAAACCTCTTAACTTCAATTTTCTTTGAATCTGAATTCAAAGAAAATTGAAGTTTTTTTTATATCAGTAATTAGTATTACATCATATCGCTTCAAACAAATTACCAGGAAGGGGTCGTATGACTCCTTTAAGCTCCATGGTGAGTAATGATGCTGCTATTTTATGCGTAGGAAGTTTACAGTGTAATGCAATACTATCTAACAGTTGTTTCCCATTATCATTTAAGAATTGATAAATAGGTTCTTCTTGTTGCGTTAATTCCACAAATAACTGCTTTTGGATACTGGGCTTTGGTTGCTCTTCGATATTCCAATTGAGCATGTACATAATATCTGCTGCATGCGTAAGTATATGTGCTTGTTGTGTTTTAATCAACGTATTACACCCCTCACTTAGCACATCTCCTGCCCTACCGGGTACCGCAAAGACTTCTCTATGGTATGAATTTGCCAATGCAGCAGTTACTAAAGAACCTCCTTTAGCGGCGCTTTCAATCACAATGGTAGCCTCACTTAATCCAGCGATAATACGATTACGCCCTAAAAAGTTTTTACGATCAAAAGCATCTGTACTCCAATACTCTGTAAAAAAGCCTCCATTGGCTTCTATGGGCTTACGGTACTTTTGATGCACTTTTGGATATATCTGATTTAAACCATGTGCCAAACAGGCCACGGTTTGTAACCCTTGTTCCATCGCACTGCGGTGGGCTACAATATCCACTCCATAGGCTAAACCCGATACAATAACAGGGTTTATTGGTGCTAATGCTGAGATCAATGCTTCACAAAACTCCATACCATAACTTGTCACTTTTCGCGTTCCTACAATGCTTAGTATCTTTTTATCTTGTAGTGCAATTTTACCTTTGCTAAATAACACTAATGGCCCATCGATGCAATGTCGTAATCGTTCTGGATATTCTGGCTCATCATAAGCCGTATATTGAATATTATTTTCTGTAATAAATCGTAATTCTTGTTCCGCTTCTTTTTGATATTGTGAGCTGTATAACCCTTCAATACGTTTACTTCCTATCCCATGAATTTTTAAAAGATTTGATGGCTTTTCTACTAAAACCCCTTCTGGAGAACCTACAATTTGAATTAATTTTTTAATGGAACCATTGCCTAGGTTCGGCATTCTCATTAATGTGAGCAGTGCAATGATCTTATCAGGGTTCATATCCTATTGATTATAATTGTATTAAAGATACTGATCATTAGGGATATTGAGGAAAATTTAACTTTTATTTAGGTAATTTAGCTTCAAAAACAAAGGGTTGATATTTCTTAAAGCCTCCCAAAACACATAGTGCCTATACTTGTATTAAAAAAAATCACGTACATATCGTATTCATTTTTAACACACTATACCTAAAAAGACACTTTTTTAGGTGCTCTTTTGATATATTTTTAGACATTACTATGGTTCACTCCTTCTCTTTTTTTATATTTGTCACTATACATTAAAATGTATGATCACAACATCTATGGATACAGGGCTATATATCAAAGAATTATTATATCGGTACGAGTGTGTTATCGTTCCAAATTTTGGTGCATTTTTGACAAAACGTCAATCTGCAACTATTGATACCCGTACACATACATTTACTCCGCCTAGCAAATCAATTTCCTTTAATAGCCAATTACAGACTAATGATGGTGTTTTAGCAAACTATATCGTGCAAGCTGAAGCGGTTTCATATCCTGATGCTGTTGCAAAAATAGCGCGTTATGTCGCAAAAATCCAAGGACAAATCACTGAGGGAAAGCGCGTTATACTCGATGATATTGGTGCTTTTTATAGTGCTGTAGAAAACACCTTACAGTTTGAACCTTTAGCTACTACAAACTATTTAACGGATTCTTTTGGGCTGCATTCTTTTGCTTCACCGGCTATAGAAAGAGTACCACAACGTGAGGTATATAAAGAAGAAGTTGTTACTCTTGAAGAAACAACTCCAATTGCTTTTACACCAGAACGTCGTGAATCTAATAATCGTCCGTATTTAAAATATGCTGCAATTGCCGTAATCGCTTTAGGGATTGGAGGTTTTATGGGATTAAAATCATTTAGTGATGCTAATAGAAGTCATAATACTAAAATCTCTCAAGAAGTACATGCTGCCATCGAAAACAAAATTCAAACAGCAACTTTTGAAATCACGAATCCATTGCCTGCCATTACAGTGCATCTTACTAAAGCCGTAGCATATTCGAATACTAAGAAATATCATATTGTAGCAGGAGCCTTTAGAATTGCTGCCAATGCGCAAAAAAAGGCAGCACAATTATCCACTAAAGGGTTTAATGCCAAAATGATTGGCGTAAACGCTTATGGATTGCATCAGGTTGTATATGATAGTTATACAACCAGACAAGAAGCAATAACACAATTGCGTGCTATTAAAAAAGATCAAGATCTACGTGCTTGGTTATTAATAGATGATTTATCGGCAACGAAATAAACCACTCTATAGACTAGAGATCCATAGGTTTTAAATCTGGAATAAAGTCAGCAGTACGTTTTTAGCCCTTAGCAGTTTGCCTTTAGCTAAAATGTGCTAAAAACTAATAGCAAAAAAATGCATTAGACTGAACAATTTTTAGAAGCTAAAGCGAGAATGCTTAGTACATGACAAAAAATAATAATTAAACAATTGATTTCAGGTATATAATCGTTTGTCCTATTTTAACCCCCGAAGAGTCCGGACAATACCGAATCCTCGGGAAAGACTAAAAAAATAAATAACAATTCTCTTTATCAGTCAACTACCTCGGAGCAAGCTTGCGAGGCATCCAGCAGATAACTGTTTTTACATTTCGAGGCAGGTCTCGGAGAATTAGACTCCACAAGGTGGATTCAAACTTTTTATTGTACTTTGGTGCTATCAATTTATACTTATGACTGCACGACACCCTTCTACATCACATACTATACTTACTGATCTTGTATTGCCTGGAGAAACAAATGCCCTCAATAAACTTTTTGGAGGCGAACTACTAGCGCGTATGGATCGTGCTGGAGCTATTGCCGCAGAGCGCCATGCAAGTGCTATTGTAGTAACTGCATCTGTAAATCAGGTTGCTTTTTCAAAAAGCATTCCATTAGGTAGTATTGTTACTGTAGAAGCTAAAGTATCTAGAGCCTTTACCACCTCTATGGAGGTAATTATTGATGTATGGATAGAAGATCGAGAAAACGGTTATAAAACTAAGGCAAACGAAGCAATATATACCTTTGTAGCGGTAAATGATAAAGGAACTCCTATACCTGTACCACCGCTAGCACCAGAGACTTCTCTAGAAAAAGAACGCTATACTGCCGCACTGCGCCGTAAACAATTAAGCTTGGTCCTTGCCGGAAAACTAAAACCAAAGGATGCTACAGAATTGAAAGTATTATTTGAAGAGCATTAGGTTGCTTTATCATTACTCATTTTTCAATCCTAATGCTATTGGAATCGACCTTAGTACATGACAAAAATACCAAACATCTAAAAAAAACTCTGTCTCAATACTCTGTACTAAACTAGTCTCTAATAGCCAAGCGATCTAGCCTCTAATGCCTAATAACCTCAGTTCGACCTAAGAAAGTCAATTCGAATGATTCGACGAAGGAGAATTGTATCGAGAATAGTGATTTTTACTACAAAAAAGCGAATCTCGATACATTTTTTCTTCATTACATTAGGAAAAAACACTCGATTTGACGGTTTTTTAAACGAATAGATGGTGAGACCTAAAGACTTTTAGCTATTGAGAAATTTAAACCCGGATTATGCAGTAGAAAATCTATTACGGCTTGAAACTACTTCAAAATATACCGCTCCGCTATGTTTTTAAACTTAACCATAGCGATGCGATGCTAAATTTTAGAAAAGATCATATTTTATCACAATTTCAAACCTCATGACGAAGTGCTATTGCATAATCCGGGTTAAAAGTAGAAAAACGAAAACGAAAATTTAGTCATTAGCCCACTAGATAGTAGTTAATAGTTGGTTACAATCAACAAACCACTAACAACAATCAACTAAAAAATACTATATACTCAATACTATGTACTCTGTACTACAATTTTACTAAGCGGTCTAACACCTAGTCTCTAATACGTACACCCACACTTACTTTGTCTACATCCAAAATCAAAACCTAGCGTAATCATATGTGATCCTGCTGCTGTGGAGGCTTCAAAAACCTCGTTGGTATTTACCTGATACCCATAAGCGACATAAAAATTAGCCT
>CALFCI010000163.1 GCA_937951135.1 uncultured Aquimarina sp. | reverse complement strand
TGAGCCAGTCAGACTCGTTCATTTCATTTTATACTTTCTTATTCATGCTTTTCGTAGCGCTGCTATGAAAAACAATCATTGCGGCGTATAAAAAGAAAGCAACTTCGCCTTTTTTGGCTCATTTTAATTCATAATTGGTATAATTCATATAAGTTCTAAAAACTATCAACTGACAACTATCAACTATCAACTATCAACTATCAACGAACTTGATACAAAGATGTAGCAATCATGAAGACTTACCTAAGCTATTTTTTTAAAAAACTTATGATATATTAATGTTAATATAATCACAAAACCCTTTATTATAGCTATTTTTATAACTAAAATACTTTTGATATAATGCATACTATTTCGGCCATCCTACAAACCCTTAGTTATGAAGAAAAACGAAATTTTGCGACGATACTCCAGCGTAAGAACAAGAGAACTGACACTAAAAACATTCAATTACTTCGGTTATTAGATACTCCAACTACAATAAACGATCCTGATATTATTCTCTATGGAAAGAAAAACAAAGGGGCATATCATGCCTTATGCAAGCGTGTACAGGATACTTTAATTGATTTTATCGCTACTCAAAGTTTTGAAACCGCTACTTCTCAAGATATGGTTGCGATTAAACTGTTACGTGCCAGTCGGATTTTCTTTGCTCAAAAACAATATCCTATTGGTTTTAAGACCTTAAAAAAAGCAGCACAGAAAG
Organism: uncultured Aquimarina sp.; assembly: GCA_937951135.1. GTDB lineage: Bacteria > Bacteroidota > Bacteroidia > Flavobacteriales > Flavobacteriaceae > Aquimarina. The sequence continues at coordinate 27,234 of CALFCI010000163.1, read as the reverse complement.
CAAGCGCTTTTGATCATTTTAGCATTTTAAATGAAATCTATTATACGCATATTCAATATGCTCATTTGGACCACAGCATTGTCTTAGACGAGCTTATTAGCGCATATACTAGTAATAAGGAAGCATTACAATTAGAAGAGCGCCTCAATCTTTTTTATGCTACAGTGCAGCACCAGCTATCACATAGCGCCAAGGATGTGGCCTATATCATATCGAATAGCTTGTCTAAATTTGATATTGTTGTGAATAGTCATCTTAGTTTTAGGTCGCTGTTTAAAATTTTAGAAATTGGAAATAAAGCCGCAAACTTGCTGCAAGACCACCACTCATTATTACCTTTTGTAGAAAAGGCATATCAACAAATCAACACCAAAACAGAACTTTCTGACACCCATTTGTTCTATCATATTCAGATTATATACTATGTTGCTAATGCATATTTTCGAAACCAGAATTTTGAGAAAGCATTGTATTACCTCAATGAAATGCAGCTACAGATGGATAAACAAAACCGTAAATACTATCACCGTTTTACACCCCAATACACTTTAGTACGCGCGTTAACACTCACCTATACAGGTGAACTTGAAAAGGCTATTTCTGAAATTGAGGCCTTTGATAGCATAAAGCATACGATCCAACAAATGTATATACTAGACCTTCAACTTACACAAGCTGTTTTCTATCTATTACAAACGGATTATAAGAAAGCTTATACTATTTTTAAAGCCTGGCATCATAGTGATACTTGGTATGCACAAAAAGCAGGAACCATCTGGGTGATTCAAAAAAACGTCATCGAAATCATACTCCATATCGAATTGGATCATATCGATTTGGTAGATGCCCGACTACAGAGTTTTAAGAAAAAATACAGTGCCTATTTAAAAGATCGAGGATCGGAACGTATTTTAGCGTTTATCCGTTTAATAACGCAATGGTATTATACGCCCGAGAAGCTTACCCCTGAGCTGTTTGATACGATTAAAACCGAGCAATTGGAGCATCCGTCTAAAATGCCAGAAGATATTTTTGTACTTACATTTTATGGTTGGTTAAAAGCTAAAGTGCATGATACTACTGTTTATGATACAGTATTGGGTCTTGTTAGCTGTTAGCAAAAGGATTTGATGATCCTCATGTAGTAAGAACTCTTTTTTTATTACCAAGTTATCCCATTGAATAGATAGGTTCAACCATTCATTACTCAATAACACCCATTTACTCATTTCTTTTATTGACTTCAATATATAATATAAATTTGCTAGTTGGAAAACAAATCTAAACTTATTATGAAAAATATTTTTTTAGCATTCTTGGTCTGTGGATTGACCTTGCTAAGCTGCAGTTCTGATGACTCAACTAATGAAACTCCACCTGTTACAGGAGAAACGCCTCCAAAAGAGACCAATCCAGAGTCCGAAACTACACTACAACCCTTATCAATAACTACTGTTGAAGAAGCCTTAACCGTAACTGGGGCTACAAAAAAAACAGGAACACCTCCTGCTCCAAATGGAGACTTAACTTTTGACTCTAGTGCTTCTATTGCGAATACCACTGAAGGTTTTTTTATCACGACTAGTACTAATGCTGTTGATGATATTGCCGGTATCTACTTGCAATTACTCGATGAAAATAAAAATCCTATAGACAGTTATTTAGACATTCCTGCTTCTAGTTTCGACAAGGGTACTTTACCCAACCCTGGAGCTCCAACTAATACTAAAGAGTCTAAAATTGAAAAAAACACATCTCAAATCAATATTAATTTTAAAACAAAATTACCTCGTGGAACTTTTTGTTATTTCATTTGTGTTTATAATGAATCTGGTATTTCTCAACCATCCGAAGTTTGTGTAATCATAGAAGATTGGGGTGGAGAAGGCAGTTCTATTCTTTTCGGTTCATGGGTTAAAAATGGAGAGGTACCTGGCCTAGTAAAGAAAAATAATACACTCAATTTTAAGATGTCCGGAGAATTTACTTATGATCATACTTCTGAGTACAATGGCATTAGTGGTGATGGTAGTATCCCTGTATTAAATTTTTCTTTTGAAGGAAACTGGTCATACAATGCATCTAGCAAAATAATTACATTAGTTTCATCATCATTAAAAACATCAGGCACTTATGAAGGAGAAAACATCGACGAAGAAAAGAATATTTTTGAAGAAGGAGAAATATTATTCTCTGGTAAAGTATTTACTGAAAATGGCATTTTCTTTGAAGGGAACTTACAATCTCCTTTTCTTGATTTCATAGGTCAATATACTCGGTAATAAAAATCAGAATCGTACAGTACAGACAAATCGGTTATTCTCCATAAAGAATAACCGATTTTTATATTTACCACCCTTTTACAACAACCTCCACCCCGGCAATCGTTTGATCTAAATCCTCATAGGTCAATGCTTCACTAATAAACCAAGTTTCGAAAGCACTTGGCGCGATATACACCCCTTGATCCAACATTCCGTGAAAGAATTTTTTAAAGGTAGCATTGTTTCCGTTTGCAGCAGTTTCAAAATCGATTACAGCTGTTTTATCAAAATGTACTGAAATCATTGATCCTAACCGATTAATCGTATGTACTACACTTTGTGCCGTTAATACTTTAGCCATACCTTCATGTAAATAGGCTGTTTTTGCAGCTAAGCTTTCAAAAATTTCAGGATTTGCATTTAACTCCGTTAACATCGCTAATCCAGCAGCCATTGCCAAGGGATTTCCACTTAAGGTACCTGCTTGATATACGGGTCCTAAAGGGGCTAAATGACTCATAATCTCTTTTCGTGCTCCAAAAGCACCTACCGGAAGTCCCCCACCGATTACTTTTCCAAAGGTTACAATATCGGCAGCTACACCTAATAATTCTTGAACTCCACCTTTTGCCAATCGGAAACCCGTCATTACTTCATCAAAAATCAACAAAATATCATGCGCATCACAAAGTGACCGTAATCCTTCTAAAAATCCTGCCACTGGAGGAATACATCCCATATTACCTGCTACAGGCTCTATAATAATACATGCTATTTCTCCTTGATTTGCATTTACAATTTCGGTTACGTTCTCTAGATCATTATAGTTCGCCAACAACGTATCTTGTGCTGTACCTGCGGTTACTCCTGGGCTATTTGGACTTCCAAAAGTTACCGCACCACTACCGGCCTGAATCAAAAAAGAATCACTATGACCATGATAACACCCCGCAAACTTGATGATTTTATCTTTTTTAGTATATCCACGTGCCAATCGCACTGCACTCATACAGGCTTCTGTACCCGAATTCACAAACCGAATCATATCAATATTAGGCACCATACTAACCGCCAAAGCAGCAATATCGGTTTCTATCTCGGTAGGCATTCCAAAACTGGTTCCCTTTTTTGCTTTTTCAATGACAGCATTGACCACAGGTGGATGCGCATGCCCTAGAATCATTGGACCCCATGAATTGATATAATCAATCAATTGATTTCCATCTTCATCAAACAAATATGCTCCTTTGGCTTCTTTTACAAAAATAGGATCTCCTCCCACTGCTTTAAAGGCGCGTACTGGTGAATTGACTCCTCCCGGAATTACTTGTTGTGCTTTAGCAAATAATGCACTGCTTCTTTTATATATTGTCATGAACTAAAAATCTTCTTTTACAGCTGTAGTTGGCGTTACTCTTAATGCTTGCCCTATAGAAATACTATTACCACTAAGGTTATTATATGATTTTAACGCCCCTACTGTGCTATTGTATTGTTGTGCTATGGAATATAATGTTTCTCCTTTTTGCACGATATGTTCTACCGCTGATGTTGTTTGTTTTGGTAGCGTTACCTTTAATACTTGTCGCACAGCAATAGTATTATTACTAAGGTTATTGTACGATTTTAATGCTGCTACAGAGCTATTGTATTGTTGCGCTATGGAATATAATGTTTCTCCTTTTTGCACAATATGAGTTTCCACCGATATAGCTTGGCTTGATAACACTCTGCTACTTACCGATGGTTTCGAAGTCTGTTCAGGAGTTTGATTTACAATTGAAGGAGATCTTGTCTTAGGGCTTTTAGCTCCTAACACTTCTTCATCATACGTATACAATTTATACCGCTCTATAATACTAATCAGTTTCGCTGGGTATTTCGGATCTGTTGCATATCCTGCCGCTTTAAGACCTCTTGCCCATGCTTTATAATTATTTTTTCGATATGTGAATAGTTTCGCATACCGCTTTCGGTTTTTCAAGAATAAAGAATGGTCTTTAAACGACGCGCTAGCTTTGTCATATTTCCGAAAGCACTCTTGTGCTTTATCATCATCATGATACACCCGTTCTCCTGTCCAATTATGACATTTAATCCCAAAATGATTATTTGCATTTTGTGTTAACTGTCCATATCCTGCACCCGACTCTAAAATACCCTGCGCTAAAGTAATACTAGCAGGTATCCCATAAGCTGCCATTTCACTTTTAGCAATAGTACTATACTCGTAGATATAATTCTGTACTTTGTCTTTATAAGACACTACAGGCAAGCTTTTAGGTGTTGGTTCAGGAGCAATTACCTCTGGAACAGTTGGTTTCGGCTTTGGAGGTGTCACGGTCCCTACTTTTGGCGTAGACTTTATAACACGCTTACTTCCTCCACAAGACACTAAAAAAGTAGTCATCAGCACCAATACTATGGCACTCCTTATCTGTATATTCATTATGATACAATTTTTCAATACGCTATTACCATTCCTACTATACTTCCAATAGTGTAGCTGAATGCACTCAAACACTGATAAGGGGCAGTTGTTTTTGTTGTAATCTTTTGTTAATCCCAATAATACCTTGTAATCCTCCGGTATGAATGGCTAAAATACGAGTATTTTTTGAAAAAGCTCCATATTGAATGCGATCAAAAAGTCCAAAAATCATCTTTCCAGTATAGATAGGATCTAATTGTATCTGCTGCTCTTTAGTAAAAGTATTGATAAATGACACCAAAGTATCGTCTACCTTGCCATATCCTCCAAAATGGTAGTCCTGAATGAGTTCCCAATTATCCTTATGGGTATAGTGTTGAATCTCTTTGCGCAAAAAATCACCTTTTAAGGCTGAAAAGCCTAATACTGTTTGTGTGCTATTTGAACTTTCAATCAATCCTGCAATCGTACCTCCTGTTCCCACTGCACAGGCAATAATATCAAACTCTTTATCTTGATCTACCAAAATCTCTTGACATCCTTGTACGGCTAAGGAATTACTGCCACCCTCGGGTATGAGGTAAAAATTTCCAAATTCTGATTGTAATGCTGAACGGTACTCCGCATCCATTTTATTTCGATACGCGGCTCTACTTACAAATTTAAATTGCATTCCTTGACTAGCAGCAAATCCCAGGGTCGCATTATCTTTACACGTTTGTGCTGTGTCTTTTCCTAATTCTTCTCCTCGAATTACACCAATAGTCTGAAACCCCATACGCCTGCCAGCTGCGGCAGTAGCGGCTATATGATTACTATAGGCACCTCCAAAAGTTAATAGGGTTGTATACCCTTGCTTTTTAGCGGCTAACAGATTGTACTTTAATTTCCTAAATTTATTACCCGACACCTCTGCATCTAATTGATCTTCTCGCTTCATCCAAAGCGTCACGCCTGCTGCATCTAAAATAGGATGAAAGATCTGCTGATTTTTGGAAGGAGGAACACCATCAAAAAACATCGCTATAATATTTTACAAAGTTCCATGGTTTTCTTTTTTTCAAATAGGATAGATTTTCTTCATTCGCATAAGCCTCTCGTTCAAAAGAAATATTGCGATACGCTTCTTTAGAGCTTCGATATTGTACCAATCGAATCCCGTACTCTATGGCATAGATAATATAAAAGGGTAGCACTAGCAACTCCCGTTGTTGCCGAAGATGAATCCGCTCATGATTTACAAAGACCGCATCACGCTTTAATGCCGGATCTCGAACCACAATAAAGGGCCAAAGTGCAATGCCCACAAAATGGCGACCTATCAAATATTTGTTAACAACTATGGGCATATCAATGCAAGATAGTATTTTTGCAGTAATGAATCAACGAAAAAAAAATCTAAAACCTGAAGAAGGGGACTTTTATCTGACTCCAGAAGGATATCGCTGTTTTACCCAACAATACCATTTAAGACGTGGTTATTGTTGTGAAAGCGGCTGTAAGCACTGTCCTTATGGATATGATAAAAAGACGAATGCCTATGATTGAATTTTGAATTCTACATAAAAACCATTGTGTTTTCAATATATCAGCTCATTAAACTATAATCGAAAATCATAAAATTAATAAGTGTCTTTATAACTGGTATACTTATTGATGCTATTTAGGTAACATAATACTAACTCTTTAACATTCTTGATTATGAAACTATACTCTATATGCTCATTTCTTATAATTATAATGCTAAGTTCTTGCGCCAGTGTACGTGTCACTTCAGATTATGATGACAAAGCAGATTTTAGTTCATACAAAAATTTTGCTTTTTACAAGCCTGGAATCGACAAAGCTGACATTAGTGATTTGGACAAAAAACGAATTTTACGGGCTATCGAAGGAAATCTTATCACCAAAGGATTCCAAAAATCGGATACTCCAGATATACTCATTAGTATTTTCACAAAAACCAGAGATAACGTAAATGTGTATCAAAATAACATGAATATTGGGTATGGATGGGGACCTTTCTTTCTAAACACAAATTACAATACGGTATCGCGTAATACTGAAGGGACTCTATACATCGACCTTATTGATGCAAAAAACCAAGAACTAGTTTGGCAAGGTATTGGAACAGGGATCTTAACACAAGATGTAGCTCGTAAACAAGAAAAAATCAATGAGATCGTAAATGCAATTTTAACGAAATATCCGCCACAGTTGTAGTAAGTACTGAGTACTGAGTACATAGTATTGAGTATTGAGTATTGAGTATTGAGTATTGAGTATTGAGTATTGAAATTTATATATTATAAGTATTCAATACAAAAAATCTTCATTCTAAATACTCAATACTAACATCTAAAATCTTCTATGTATCTTTAAGCTAAACTTTTTAGCGAATACTATATGCGTAATTTTATTTTAGGGTTATTGAGCACCGCATTATTAGCAGCAGGACTGCTCTATTTCTTAGGAAAACTAGACACCTCTTCTACCCAAATTACAGCTTCCCAAATCTTACAAAGTCAGCTTAAAAATGTAAGTAAGCTTGTAGTAACGGAAGGTCATTTTTCTGAAATCATAACCTATACCGATGCTAAAAAAATGTATCTTGATATGTTTACTGCGGAAAAAAAAGCTATTGTTCTGGTGAATGCTAAAGCAACCATTGGATATGACCTAAGTAAAATAAAACACCAGATCGATGAACCAACAAAAACAATAACGATACTGGAACTCCCAGCACCCGAGATTACCATTATTCCAGAAGTTAAATATCATAATCTTCAAGAGGACTTTTTCAATCCTTTTACTCCAGAAGATCATAATCAAATACAACAAAAAGTAAGTGAACAACTGCAGTCAAAAATCAAAAGCTCTTCATTGTTTAAAAATGCTAAAAACCGTTTGCTTAGCGAACTGCATCAACTTTATATTTTGACAAATTCTTTGGGATGGACATTAAAACACAATTCAAAAACGCTTGACACTACAATCGCTATAGATAGCGTTATACCCTAAAAAAGGTCAGTTACGAAATCACCTATATTTTCACAAAAGAGAAGTATCTACAATCAACAATGTACGTACTATACGTACATAACACCACCCTCTTCAAATCTTTATTTCACAATAATTATGAATATAAAAATGAAAGATCAAACAAAAAAAACTTAAATCACATTCAAGAGTTATCAAGTAAAGGAGAATTCATGGAAGCTATGGACAGATAGCTATAGTATTTCTTCATATCATTATTTTGTTGCTAATGTTTCTTGTACACTTTTAGATATCGTAATATACTCCACAATTTCATCGGTATCAAATTCGATTTCTCCTTTTTTATTCTTCTTCGCAGTTTTGTTATCTATGGAAAGATAGGCTTTTCCAAATCCCGAAGTATATACTGTAAAAATACTATGCCCCTCTACTTCTGGATCATCAATTACCGTCAATCCTGAAAATAAGGCTGGCTTCTCTGCTTCTAAATCTTTAACTACTTCCGCTGGATTGTCTATCCATTCAAATGCTGGCAACTCTTTTTCGGTAAACCAACAGTTCCCTAATTCACAAAATGGTGTTCTTGCTTTATACCATGGTAGTATTGCTGCAACCCCTATAGTAATCAATGCTTCAACAATCCAAATAAAATATAAAAAACCACCACTTACCGTATTACCTTTAAGTCCCCATGTCCCATAAGTTCCGATTTCTTTAATAAACTCTAACAGTACGCCTGGTTGACTCGCTAACGAGAATACTTGTAAAAACTCTATTGTACTGACTGTAACGCCAATTCTAGAGTTTCCATAAGTTTCACTAGAATTAATAACTAAATCTACCCAGATTGCCCAATTAAAATATAAAGCAATACCTCCACCGATAGCACCTAATAAAAAGCCGATCATTGGATTTCTTACTTTTCCAATTTTAATGGCCAGATTACTAATGAGTAGTCCTGTTCCTAGTCCAAAGCCAATGGTAATTAAAAAATTTATGTATACAAAGGGTATATACCAAATGCAATAGGAATAAAGTAACGCCAATACAGGCAATGCAATAATTGATGTTATTGCAAAAAGTAATAATGAGGTTGGCGTAAATTTTCCTGATGGTTTATAATATGTGGCGATCATAATTGTATGCGGTTTATGTTTTTGTATAATGTTGAGTACAAAGATCAATCATACTCCTACTCCATTTCACCCGGAAAACAGTGAAAACAAACACCTTATATCAAATGAATTTTAAGCATATTACTAAGCTACTCCTTTATTATCAATAACTTAATTGACATGACAGATCACTTCTAAAAAGACCTGTGTCTGTCCTTCGTTCATTACTGTAGCTACAGAAAAATACCACTCTTTATACTCCTTATCAAGTAATGTAATCAATGTTCTTTTTTCTCCTTGCTCAATTTTATAACGCTTACTATCCAATAATTCATGTAGTTTTTCAACTTCGGCTATCGGCATTATTTTTTCACTTAACCATTTGCATTGCTGCAACCAATAGGAGATATCTTCAATTCCTTTTTTTGGAGTCCGTTGCATCCATTGCCCTATAATTTTAAAATGAGTGCACCCTCCTCGTTCCACAACTATAGTTTCTTTATTTGCTAAGGTGATCAGGGCTGTTTTGCTGGCATCATCCCAAATGTAGTTTTTAAATTCAGGAACTTTTTTCAGAAAATCTTCAGTTTGTATCGTCGTATCAAACAAACAATCTCTTATTTCTGTTTCTGAGGAGTTTGCTTGCGCTACTGCTACCGAATCTGTAGCCCTATCTGTACTTGATTTGGTTTTAGTACAACTAATCAATAGACTACATACACTTATTAACAGCCAAAATAATTTCATTATATCCTCAGTATCGATGAACTGCTAAAATTATGGAATCTTATGGAATTCAGAAGATTTTTAACAAAATTTTAAATACCTAAAAAAAATAGCACATGACAAACATTATCAAATATCCAAAAAACAGTAATTAAGGAACTTTTTTCTAACATATCATCTTTCGTACTGTTTTAAGAATCAAGAGACAAGAACCAAGACTAAAAAAAAAGCAAGATAAAATTAATCCCATTTTAAAATTATACTACTACAGTAAACTACCTCGGAGCAAGCGCATGAGACATCCAGCAGATACCTATTTTCAGAGATAAGACTGCTTCGCTACAAGAACCAAGAACCAAGACGCTATTTTATCTTGATTCTTGATTCTAAAAGTCTTGAATCTGATCGATACACCCGAGGCAGCGCCTCTGGGAATTCTATTGATTAAACTCCACAATGTGGATTAAAAAAATACAGACAAAAAAAAAACTTGCCGTGTAAGGCAAGTTTTAGCATTTAATCTTTTTTGTTAAGTACATGACAAAAAATAGTTGTTCTCGATTCAAAGTTGCATCATTACTTTGTGATCCAGACCTACTAGGTTTCCGAAACCTAGCAGGTCTAACAGAGTACTTAACTATAAAACAAAGGTTATCATAAACTTAAAGCATAACGACTGTTTTTTCTCATGTACTTAATCTTTTTTGTTATTTTCTAATAAAGTCAACCTATTTTTTCTTCATAAGCCCTCTTACAGTAGCCCATTCTTTCAACATATCTCTAGCATCCTGTGCTGGATACCCTAAAACAGTTTTTCCTGCTGCTACATCATTCATAACTCCAGAACCGGCACCAACAGTAGCGCCAGAGTGTATCGTGGTGTGATCTTTAATAGAGGCACTTCCTCCAATAATAACACCATCACCTAAAGTAACAGAACCCGCAAGTCCGCTATGTCCCGCCATAATACAAGAACGTCCCATAACACTATTATGCGCTACTTGTACTAGATTATCAATTTTACAACCATCACCTACTATAGTGGAACTAAATTTTGCTCTATCCACACATGAATTGGCACCAATTTCAACATAATGTCCAATAATCACATTCCCTATTTGTGGTACTTTAACCAATTGCTGCCCATCATCACTTGGTCGATATCCAAATCCATCAGCTCCAATACTTACATTGGTATGAAAAATACAATGGCTCCCAATAATAGAACGTTCCCGAATAACTGTCCCAGACCAAACGACTGTTTTATCGCCGATACTAGTTTCATCAAACACACAAACATTTGGATATAGAATGACTTCGCTTCCTAATTCCACATCTTTACCTATGTAACAGTTTGCACCAATTTTGCATCCGTTCCCAATTTTTGCGGTCTCATGCACAACAGCAGTTGGGTGTATATCTGTATCAAAAACAGGAGCCGAAAGCTCAAAACGCTCCAATATTTTGGCCATCGCCAAATCAACATTTTTTACTTTAATAAAAGCACGATTATCACCAGGCTCAATCTTTATATTATGATTTACAAGGGCTGCACAGGCTTTTGAATCTGCCCAAAATTTTACATATTTATTGCTTCCAATAAATGTGATTTGATTGCGGCTTGCTTTTTGTAATTCTTCAGGGCCTTCAATTTTTTCGGTAGTATCACCTATTAATTCACCGTTTACAATAGTATTGATTTCACGTATAGAGTAAGATGCCATGTATAATTTCAGTTATTGATTAGTTAGAAATTTCAATTATTTGTAAATCTAAAGGTAAAAAAGTAAAATCCATACTATTTTTTTAAAATCAACCACATTTGTAGCATACTTATTCAATTTTAAATTGAGATACATCTTATTAAAAGTGACTTGTATCCATGTTTAAACTACTATTGCTTTTATCCATTGTTACTTGCTTTCCTTTTTCTTGTTTTCATAATGCTGTAGCTGCAGTCTCTATTTTCTACATATTCAATTTTATGTTCAGATAGCAGTTGAGCGATTATTTCTGTGGTCTCCTCCTCATTAAGTCCAATTTTTTCTCCGAGATCTATCTCATTGAACTGTCCATTATTTTCAACCAAAGCTTTAAAATAGTTGTCTTTATTTACCATAAGTAGTTTGTTTTTTTACAGCGATCATCATATGTGGGCTAAAAGGTAAAAGATAGCTATCGTTCTCCGTAATTCGTATCAGTTCTATTAATGTATTTTTCTTTGTATCATTCAACATATTGGCAAAGTAATCTTTATCCAACCAAGCCATTCCCTCAACCGCATAAGTATTAATATAAGATAATTCTTGACGTACAAATTCGTCTCTTAACTCTTCTGGTTTATGATAATACGCTTCGGCCAAAAGCCAAGGGTAATCATTTGGGGGATTATGTATTCCTGTAGTTAATTCTTCCTTACACATTTCAAAAAATGTTTTTTTGTGAATTAATCCATTTAAAAGACCGACCAAAGTTGATGCGGAATAATTAATAGCGAAGCCTAAGATAATCCCATCATTTTTTAAAACGCGTTTAGCTTCGCGAATGCATAACGCTCTATCCTCTTCTTTTTGAAGATGATAAAGTGGTCCGTGTAAAATTATGAGATCTGCAAAACCATTTGGAAATTCCAAATTTCGAGATTCACCTAAATAAACTGAAAACTTATTTTTTAATTTATTAGCGCTGCTTTGGGCTATTTTAACATGTTTAGAAACCGGCTCTACCAAATGAACCTGATGGCCTTTTTTAGCAAGCCACTCCGCATACTTTCCTGTACCACCACCAACGTCAATTATTCTCGATGATGAAGATGGAATGTATTTCTCTATTAGAGATTTAATTCTTTCAAATTCAAATACCCCCATCCCTTTATTAAGCCTAGTTTCTTCGGATGCTTTATTATAAAATAGTGTTATATTTTGGTTTATTAACTGTTTACTGCTCATTTTGATTTATTGAAATAACATCACGTTTGAAATATTCAACACATTCCAAAGTGATCAAACAATTGATCTGATACTCAACTATTCTTGTTAAAAATTTGATGAAATAAATGGGTGTACTTATCTGAGCATAAAATTGGAAGATTTTAGTGCGCTAATTGCTCCTTGTATTGAGCTTGTCTTTTTAAGAAAGACTCAGATAATATGTTAGATATAGTATAACAGACTGTAAAGATAGAAACTATATTTTAATTCTGTCTAAGTTTGTTGGCTTTAATTACAGGTAACTTATTTGTATGAGATCAATTCTGTTACTTAAACACCTAACAAAAGCAGGAGTAATTGATGCATGTATAGGATCTAGGTTTATCAAGAAAATTATTCAATCATTTTCAATTCAGTGATCGAGTTCAAAAGGCAATTTTCACAGGCCATGAATAGCAATAAAGCGATTTTTTTTAGAGTCAACTACCTCGGAGCAAGCTCACGATGCATCCATCGGATACTTATTTTTAACATTTCTAGGCAAGCCTCGGAGAATTAAACTCCACAATGTGGATTAAACTTTAAATTCAGATAAATCTTCATACACTATTTTTGCTCCATTATGAATTAAGGCTTCTTTATTTGCTACTCCAATTCCAATGAATTCTAACCCAAGATTTCTGGCTGTTAGCAGATCCCAAAGCCCATCGCCAACAGCAATAATTCGATCAAAATTTTCTACAGTATAATATTCCATTGCATTTCTAATCGCGTTTTCGACTATGTTCTCTCTTTCAAAAATAAGATCTGATGCCACTAGTTGTTTTTTATTAAACTCAACTTCAATTGATCGTAATTTATGTAATGCAGGCCGACGAAGTGAACCTGTAGCATAACACACTCCAAAATCAGTTTCATTTTCAAGAACTCCAATCAATTGCTTTGCACCAGTAATCTCATTAATTTCTTGACGGCTTATTTTCTTCGTTAACCCTTTTTCGAATTCAATACGTTTGGCTTCAGACATTGGCATGTCTAAGGTTGTTTCGTAAATTTCTTTGGCAATAAATGAGTCTGTATGATGTTTAAATGATTGGAACTCAGAATTGATTTTTTCAACTCCAATTTCAAAAAGCATTTCAGCAAACGCCTTTTGATGTATTTTCACGCTGTCCGTAAGTGTTCCATCAATATCAAATACAATTAGATTTTTAGTTTTCAAACGCTGAACTATTTTTTGATTATGGCCATTGTAGCTTTTTAGTTTTTTTTAAAGTACACTTCATCTTTTCCATTACTTTTGAGTATTAATATTGTATCCCCAATAGTTCCCACTAGTCCATTTTCAGAGATCGTATCATAATACTTCTCCAATGTTTTGCCATTTTTAAACAAAATATTCTCTTTACCGTGTACACTAAAAATACCAATAGCGTTTTCTAATACGGTTAAAAAACTAGTGCACTTATAATCACTATCTACAAGTTTTTTTCCATGCTCAAAATACGTCCACCTGTCCTTTTTTCGTAATCCAAAAACAGGATAGGTATAGTCAAATAACATATCTTTTGAATATTGAGTTTCGTCATATTCAAAATCGGTTAATTGAGTCCCATTTAGATTTATAATTCCAATTTTATTATGCTTAGCGGCAATAATAAATTTAGGTTCAACAGCGTATATCGTATCATAGATGGGCTTGATCATTGGAACTTCTCAAGTTCTTAAATGAGAATTAGAAAGCCCTTAAAAAGGTTTAATATGGATCATTTTTTAGAAATTATAGGGTTTTGCAACGGTAACCATTGTATGCCTTCGCCTTTTATTTTTTTATCCATTTAGCCAATTCAATGCTTCTTGTGTTATTCCATTATACCAATCCTTTTCGTTGTCCGTAGATTCTGCTAATTCGTTTGAGCGTTCAAAAAAGTGTTGTACGTGTTCTGGTTCGGGAACATAACTTGCTTTATGCGAATCTTCCACCATTTTGAGGAAAATATTTAATGGAAGTGGAACTATTGTGGATTTTCCGCCATAGTAACTGATATTCATTTTGTGTAATGCGTAAAAATGAGCAATACAGGCTTCATTTATTTTAGGTGCAATGAATAGACAATAAGCAGGCTTTTCCGTTTCTCGTTTCACTTTGGCAAGATGCCTGGTTACAGGTTCTCCCTCTGTTTCATATTGTCGTTGTCCACCTTGCATAGTTACTTCTACAGTCAAGCCAAAATCGCCGTAATCACAAACTATATCCGCCATATTTCCTTGTGCTGTAGACATTGGATTCCCAAAGTCGTCAAACTTTAAATTGGCTTTAATACTCCCTCCGTCCAACATAGTCATTGCTCGCCAAGTGTTCCATTCAAGCATTAAAGGAGTGTCGTAAAGCGAATTGTCAAGTATTTGGTCAAATGTTGAGTTAATTTCATCAAACAAACGATAGTCTTTGATTGCTCTTACTTGCTCGGTAAGAATTTGCTCTTTACGTTTTTCTAATTCGTCTGCAAAAAGGTCTTTGAGTTGATATAAACTCATTTCATTGGTAATATAAATTTCTGGGAACTCTGTAGCAATTTTTTGTTCAAGCAATTCACGATTGTCAGAAAGCAAAGTTGGGGTTTCTGCATTACCGATATAATCTATATATCTTTTCTCATTATCAATAAAAACTGGCTCACGGCTCGTGTGTTCCAAAAAGTAATCTACTTCCTGAATTTTCTCATGAACTATCGAGATAGATTTTCCTATATGAGAAATATTTACCAATCCCGTTGCTCTTAAGTAACGAATGCAGGCATCCGCATAATCTCGCATATTGCTTGCTTTTGTTTTTAAAAATTTTGATATTGACGCATCATTCGTTTCTCTTGTTTTCGTATTTCCTGTAATGATGTCGTTTTTGTATATTTCTCGTAGTTCCTTATCTAAATATTCTTTGCGGAATTTTTTATAGTTGCCTTCATTTTGGGCTTTAGCTGTCCTAAATTCATTAACCTTTTGGACAATCTCATCAAATTTTCTGTAATCAACCAATTGCAAGCCGAAAAACATCAATTCATCAAATTTTAGTGAACCAAAATAACGAACTATACGAAACAGTTCCAAATAAGGCTTGACACAAAACTCTGCGGACTTTTCAGATGGTTTGTGATATGGAGAAGGAACTTGAAACTTGAGAAGTTGCCTTAAAAATATTTCGTCTTTACGTTTTGAATTTACTAATACCGTACCTGCTGGTGTCAGACTAATTTTTGGCGAAAGAATTACAAAACCAAAAGCTTTGGGTGCACGGTTTATCCTGTCTCTTGCACTAAATGCTGGGTCTTTTGCTCCTTGTCCGTTGAAAAAATTTTCCTCTTTCAACAATTCCATAAAAGCCCGTTGTGTATCGGTGTTCCATTTTTTTCCTGCAAAATGAGTATTCAATAACTCAATTTCCGGTATCATTTTAGCTGGAGTTCTCGGAGATGTCGTAACAAAAATTACTTTGCTATCAATTCTAGCCATAGGAAACAGATTCTTCTTGTAATATTAATTTGGGTTTTCGTTTCAATGCCACATTCCCATAATTAGAAACAAGTATATGACTTGCTTCTGCCTTAAATCTATTCCTAATATTTACCGTATATGATTTCCCATATTCCTCCACAATCATATCGCCATACAATTTTTCAGTTAGCGGTGTTCTTCCAATAACCATTAATGCTTTACAGTTTATTTCTTTGTAAGCATTGGCTAGTTCGGTGTGACTTTTTTCGTTGAAACCGTCTTTGTATTCTACATTTCCATAGTCCGAAAAAACACAGTCATAAGGTGGGTCTAAAAACATGAAATCATCTTTGTTTGCCATTTCAAAAATAGCTTTATAGTCAAAGTTGTATATTTCTGTGTTGGCAAGTAATTGACTGTGAGATTTCGTCACTAACGATGTGTTCAAATTTTTATAACGTCCATAAGGAACATTAAATTCGCCTTTGGAATTATAACGTATCATTCCTGAATATGCAGTTTTGTTAATGAAAAAATACAACAAGGAATCAGAATATTTTTTTTCTGCCAAACCATTAAACATATCCCTGATTTGATAGTAAAGAGTTTCATTTTCGTCAGCAACTCTTTCAGTTGGTGTTTTGGCTTTTAGTTCTTCAAATTTTTTACGATTGGTTTTGTAGATTTTTTCGATTTCAGATAGTTCCTTTTTCAAAGTTTTAAAGTCTGATTTCACACCTTTATAAAAATCCATCAATTTGGTATTGATATCATTGATGATTGCCTTTTTTGGTTCTAAATGAAAAAACAAGGCTCCCCCACCAAAAAATGGCTCAATATATCTGCCATTGAAATCAGGAATATGTTTTTCTATGTATTGAATTTCTTTTGATTTTCCGCCTCTGTATTTGACTAATGGCTTCATATTTTTGATTTTTGGCGTTTGTAATGTGTAATATTTTCGGCAACTACATTTAAGATTTGTGCTGCTTCATCTTCGTCAGCAATTAGGTCATAAACTTTGTCTGCCGACCACAATCGTAAAAGTTCTTTGGCGTCAGTTTGCAGTAATTCAGCAAGAGTTACGACTTGTTCACGTTTTGCTCGTCTGTCGCCTTTCTCTATTTTGCAATAGGTGGCGGTGTCAATTTCCAATACGGAAGCCAGCTTCCTTTGTGGAATTTGTAGTTTTTCTCGGAATGTCCTAAGTCTATTACCAAATATTGTTGACATAATTTTGTCTTGACGTTATTTGGCAAATTTAGAGATTAATTTTGATTTTGGAAGTTTTTTGCCGGTGTGTTTTTAGGTGAGGCATAACAATGTTGAGGGGGTCTGAAATATTTATCCATTTCCAAACGCTTGTCAACAGATACTCTTGACATTTTACACCGTAAGATACTGAATTCATTTAGCAAAAAGCGATCATTTCTTTTCGTAGGTAAAAAAAAGACAATTGAACGCTACAAAAAAGCTTCTCAACGAATTGTTTGATCCTTTTCTTGTTTCTAGAAGTAATTTCGAGTTCATCACTTTTTTTAAAACCTTGAAATTATGAAACGAATATTATTTTTTATCACAGTAATGATGTGCTTCCTTATGACAGGGCAAGAGATTACAACTACCGATTTTTGGCAAAAGGATAAAATCAAGCACAGCATAGGAACTTTTGGAATCAGTGCGGTTACCTATACCTATTTATCCATTCATAAGAAACACAAAAAACTTCCTGAAGTATACAAACGATTGATCTCGCTATCTACAGCTATGGCCATCGGTGGTTTAAAAGAAGCTATCGATAGCACTTCATCAAATCGGTATGCATCCTGGGGCGATATGGGGGCAAATGCCGTAGGAGTATTAGCTTTTCAAGCTACCATATCAATTCCATTACATTTGAAGCCGAAACGCAAAAGAAATAGAGACATCTCCTTTTTAGTACATGACAAAAATTAGCAGACATCTAAAAACAGTAATTAATACACTTTTTTCGAGCACATAATCTACTGTACTGTTCTAAGAACCAAGACTAAAAAAATAATAAGGCAGTGTCTAAACAACTGTTTTTTTATCATGAAATTCTATTTTCAGTACTAAAAATCAAATCATTATGATTTTTTATCATGTACTTAGTTCCACTATTACAAACTAAACTATTATGAATTAGAAGCCCATAAATTTCAAACCTGACTACAGTTAGCAATACGTATGTTTAGCGTTTAGCAGTTTGCCTTTAGCTAAAATGTGCTACAGCTCTTTTTGAGACCAATCTAATTTTGTAATAGTTTTCAACACGTGCCAACGAACACCTCCAAGTATTTTAACTCTTTCTAGATTTTGGAGTTTTCTTTTCTTTATTTTTTACAAAAATCAATTTATTTCTGCCTTTAGAGGTTTCTCTTCGTTCTAGCTCAAAATCCCCAATCGATTTAATTAATAGGGTTAATTTTTCGAATCCATAATTTCTTGAATCAAAATTTGGTTGTTTTTTTTGCAATAAACTTCCAACGTCTCCAAGGAAAGCCCAACCCTCCTCATCAGAAAGATCCAAAATGGTAGTCCGAATTAAATGAATCTCCTTTCGCGTTATTTTATCTACATTCGTTTTACTTACCTCTTTATTGTCATCACTTTTCTTTTCAACTTGGTTTTTTAGAATTTCGATATACACAAACCGATCACAAGCCACAATGAAAGGGTTTGGAGTTTTCTTTTCTCCGATACCAATCACTTGCATTCCTGCTTCGCGTAATCGCGTAGCCAATCGTGTAAAATCGCTATCACTGGAAACTAAACAAAAGCCATTGACTTTACCACTATACAGAATATCCATCGCGTCTATGATCATCGCAGAATCTGTCGCATTCTTGCCTGTAGTATATCCATATTGCTGGATCGGAGTAATTGCATTTTCCAATAATAGGTTTTTCCATTTGGTTAGATTCGGTTTCGTCCAATCACCATAAATCCTCTTAATTGTCGGATTTCCATACTTCGCAATTTCCTCCATCATTTCCTTCACATAAGCAGATGGAATGTTATCACCGTCTATAAGCACGGCTAAATTTATATTAGAATTCATATCTCGAGTAGTATTAATACTATGTTTTTAAGCGCATACAATGATGCCTATACTGTTTTTAGAATTCTAAAATTAAGAATAAAAACCTAAGGAACAGTTCCAATTTGAAACAAGATCAAAGCATTCTTTACTAAGCTTCCCAAAACGCATGGGTTTTATACTATTTTATGTTTGAATTGGGTGAATTCAAACATAAAATGGTATTACACTCAAAAAAATATAAAAAAATTAACTGAATTAATTTTATACAAGAATCTTCGCTATGGAATAAAAACCCTCTTTTATAGCCAAGTACAAATGCGTACAAACGACAACAAACGCTTATATCCGTTTACAAACGACAGTAAACGTTTCCCTACCGGGTAATCGAAAAGAGTGGCTATACCTTTGTACCGTGGGTTAGCAATCTCGTTTGAACTATATGAGTATTGCAGGTATATCATGAGGATACGTACCCACTTAACTTTTAAATACAATACAAATGAATACGCTACGAAACAAAGTACAATTAATCGGTAACCTAGGACAAGATCCTGAGGTCGTAAACTTAGATTCTGACAAAAAATTAGTGAAATTTTCTTTAGCTACCAATGACTATCATTATGATGCACAAGGTGATAAAATCACCAATACCCAATGGCATAACCTTGTCGCTTGGAATAAAACCGCCGATATTATCGAAAAATATGTCACCAAAGGTCAGGAAATCGCTATCGAAGGAAAAATCACTACCCGCTCTTATGAAACTAAAGAAGGCGAAAAACGCTATATCACAGAGATTATAGTCAATGAAGTGTTGTTATTAAATTGATGGTTGATGGTTGATGGTTGATGGTTGATGGTTGATGGTTGATGGTTGATGGTTGATGGTTGATGGTTGATGGTTTTCCAAAAAAAAACACTTCGTGTTTTTTTTTTAGAAAACTCAGAAACTCAGAAACTCAGAAACTCAGAAACTCAGAAACTCTGTCCCGAAGCATCGGGACTGAAAATCTGAAAAAAATCAAACCACTCCTTTAAGCAGTACAGAAATCATATCTCGCTTCAAAATTTCAGGGTCGATATGACGTTGATTGGGATACCATAGGTAGAGTGTCCGGAGAGTAGACAATGTGGAGAATATAATAATCTCTATGTTATGGGGTTTAAGCTCTCCGGCCACAACACCTTCATGTACCATCATACGAAATTGCTCTTCGTATTCTTGTCTCATGTTTTCAAAATAGATTAGATTTTCTTCTTCAAGGTGCATCCAATCATTATTTAAAGAGGCTAAACCATCTGCATTACGCAACGTAACATCAATATGCAAGGCTATGATTTGTTCTATTTTTTCTACTGTAGTACTTTTCGTTTTTACAATGGCATGTATTCCCGTTGTAAACTCTTCGGCTAAACCAATAATTATAGTCGCTAGAATTTCTTGCTTGGACTGGATATGATTGTACAAGCTTGCTGCTTTCATACCCAAGGCTTTTGCCAAATCTCGCATACTTACAGCACTATACCCTTTTTCTTTAAAAAGTATGGATGCCGCATATATAATTTCTTGCTTTCTGCCTTCTAGTTTCATATTAAAACTGTTATCACTTGTACGCCCCAAAAATAGTTGTTAATCTGATAGTAAAAAAATGGAATATAAAATTAGAGGTTAGATCGCTCCGCTGTTAGACGTTAGACCACTTCGTTGCTAGATATTAGAATCAAAACAATACATCCTACTGTCCTTATGTCTTAAAACTGAATACATGGATGTGCAGATTCTAATCCCTGTTTTTTCATTGTTATTTTTTCTAAAAAATCGAGATGTTGTGTACTCTTGGGATTAAATGGACGGTGCGCTAATCCTTTTTGCACTTCTGCTACCGAAGACATGGTTTCTAAAGCGCTAGGGCTAATCGCTACGGTTACAAAACGCTCCCAAATATATTGAATGGCAGTAGCATTAGGGTGCAACATATCGGCATCATAGAAACGGTAGTCTCGCAATTCATCCATCATCAATTCATAAGCTGGAAAATAAGCAACGCTTTGTTGCGTCCCTAAACATTCATGTATTGCTGCAATGAGGTGCGATTTACTTCGAGTATTCGCCACTAAACCATCTTTGCTATGCCGCACTGGAGACACTGTAAATGTAACTGTTACTTTAGGATTTAAATTTCGAATCAACTGTATGCTATTTTCTAAACATTGTTGAATTTCTGTGATCGATAATAATTCTTTTTGAAACTCTTTTTGCGGAATTTTATGGCAATTCGCCACAATCATATCTAAGGCTGCTAATCGGTATACCCATGCTGTCCCTAAGGTTATGTAGACATCTGTAGCCGATTGTAATGCTTGTGCAGCAGTTGCTAAAGCATTATTTAGCCGCTGTAACACTACTTGTTGATCTGAATGGCTTAATTGAGAATGAGCATCAAAACAATGCCATTGTTCATTATGAAAAAACAGGTCAGTTTCGGTATACTGCTCCCCTTGAGTAGCCATCCATAAAAACGTTTCAATCGCCTTGGGGTGAAATAAAATTCCAAAAGGATTGATCAGTGTTTTAAATTTATAATACTCAAATTGAGCACCTATATTTTCTGCAAAACAAGATCCTAACAATACAATTTCGGAATTGTAATCAATAGCTTCGTTTTGAGCAGATAAAGGTATAATGGTTTGTAAGTTCATGACTATTGATCTGTGTTGTCGTATCTCAAAATATGGAGTACGTATTGCTATAACGTAATTGTACTCCAATTTCGTTTGTCCTACTTTTATTTTTCTATCCTAATTAGCTAGTTTTGGTTGTTTCCAACCCAAACAAACTGCTCCTTTTCAACTATAAAAAACCCCCAAAACTTTGAAACTTTGAAAACTATATAAATTGCTTCGCTTTTTCCAACGCCTCTTCGATTCCTTCTGGTTTTTTACCTCCGGCCGTAGCAAAAAATGGTTGTCCACCACCACCACCTTGGATGTATTTTCCTAATTCACGAACTACCTGCCCTGCATTAAGCCCTTTTTCTGCTACTAAACTTTTAGAAATATAACAGGACAATAGTGCTTTTCCTTGGTGTTCTGTTCCAAATACTGCCATCATATTTGTAAACTCGCTCCCTAACTCAAAAGACAAATCTTTAATCCCTGCGGCATCAAGATCTACTTTCTTCGCTAAAAATTGGATTCCGTTGATCTCTTCAAACTCCGCTTTTAATTCTCCTTTTAGGTTTTTTGCTTTGTCTTTTAATAGCCCTTCGATCTGTTTTTTGAGGACTGTATTTTCTTCTTGCAATGCTGTAATCGCTTTTACAGGATCTTTTGCGTTTTTCAACACCAATTTCACTTCACTAAATGCTTCAGATTGTGCCGTAAAATATTCTTTTGCCGCATCGCTACTAATGGCTTCGATACGACGGATCCCTGCTGCTACTGCACCTTCGGCTGTAATCTTAAAATGCCATATAGCTGCGGTATTTTTCACATGAATCCCACCACATAACTCCATTGATTCTCCAAATCGAATGGCACGTACGTCATCACCATATTTTTCTCCAAACAAAGCTATGGCTCCTGCTGCAATCGCTTGGTCATAAGGAATCGCTCGTTGCTCTTCTAAAGGTAATTGTTCTCGAATTCTAGCGTTCACAAAATCCTCTACCGCTTTAAGCTCTTCTGGGGTTACTTTAGCAAAATGTGAAAAATCAAAACGCAAGTTACCGCTATGGACCATTGATCCTTTTTGTGCTACATGTGTACCGAGCACCGCACGTAAAGCTTGATGTAATAAGTGTGTTGCACTATGATTTGCCGCAGTACGAGAACGTTGCTTTTGATCTACTACGGCAGTAAATGTTCCTGAAATATCTTTAGGTAGACTTTTTGCAAAATGTACTATCAGATTATTTTCTTTCTTCGTATCTATAATATATACCACATCACCATTAGAAGCTTCTAAATATCCTTTATCACCTACTTGCCCTCCTCCTTCTGGATAAAAAGGAGTTTGATGGAATACTAATTGATAGATTTCTCCATCCTTTTTACTTTTCACTTTTCGATACTGTGTGATTTGTGTATTTACAATCAATTGATCATAGCCTACAAAAGGAACTTCTCCTTGTGGCGCTACTATCTGCCAATCTCCTGCAGAAATTTGTGATGCTGCTCTAGAGCGATCTTTTTGTGCTTGTAATGCGACTTCAAAAGCTTTTTCGTCTAACGATAATCCTTGCTCACTTAAAATTAATGCCGTTAAATCAATCGGAAAACCGTACGTATCGTATAACTCAAAGGCCTTATCTCCAGAAATAACGGTACCCTTTGCATTTACAATAACCTCATCCAATAAGACTAACCCTTGTGCTAAGGTCCTTAAGAAAGAATGCTCTTCTTCCTTAATTACGTTTACGATTAAATTTTTCTCTACTTTCAATTCTGGAAACGAATCGCTCATTTGTGAGCTTAAGGTTTCTACCAACTTATAGATAAACGGTTCTTTCGTATTTAAAAACGTAAACCCATATCGAATGGCCCTACGTAAAATTCTACGAATTACATATCCAGCTCCTGTATTACTCGGCAATTGTCCATCGGCAATAGAAAAGGCTACTGCACGCAAATGATCTGCAATTACACGAATCGCCACACTTACTTTTCCGTCGGCATCTGTAGGCAAACTATGCCTATCATAGGTCGTATTGGTTATCGTTTCAATTTCTCGAATTAAAGGCGTAAACACATCGGTATCATAATTGGATTGTACTCCTTGTAACACCATACATAAACGTTCAAATCCCATTCCTGTATCTACATGCTGCGCTGGTAACGCTTCTAAGTCGCCATTGGCTTTGCGATTAAACTGCATGAATACCAAGTTCCATATTTCTACCACCTGTGGATGATCTGCATTGACCAAATCACGTCCTGGTATTTTTGCTTTCTCTTCGGCAGAGCGAATATCAACATGAATCTCGGAACAAGGGCCACAGGGTCCTTGATCGCCCATTTCCCAAAAATTGTCTTTTTTGTTTCCCATGATAATCCGATCCTCTGGCACAATAGCACTCCATAAATCATAAGCTTCTTGATCCAATCCTAAACCATCTTCTTCGGCACCTTCAAATACAGATACATATAACATACTTTTATCGACACCATATACTTCAGTCAGCAATTCCCATGCCCAGTGAATCGCTTCTTTTTTAAAATAATCCCCAAAACTCCAGTTTCCTAACATTTCGAACATGGTATGATGATAGGTATCCATTCCTACTTCTTCCAAGTCATTATGTTTTCCACTTACACGCAGGCATTTTTGGGTATCTGTAATCCGATGGTTCTTTGGTACTGCATTTCCTAAAAAAAACTCTTTAAACTGATTCATCCCTGCATTCGTAAACATAAGCGTAGGATCATTTTTAATGACCATCGGTGCCGAAGCTACTACTGCATGTGTTTTGGATTTAAAAAATTCTAAAAACTGACTTCTAACGTCTTGGGATTTCATGTATCTTAAATATTAATGTTCAATGATAGTCGTGCATACACACTATACTAGTAAAATTAAGGTGTAAACCCTGAATCCAGTAGACACTATCCATATATGTTCTTATGATATCTTTATCTTAAAATCAAAAATAAAAACAGATCTTATATTGTTATCCATAGTTTCTTCGGGACTTTACTACATTTTGTTATATTTGTTAAAAACATCGTATTATTTAGTGAAGCCCCTGCTAAATACTATCCTGCAAAAATAGCATATTTTAAATTATGTCAAAGGTTAAATATTACTATGATAGTGAGACCCTCTCCTATCGTAAAATTGAAAAGAAAAAGGGCAGAAAACTGGGCATCCTATTACTAGGTATACTTGCCTCTTTTTTGGCTGGATTTATTTTACTATTGGTATATCTTAATATCCCACAACTAGAGACGCCTAAAGAGAAAGCATACCGAAGAGAATTGGATAATATGGAACTTCAATTTGAGTTATTCAGCAAACAATTAGATCGAGATGAAACCATCTTAAATGAGATTGCTGAACGTGATGATAACATTTACCGTTTATACTTTGGTGCCAATCCTATCCCGCAAGAACTGAGAAAAGCAGGCTTTGGAGGGATCAATCGATATCGAAACTTAGAAGGTTTTGACAATTCTGAGATTATGATCGAAAGCAAAAAACGATTGGATAAATTGACCAAGCAGATTGTAGTACAATCAAAATCCCTAGATGAAATTGCAGGATTGGCAGAACAGAAAGAAGATTTATTAGCGACTATCCCTGCGATACAACCTATAAAAAATTCAGATTTAAAACGAATGGCTTCAGGGTATGGCTGGCGAAGTGATCCATTTACGAAGGCTAAAAAGTTTCATCATGGTATGGATTTTTCTGCCAAAAGCGGCACCCCTATTTATGCTTCGGGTAATGGTGTGGTAAAACGTGCGGATGCTAACTCTAGTGGATATGGAAATCATGTGCGTATTGATCATGGGTTTAATTACGTAAGTTTATATGCGCATTTAAGCAAGTATAATGTACAACCCGGACAAAAAGTAAAACGTGGTGATGTTATTGGTTTTGTAGGAAGTACCGGGCGATCTGTTGCCCCGCATTTGCATTATGAGATCTTTAAAGATGGTGAACGTATCAATCCGCGTAATTTCTATTATGGAAGTTTAAGTTCAAAAGAATTCGATGAAATGCTAAAAGCATCATTATTAATTAATGAAACCTTAGATTAAATTATGATCCGTATTGTATTTTTATGTTGTGTATTCTTTGTTATAGGCTCCGCTATACATGCACAAAAATACTCGGATACAGTACTCGAATCGATGTTTGTGATTGTTAAAAACAGTGGCTTACAAAAACCAGAGCGCATTAAACTAATGGCTGTTGGCGATATCATGATGGGGACTAATTTTCCTGATGAAAGTTATTTACCACCTGCGGGCAAAAGACCATTTGATGACGTAAATGCAATTTTATCACAAGCAGATATTCTATTCGGAAACCTAGAAGGCACCCTTACTGATACTGGCAAAAATGCTAAAAATTGTTCTGATCCTTCTAAGTGTTATTCTTTTCGATCTCCAGAAGCCATGGGTAGTTTTTTAAAATCCTCTGGATTTGATGTGATGAGCATTGCAAATAACCACATAGGAGATTTTGGTAAGATTGGCATTGAAAACACCTCTAAAACCTTAGACAGCCTAGCTATTGCTTATGCCGGGATTTTCGCACAACCGTCTACTTTTTTTAGAAAAAACGGAATCACGTATGGGTTTTGTGCATTTGCACCCAATAAAGATTGTATTAAAATACATGATTTTGAGAATGCTAAAAAAATTGTTACTGCGCTTCAAGAAAAAGCAGATATTGTTATCGTTTCATTTCATGGAGGAGCTGAAGGTACAGATCACACCCATGTAACCCGAAAAACAGAAAAATTTTATGGTGAAGATCGCGGTAATGTATACAAATTTGCACATACGCTGATCGATGCTGGAGCGGATATTATATTAGGACATGGACCTCATGTATCCAGAGCCTTTGAAGTCTATAAAAATAAATTTATAGCCTATAGTTTAGGAAATTTTTGCACCTATGAGCGTTTCAGTCTAGGCGGTATTAAGGGATATGCGCCCATCGCCGAAATTGAAATTGACGCCGCAGGTAATTTTATACAAGGTATATTACACTCTGCAAAACAGAGCGATGGTGTATACCCCTTTATGGATGAAAAAAAACGCGCTTTAAAAGAAATTGCAAAACTTACTCAGGAAGATTTCCCAGAGAGTCGATTATTATTTGAAGAAGATGGTCGTTTTACACAACAAAAACAATGACTTTATGTATGTAGACTTACCTAAAAAATTGTATTATAGTATTGGAGAAGTTGCTGAAGCGTTTAGTGTGAACGCTTCGCTAATTCGTTTTTGGGAAAAAGAATTTGATATTTTAAAGCCAAAAAAAAATGCAAAGGGAAATCGTAAATTCACACCCGAAGATATTAAAAATCTAGAATTGATCTTTCATCTTGTAAAAGAACGAGGATTTACCTTAGAAGGCGCTAAAACGCATCTTAAGGAACAAAAGATGGAAGCTTTGGATAGCTTTGATATGATCCGAAAGCTAGAGTCTATTAAAGATCAATTACTTAAAATCAAAACACAACTATAATAGTATTTT
>CALFCI010000162.1 GCA_937951135.1 uncultured Aquimarina sp. | reverse complement strand
GCATTAGTGAAAGGTTTTATGGGGCAAACCACAGCCTATGATCCTAAAGAAATAAAATCTACGGTTTTAGTGTTGGGTGAGAACCGAGCAAATAATGAAGTGCGCTATCTTCATGGGATTAAGGGTAAAGGCTTTTTTACATTTTATGGTGGACATGATCCAGAGGATTATCAACATCGCGTAGGAGACCCTAAAACCGAACTAGAGCTGCATCCCAACTCACCAGGATACCGCTTGATCTTAAACAATGTACTCTTTCCTGCTGCGAAGAAGAAAAAACAGAAGACATAGATCTATTGTTTTTGTATGATTGCTGAAGTAGAGAGGTGTGTTTTAGATTCTCCAATACCTATAGTATTCCATTAAAGGCAGTACCAGTTGTTTTTTATTCTTAATTTTAGAAATAAAAAAAGAAATTTCATTATCATGATTTTAATTTAAGTTATTTATTCTATTTTCTAATCTAAAGGCTGGTGCGAGCATCTTGATCGTATCCACCTAAGTGTAAGTATATTAACCTACACTTTCCAAATCTTAGCCATATCCTGGGCGACTAAATAATCAGACATATTCGTATCGTTGTATGTCACTTTTGCAATATAGCGTGCGTATTGGTCACGGTTTTGTTTACGGGTAGTACTGAGTATTGCTGCATCTTCTGGGTGTAATTTTTTGACAAAAAAAAGGGAATCCTACACTGTGGTTACAGTATGCACAACCGCTAATTTTGAAATGATAAAAGCCTATTAGAATACTGGTAAAAAAATCATCGAATAAAAACAAATAGAATACACTTCCGAATCGTAATGGTTCGGGCTTTTTTATAATTCTAATATACTGTATACGTATTGTGTATAAATTTTTTGATTTTAAGAAAGTCAGGAGCTAGCGTTAATCCTTCTGCTCCTTATTAAAATACACTAAGTAATAATACATTTGCTTCTCTTCATCCCATCCTTTTTCTACAAACTTTTCTGCCGATTCAGGATTGATGAAATCCATTTTGATCTGTATGTTTGTATCTAGGTTAATTACGTTTTTTATCTTTTTACGAGCCGCAGATACCGCGGTATTCGCAATAGGAAACTCGGTAAGGTCTTCGATTTGATATTTAGGAGCTTTCTCCATTTTATAATTTTTAAATTCGGGAATCAAATCGGGGTTGTCAATGACTTCATTCAGAAAAGCACTTTCTTCAAACGTGTCATTTTTAGCAAAATGGTTCACAGCACGGTTCATGAACATGACTTCCTCTTTTTTATCTTCTGCTGGTAACACTACATCCTTTGCAAAATCTTGACAGAATTTCATGTACTTTTTGGTATAGAAATTTTCATCTGCAAAAGCAGATACGTCTAAGAAATGCTCTAACCAATATTTGGTGTCATAGCGATTTGAATCTACAGAAAGGATTTTATACCCTTCTTCTTTTTTGTGATTAAAAATAAGACACCCTTTATCTAATTTATTAAGATTTACTCCTTGTTGAAGCAGTAAATCGATAGTGCTTCCATTTTCTTCAAACTGTAAAAAATCATGTTTCAACTCCGATTTAAAAATACCTAATGCACTTACCTTTTCATTGTCAATACTTACATTCTCAAGATAAGTCACATACAACTCTCCACTTTTGATATGCGGGTGCTGTGATTGCTCATAGAGTAATGACGCGATACGCTTTGATTTTTCGTGAGCAGCAGCCGGGTTTTCAAAAATCTCTGTAGCAATTTTGAATAAAGGATTGAATTCTAAATCCACTTCATTCGTAAACTGAAAATAATTTTCTTCTTTCTCACGAAAAGGCTTAAAGAAATATTCTTTTAATAATGCCGTAAGTTCGTCATTAAGTGCATAAGGAGATTCTGATAGCAGAACATTTTCATTTCTACTTTTATTTCCAATTTTATGAATCGAAAGGGATTCGATCTGTGTGCTGTATAAGTTGATCATGTTTTTTAGACTTTTAGACGGATAGATTTTTAGACGAATAGGCTAAAAATTGTACTGGATGTAATATGATTTCAATACGTAAAGTTAAATCGATTTTTTTACTTTACTATGGTAGCTAAGTAACATTTTTTCTAATTCATGGCTATGTGCTATCAAGAGATCAAAATGATCTTCAGAAATGAAATTTATATTTTTACCTATTTCTAATTGCGTTTGTAATTCAAATAATGATCCTATAGCAATATTCAAAAACCGTGCATATTCTTTTTTTGTTTCTCTTCCATATCCTTCCGCAATGTTACTTGGAATAGAAATTGCTGCCCTTCTAATTTGAGAGGTAAGACCATATAGTTCTTCTTTGGGAAAGGTATTGGTTTCGGTATAAATGGTAGTAACCAATTTCATTGATTTCTGCCAAATTTTTAAATCTCTAAAGGTACCCACTTTTATTATTATTTTAACACTATTTATTTGGTGCTGAATCCGTAATATTTAATTTTGTCTAACAGTCTAACAGTCTAACAGTCTAACAGTCTAACAGTCTAACAGTCTAACAGTCTAACAGTCTAACAGTCTAACAGTCTAACAGTAGTAGTTAATTCCAATGCTCACTAAACCCCATATCATCATACTCATCGATATCGGAATACTCATCATCATTAAAGTCATCTAGTTCATCTTTGTCCGCCTTAAATTCTTTCTCTGGGGCGGCGTCTGGTAATTGTCCATGCACAAACATTACATTAGGATATTCCACTCCATCTTCATATTCAGCAACCTCTGCAAGTTCGACTAAGAAAGTCCACATGCTTAAAAAATCATAAACATAAATGAGTTTTAATGAAGTTTTAGAGACTACGTCATTAATTGAAGTTTCATTCATTAGTCGTGTAGTGGTCATGCCTTCACTAAGATCAAATAGTGAAATTTCTTCTCCTTGATTCCATTCGTCATCACTAAGGTAGAATGATGCCATTTCGGTACCATCAAAGCCAAAAGATTGCGTAATGACATTATGGAAATCTTCTAAAGAAGCATTTTTGTCAATTTCAATATCTCTAAATACATCTTCTTCGGTATCTAATATAATTCTAAAGCGGTAAATCATGAGGTTACTATTTTGGTAAGTACAAAGATACAAACTTGTTTTTGACTATTGCTTAGTTTTTACACTGTCGATTTCAATATCTTGGTAGTACTGTAATTATCGTTATAGTTTATTGTCTTTTAAGTGAAGTATCAACAGTACTATTTTACGGGATTAAGTATATTCTTAGTGGTGATATATAGATACGTGTCTTTTAGTTATGGTTTGGCAATGACCGTATTCGGAACAAAGTCGCTCACATTACCGCCATTACGAAGTATATCTCTTACAATGGAAGAAGAAATAAAACTTTTGCCGGAAGAGGTGAGTAAAAAAACAGTTTCTATGGCTGTCATTTGCCGATTGGTGTGCGCAATTGCTTTTTCAAATTCAAAGTCACCTGAGTTGCGAAGTCCTCGCAAAATATAGTCAGCGTCTTGTTTTTGGCAAAAATCCACAGTAAGCCCAGTATAGGTCATCACTTTGATTTTTGGCTCATTTTTAAAAGCTTCTTTTATAAAGCGTTCACGTTCTTCTAGAGAAAACATGTATTTTTTATCTGCATTGATCCCAATAGCAAGAATCAATTCATCAAACAGGGTTAGGCCGCGTTCAATAATGTCATAATGACCTAATGTAATAGGGTCAAAGGATCCTGGAAATACTGCTCTTCTCATGATTTTTGGGTATTCAGTTGATGGTTTTACTTCAGTTTCGCTCAGTAGTTATTTTAATATAAAAACTTTTTACAAAGTACAAAGAAATTAGTATTAAGTACAGAGTACAACGTGCTTAATACTTTGTACTAATTACTGCGTACTTCATAAACCATATTTCATTCAAAACAAGCTTCAATAGTATTTGTAAATAGAGCAGTAAGCGATATTCCCACAAAAGCCGCTTGTTGCGGTAATAGGCTTGCTTCACTAAGCCCTGGGTTGGTGTTGATTTCTACAAAATGTGGTATTCCGTTATGAAATATAAAATCGATTCGGGACAGTCCTTTCATTTTTAGTGTCGTATATACTTTGAGTGCCAAGGTTTGTAATTTCTGAGTGTCTTCGGTAGATAATCGTGCCGGAGTGATCTCTTCGGATTTTCCTAGATACTTAGCTTCATAGTCAAAAAACTCATTTTCAGTTACAATTTCTGTAGCAGGCATTACTTTAGGGTGTCCTTCATACATAATTACACCAATAGATACTTCAATACCACTTAAGAATGATTCAACAATAATTTCATCATCTTCTTTAAAAGCAATGTCAATAGCTGCTTGTAATTCTTCTATTTTTTTAACTTTAGATACGCCATAGCTACTTCCTGATTTATTGGCTTTAACAAAGCAAGGTAGGCTTACCGCATCGATTATTTTTTTAGCATCAATAGGATCTCCTTTATTGATAAAGAAGTTTTGCGCTACCGGAATTTCATAGGGTTTCAATACACTGATACAATCCCGTTTATTAAACGTAAGTGCTGCCTGATAGTAATCACAAGCAGTTTGAGGAATTCCGGTCAGCTGCAAATAGGCTTGTAATAGTCCATCTTCTCCAGGAGTGCCGTGTACGGTATTGAAAACAGCATCAAAAGTTATTTTAGTATTGTTTACAATGATAGAGAAGTCTCTAGTATCTATGCGTTGTT
The DNA here is from genome assembly GCA_937951135.1 of uncultured Aquimarina sp. Lineage (GTDB taxonomy): Bacteria > Bacteroidota > Bacteroidia > Flavobacteriales > Flavobacteriaceae > Aquimarina. The sequence goes on along the minus strand of CALFCI010000162.1, from coordinate 26,060 downwards.
TTGTTTCAGTATCATCTACATAAAACCAACCCGCTGTTGTGATATGAATGCGATATGGATTGTATATATTGCGGTCGATATGCTTGTATACTACATTTCCACTTTGGATAGAGATATCAAACTCACTAGAGTATCCTCCCATGAGGATGGCGATGTTTTTTTGCATGGTATGCCTATGATTTAAAAAAACAAAAATATCATTTATCTCACAACAAAGCGAAAAACTATCCGTTTTTATATCTTTGTCGAAATCATAATACTATGGGTCTTTTAAAATTTATTTGCAGTAAGCTGTTTGTCATTCAATTAGTCATTGCCGTAGCGGTGTTGGCGATTTTAGGATTTGTGACTTTACAATGGTTGGATAGTACCACCAATCATGATCAAGCTATTGTGGTGCCAGATTTAAGTAAACAAACATTAGCTGAAATTAATGTGCTGTTAGAAGAAGAGGATCTGGGGTATGAAGTACAAGATTCTGCAAATTTTAATCCTGAATATCCAAGATATTCTGTGATCGAACAAACGCCTATAGCAGGAAGTACAGTAAAAGAAAACCGTAAGATATACGTTACACTTAATCCTTCAGGGTATCAAAAAATTACAGTGCCAGATGTTGTGCAGCGTACACGAAGACAAGCAGAACCTAAGTTGATCGCTTTAGGGTTTAAGATAGGAACAATCACTTATAAGCCTAATATTGCAGAAGATATGGTATTGGAATTGCGATATAAGGGAAAAGAACTGAAGTCAGGAACTAAGCTGATGAAAACTTCTAAAATAGATCTTGTTTTGGGAGATGGAAAGAGTGACACGATTAATCTATCCGATGTAGAGGGTGGAGTTGCCTCTGAGGAACCATCACAAACAGAACAACAAACAGAACAACAAACAGAAGAAGAATTTTAGTATACGATTACGAATAAAAGCAACTGATATTCAGTTGCTTTAGTGTATATAATCCCTTTATTATAGTGGAAAACCAATCGGAAGACTTAGAAGCCAATCAAGATGATTTGTATGAACATCATCATTTTGTGGCAAGTAGTGGTCAAGAACCCTTACGTGTAGATAAATTTTTAATGAATTTTATCGAAAATGCAACACGAAATAAAATACAGCAAGCAGCAAAAGATGGGGGTGTCTTTGTTAATGACATTCCAGTAAAATCTAATTATAAGGTGAAGCCTAATGATGTAGTTCGGGTGTTGTTTGCACATCCACCTTATGAGCAATTATTGACGCCAGAGAATATACCATTGGATATCGTGTATGAAGACGATGTGTTATTGGTTGTAAATAAGCCGGCAGGAATGGTGGTGCATCCAGGGCATGGCAACTACTCGGGGACCTTAATTAACGCATTGATCTATCATTTTGATAACTTACCAAATAACAGTAGTGATCGCCCAGGCTTAGTGCATCGTATCGATAAGGATACTAGTGGTTTGCTAGTGGTGGCCAAAACTGAGGCTGCCATGACTCATTTGGCGAAACAATTTTTTAAGAAAACATCACAACGGGAGTATATAGCGATAGTATGGGGTAATGTAGATGAAGATGAAGGTACTATTGAAGGAAATATCGGTAGACACCCTAAAAATCGATTACAAAACACTGTGTTTTTTGATGATGAGGCTGATAAAGGAAAGCCTGCGGTTACCCACTATAAAGTGATTGAACGTTTAGGATATGTAACCTTAGTCTCGTGTAAATTAGAAACAGGAAGAACACATCAGATCCGAGTACACATGAAATATATTGGGCATACTTTATTTAATGATGAGCGCTATGGAGGTGAACGGATATTGAAAGGGACTAGCTTTACCAAATACAAACAGTTTGTAGACAATTGCTTTAAGATTTTACCAAGACAGGCACTACATGCGAAGACACTTGGGTTTGTACATCCTGTGACAAATGAACATGTGCATTTTGAAGCGCCTGTGCCCACAGATATGGAACAGTGTATTGAAAAGTGGAAAGGATATGCTAAAAACCAGCTTTTAGACGAGTAATACTCGGTAAGATAATATGATGGATAGGCTTTTTATGTAGTAAGATGCTACTGGAATAATGATTTTCAATATAAAATATCGTAGATGCAAGCATTTTTATTGATCACAGGAATATTATTACCAGGAATCATCGCGAGCCTTGATTTTATATACTATTTAATTTTAGGAAAGCGAGCAGCTGAGCCCTGGTTACCTAGGGTCTTAGGAATCATTGTTGTAGGTGTATACCCGCTATTATATTTGTTCTTTTTTGACTTTGGACAAAAAAATGATTGTTGTCGTGATAGTGCTGCGTTTTCACCTGTTCATCGCATCACTATCTATTTCTGGATTTTTTTGACCCATGGGGCCTTTTTCTATATGCTATTTAGAAAGCAAGTAGCACCGCCACTAGCAGAGGTACTTTTGAATAGTATACTTGTATTAGGAATCGTATGTAATGCTTTTATAGGCTATCACGTAAACGTGGATAATTTTTTTTGGATTTTTAATGTATTTATTATTTTAATATTTGTCATAAAATTAATAGAAAATCAGCGAGCATTTTATGAACAATTACAAAACAAAGCGTTTAAAATAGGACACCCGGTTTCTAAAATAGCCTTTCGTATCCTTACACTAGCGCCATATTATAAATATCCAGTGCTTATTTTACTATGTCTACCAGTTTTAGTGATATGTGCCGCAATTTTAATGTTGTTTGGGCAGCAGCCAGATGCTGTAGTTCGAGCATTTACAGACACCTATAAACATGGGTTTTCACAATGGGATTATAAATGTGAAAATGTAAGTTGTGGCGGACATTATTTGTGTTCTGTTGCAGCAAATGGGCATACCAATATTGTGAAACCACAGCGGTTGGGTGTGCGTCGTAATCATTATATTGTATGTAATCGACAACTATTAGTTTCTAATGCATTTGAAGAATTGATTACCGAAAAATATCCTAAGTTACATCGTGTTATTCGTCGGAATTATAATAAAGTGGGGAACGTAATCCATAAGTATTATAGCGTATTTGAAAATAAATACATTTCAGATGTTATCTATATCTTGATGAAGCCTTTAGAATGGTTTTTTATATCCGTGCTGTATCTATTTGATCATCATCCAGAGAATAGGATTGAGAAACAATATATCCGTAAGTCGGAGGTGCAACATATAGAAAGCCATTTCTAGTACAGTAAAACAAAATTAGAAGCCGTTATGAAATGGATAAAAATAATTGGAAAAGTGTTATTTACTTTAGTCTCAATTATAATGTTGTATGGAATCATTGCAATGGGATGTTCTTATATTTCTACAGGGGAAGTAACTCCGGATCCGGCCTCGCATACTACAATATATATACACTCGAATGGCGTGCATTTGGATATTATTTTACCCATACAAGATATGAGCGACCCTACTTTGGAGGGTTTAGTCCATACTATAAATGATCGCTATCTTTCTTTTGGTTGGGGAGATGAGAATTTTTATATCAATACGCCCAGATGGGGAGACTTAACTTTTGGTAACGCGTTTAGTGCATTGTTTTTAAAAAGCACAACATTAATGCATCTTACTCGGTATACTGCAGTACAAACAGATTGGGTTGCAATTAGGGTTACACAGCAACAGTTACAGGATATAGAAAATTATATTCAAGATTCCTTTCAATTAGATGTGACTCAACAGAAAATAAAACTATCCAATAAGGGGTATGGTACTACGGATGATTTTTATAAAGCAAGGGGAAGTTATTCGTGTTTTAAAACCTGTAATACTTGGGTGAACACTGGGCTTAAAAAAAGTACTATCAAAGCCTGTTTGTGGACTCCCTTTGATTTTGGAGTATTACGAGTGCATCAAGAAGAATGATCGTTTGTTAAAAAAAAATACACCTCACAAGCGTGTGCCAAAGAATTTGGTATCCAAACGTGTGAGGTGCAGTACTTTATTATCTTCTATAACTTCGCTTATTACTGCTGCTACTATTACTATTTCGTTTACTACTACTACGCTTAGAATTGTTGTTATTTCTATTGCGAGAATTTCCTTTGTTTTTTTGAGAAATCAAAGGCGTGTTTTCTGGAGTTTCAGTCGGTTCGAAACCTTCGACAATTTCACTAGGAATTCGCTGTTTTAGTAATTTCTCAATATTTTTAAGATATTCTCTTTCTTCTTGACTGACCAATGATATCGCTTCTCCTTCAGCACCAGCTCTTCCTGTACGTCCTATACGGTGAACATAATCTTCAGGAATATTCGGTAATTCAAAATTAATCACATGAGGAAGCAATGGGATATCCAATCCACGTGCAGCAATGTCTGTAGCAACCAATACGCGTACGGCACCACTTTTAAAGCCGGCAAGTGCTTTTGTTCGTGCTCCTTGACTCTTGTTTCCATGAATCGCAGCAGACGAAATCCTTTGTTTTCCTAATTTTTCGCTCAATCGATTTGCACCATGTTTAGTTCGTGTAAAAACTAATACTTGGTTCCAATTGCCCTTATCGATCAATTCTATAATAAGCGCTGTTTTTTCAGCTTTATCTACTTGATATACTTTTTGTGCTACTTTTTCAGCAGTTGTGTTTTCTGGCGCAGCTTCTACAAAAGCCGGGTTATATAAGATTCCACTAGCTAGTTTTTTTATAGCCGGAGAAAAGGTAGCTGAGAATAATAGATTCTGACGTTTCCCAGGTAAAAACTTTAAAATCTTGTTTAAATCTCTAGCAAATCCCATATCTAACATACGATCAGCCTCATCTAATACCAAAATTTCAACCTTGGATAATGAAAATGCTCCTTGTTCATGCAAATCTAGTAACCGCCCAGGAGTAGCTACTAAAATATCTACACCTCTTCGTAATGTTGTTATTTGTGGTTTTGCATTCACTCCTCCAAAAATAACAGCTGCCTTAAGGTCTAGAAATTCACTGTATTCTCGAACGTTATCATAGATTTGTGCAGCTAGTTCCCTTGTGGGGGTTAGAATTAAGGCACGAACAGGACGCTTTTTAAGCGGTTGTTCTTGTGCTAATAAATGGAGTAGTGGGAGCGTGAATCCTGCAGTTTTACCGGTACCGGTTTGTGCAGAAGCTAGTACATCCTTGCGTTCCAAAATTAATGGTATCGCTTTTTCCTGTATGGGTGATGGTTGAGTGTATCCTTTTTTATCAATTGCTTTAAGCAAGGCATCGGATAATCCTAGAGAATGAAATGACATATCGTTTTTTTACAAAATGACAGAACATATTTAACGCCATTTCTAAATTTGGTGCAAAGGTACAGCTATATTTGTTAAGATCATTGTTTTACAGAAAATAGCGGGTGGGATACAAAAAAATACATATTTTTTACTTGTGTTTTATTTAAAGTTAAATTATTTATTTCATTTTCGTGATGTTTTTGATGACCAATAGTGTATTCCGTTTGGGTTTCACGGTAAAAATTACTATGTAATTAGACTGGATAAACTAAAGTGAAAAACGCTAAAAAAATGTATAGTGTGTATCTTGAAGGGTATGCATTATACATTATCTGTTGTGGTGGATTAAAGCTCACTCTATCGAAAGCTCAATTTAAACTAGAATTACTAAAATATTTTTACTAAATTTGTATCCAAGTAGATACATTTTTTATGTTTTTTATAGAGAAAACAACTGAATTTGACAAATGGCTTAGAAAGCTAAAGGACTTTAAAGCAAAAGCAAAAATTTTGTTCAGAATTCAAAAAATAGAAACTGACGAACATTTTGGAGATTGTAAAACAGTTGGCGATGGAATTCGAGAAATGCGAATAAATTTTGCGAAAGGTTATCGTGTTTATTTCAAAGAAAAAAATGGAAAGATAATTGTCTTGCTGATTGGTGGAGATAAATCAACGCAACAAAAAGACATCGCAAAAGCGAAAGAAATTTGGGAAAAACTAAATAAATAGAAAATGGGAACTTCAAAATTTGAAATAGCCGATTATTTGGACAGCAAAGAAATGATTGCGGAATATCTCAATACCGTTTTGGAAGATGGAGATAATTCAGATATAATTAATGCAATCGGACAGATTGCAAAAGCTATCGGAATGACAAAAATTGCGGAAGAAACGGGTTTAAGTAGACCGAGTTTGTACAAAGCATTATCTGATGGAGCGAAACCTCAATTTGCGACAATTATGAAAGTATTGAAAGCAATTGGAGGACAAATTCAAGTGAGCCCAAAATCTGCCTGAAAAAATGCTGCACATGAATAAATTAAAAAACATTAATGTTATTGAGTTTATTGGGAAGTCAGTTAAATGCAATTTCTCAAAACGGATTTAGGGTTATTCAAAAAGCTGAAAGCAATGTTAATGAAGGAAATTCGAAAAAAGCTTTGAAATTATTGAATAAAGCTGAAAAAATGGATTATGGGTTCTGTGGTAATGCCTATATAGAGGCGGAAAATCGTATTGATTTCTTGCGAAGTATGATTTATTTAAAAAATAAAAATTATGAGCTTGCTCGTGCAAGTCTCGATTCTATTGTTTGGTTTAGTGAAAGAAATGATATTGATTCAATAAAAGTTTGGACTTATCAACAAGAGCTTGGCTCAAAATATCTTAACCGTATAATTGATTCCTCATTAAAAAAATCAATTGTTAAATGCAATGAAAATGATTGTTATGGAATAATTCCTCTGAAAAACAAGGAAACTACATTAAAATTTAAAATTTGGGAGGATTATCTTGTCTATTATGTTTGAGAAGGATTCTGACAAACGAAATGAAATGTGGATTAATAAGTTTTATAAATCGGACACATATAAATTAATAAAAAAGAAAGCAAGTAAATAATAATTTGTATAATGTGCTTATACTCTGTGTGATGCAAACGTACCATACAAGAGGCATTATGATTTTAGAATACATTGTGCAAAATAATAAACATTAATATTCAGTGTTTAGTATTATTCTCAATACCACTATAAAAAAGAACTATAGCCACACATTGTAACAGTCAGAACTGTATTGTATTTTTGGAAGGCATAAGATAGGCTAGATAAATTCATGATTTTGAATTTGTAATAGTGATAAGAAAACAAATACCCTATACTTAAAAATACAAGCACATGAAAATTGTAATCTCTCCAGCAAAATCCTTAGATTTTGAAACACCATTGCCAACCCAACGGCATACAGAGGCTGGTTTTTTATCAAAATCGGAAGTATTAAATACCATACTGAAAGAAAAATCACCAAAACAACTTTCAGAATTAATGAGTATTAGTGATAAGTTGGCACAGCTCAATTGGGAACGTAATCAAGAATGGAAACTTCCTTTTACTACGAATACTGCAAGATCCGCAGTGTTTGCTTTTAATGGAGATGTATATACAGGCTTAGATAGCTATACCTTGTCTGAAGATAAATTAGCAGTATTAGAGGATAAATTACGAATCTTATCCGGGTTATATGGGATTTTAAAACCTTTAGATTTGATTCAACCCTATCGCTTAGAAATGGGAACGAAATTAAAAGTAGGAAGTAATACGAATTTATATGAGTACTGGAAACCGCAATTAGCCCAACATTTGAATGCGGAATTGGGCGATACGGAACTGTTTGTAAACTTAGCGAGCACTGAATATTTTAAAGCGATTGACCTAAAAACGCTTAAAGTCCCTGTAATTACGCCACAATTTAAGGATTGGAAAAATGACAAACTCAAAATCATTAGTTTTTTTGCAAAAAAAGCTAGAGGAATGATGGTACGGTATATTGTAGATACAGGTGCAGAAACGATAGAAGACTTAAAGGGATTTAATTATGAAGGATATGGTTTTAGCGAAGAGCATACCACTAAACCAGGAGAATTGATGTTTGTACGCTAGGATAATGCAGCTATAATAGCGCTAAAGGGAACTTCTATATTACTAAATTCTGATTTAAAGCAAAATATTTTTATATTACATGCTTTTAGTAAATGATCCTGAACTGTCTTGAAAATAAAGCCCATTCAAATTGCGTTATTCCTTCTCTTCCTCCTTTTGGTCTTATTTGGATTAATGTGGTTAAGTCCAAAGGATGGCATTCAAAAAAAACAAACTACAGAAGACGGTTTTTCTTATGAAGGAATGGAAGTTAAATATCCATCATATCATACATTTTTAGGCTTAACAAAAGATTCTAGTGCTACACGACAAGATATATTAGAGGTTACACAAACTGTGGTTCCTGTATTGAAAAATACAGATTCATTAAAACGGCTTGACTTTTCTAATATCGATACTACCCGAATTGTACGGATACGATATCCAGATAGTGTTCCTGACTTTGAAGCACAACTGCAAGCAAAATTATCATCTAACAATTGTAGAATCTTTCATTATGGGGATTCGCAAATTGAAGGAGATCGTATTACAGGTTATTTACGTAATCGATTACAAGGGATGTATGGTGGTAATGGCCCAGGGTTTATTCCTGTATTACCAGTGTATAACCAAATAAGTGCCAAAGTTATACCTAGTGAGCATTGGAAGAGATATGCGATTTTTGACCCAACACAGTCTAAATTTAAACATAAAAAATATGGTGCATATATGTCGGTTTCACGCTTTACAGCGGTTCCTAATGTTCCAATAGATAGTATACAAACAGATTCTTTATTAGATGTTAAAGCCGTCATAACGATTGGTAAATCTAAGAAGACGTATACTAAGTTTAGGACTTTTTCAACTATTGGGGTACATTATGGAAATAGTCATTTCCCTATTAAAATAGCGGTATATAATAATGGTAAATTACTACAAGAAGACCAGTTAAAAGCAGATGGTAAATACCATAAATACACGATCAAAACTAAAAGGACTCCTAGCAATCTAAAAATTGTATTAGAAGGCAAAATAAGTGCCGATTTTTATGGACTTACTTTAGATGGAAGTAAAGGAGTGCAAATTGATAATATAGCAATGCGAGGGTCTTCTGGGACTATTTTCACAAGATCCAATGCTGCGAATTATGGGCGTATGGTACAGGCATTACATCCTAAAATTATTATTATGCAATATGGAGGGAACACGATGCCATACCTTAAAGATTCTACTTCGGTAATCAAGTATGCTAAATACATGAAGAGTCAAATGAATTGGATTCGAAGGCGTACTAAAAATACTCAGGTATTGTTTATAGGGCCTACAGATATGTGTCTTCCTGTTAATGGGAAAATGGAAACCTATCCATTATTACCCTATTTGAATAGTACACTACAAGAAACGTGTTTGCAAAATAATGTAGCCTATTGGAGTATGTATGATGCTATGGGAGGTAAGGGAGCTATGAAATATTGGGTAGAAGAGGAACTGGCAGGAAGTGATTATACGCATTTTACACATAAAGGAACAAAAATTATTTCGGAATTGTTTTTTACGGCATTGTATTTGGATCTTGTGGAAAAATAGTAGAGGAGTAGTTAGATATTAGTACATAGTTTTTAGATTCTAGTATAGAGAAAAGAGACAAAGAGACAAAGAGAGAAAGAGAGAAAGAGAGAAAGGAGAATAAAGTTTGTTGACCTTTGGTCAACAAACCAGAAACCAGAAACCAGAAACCAGAAACCAGAAACCAGAAACCAGAAACCAGAAACCAGAAACCAGAAACCCAGTATAAACCCCATCAACTAACAACCAACAACTATCAACTAAAATATGACCTACAAAAACCTACTTTTACTTTTTATATTGATTAGCGCTCCAATAGTTGCTCAAGACTATTTATTAGATAGTATACGTGAACAGTACCCTTTTGTAAATTGGAAGGCGAACACTATAAAATTTGCAGAAGACTCTCCCGCATTTGCAAAACTATATCAAAAATTAAATACTATTGCAAAAGGAGGAGAAGATGATGTACATGTGTTTCATATCGGTGGATCTCACATTCAGGCGGATATGTACTCTAATCGATTACGATCTTACTTACAACAGATGAGTGCTACTGCTAAAGGGCAACGCGGTTTTATTTTTCCATATCGAATGGCAAAAACAAATAATCCAGGAAACTATAAAGTTACTTTTGATGGCAAATGGAAAGGGTATCGTTGTTCGATAAGTAGCGATAGTATTGCGTGGGGATTATCCGGAATTTCAGCTCAATTCAAAGATTCGTTGGCTACGGTAGTGGTTAAAGCGAATCATCGAAATTATAAAGACAGTGTATATGATTTTAACAAAATTAGAATCTTTTACAACGATTGGCAAAACGATTATCAAATAGTCTTTGCGGATAGTACAGTAGTGCAATCACAGCGTGAGAACAAACAAGCACATTTTATAGAATATGCATTGACAAAAACTGTGGATCAGGTTGAGTTTTGTATACAGCGTACGGGTGCTTCGGGAACTTCAGAGTTTTTAATGATGGGGCTAGAACTCATAAATGACAATACCGGTGTCGAATATACGTCTATAGGCGTAAATGGAGCGAGTTTTGCATTTTATGACCGCTGTCAGTATTTTGAAGAGCAACTACAGTTGTATACTCCAGACCTATTTATCATTTCTATTGGGACTAATGATACCTATACAACAAATTTTAAGCCTAAAAAGTTTCGAGCCTATTATGAAGCTATGATACTAGCCATTCAAAAAGCGAATCCCGATTGCGCAATTCTTCTTACCGTGCCTAATGATTCTTATTATAAACAAAAATACCCGAATCCAAATACTAAAGTAGCTGCAAAGGTAATTTATGAATTGGCACAACAACATAAAATGGCGGTTTGGGATTTTTATGAAATTATGGGAGGGTTTAACTCTTCTAGAGATTGGTATCAACATAAATTAATGCCTAAAGATCGTATTCATTTTACAAGATTGGGGTATCATATCAAAGGTGATTTATTATTAGAAGCCTTAAGTCATTCTTGGGAACAATCACTACAGCTAACTCCGAATACTATTTTGAACCAGATTATACATGAATAGAATATTAGAAATATTTTCTTTTTCTGAGGAAGTGCCACTAATTTTTACACAGGCGAACTTCTGGATTTTCTTTGCGGTTATCTATTTTATATATGCGTTGCTGTATCGTAAAACCAGTTTGCGAAGTGCCTATCTTTTTGCGATTAGTTTATTGTTTTATTACAAGACGAGTGGGCTTTTTGTAGGGATACTATTATTTAGTACGCTCAATGATTTCTTTTTGGGAAAACTGGTCTATCAAAGTGCTTCAGTATTGGTAAAGAAAATAGCGATTGCGGTAAGCGTAATTATTAATCTGGGAACCCTTTGTTATTTTAAATACGCTTATTTTTTCACCGATTCTTATAATGCCTTATTTCATACCAAATACGAAGTGTTTAATCACTTAGCGCATTGGGCAAATACTATGGGTGCTGTAGATTATTTTACCATAGATAAGATCATTCTACCCGTAGGGATTTCATTTTACACCTTTCAAACCATTAGTTATAGTATTGATATTTATAGAAAACAAATCAAACCACTCGATTCGATTATTGATTTCGGTTTTTTCGTAAGTTTCTTTCCGCAGTTGGTTGCCGGTCCTATTGTAAGAGCCGCCGACTTTGTACCTCAAATTCGAAAACAGATAAGCATTAGTAAAGTAGATTTTGGACGTGCTACATTTATGATCCTGAGAGGCCTGATTAAAAAGATGGTCTTTGCTGATTTTATTGCTATGAATTTTATGGATCGGGTATTTGATATGCCCGAAATGTTCTCTGGATTTACAAATATCATGGCGATTTTTGGATATTCATTACAGATATATGGTGATTTTTCGGGGTATACCGATATTGCTATTGGACTAGCATTACTCATGGGGTATCGATTACCTGTGAATTTTAATTCTCCATACAAAGCCATTCATTGTGGTGATTTTTGGAAGCGTTGGCACATTTCATTATCCAGTTGGTTAAAAGATTATTTATATATCCCAATGGGAGGAAACCGTAATGGCAGTATGTTCTCTTATGGTTTTATTTTGGTATTTACATTTTTGGGAGTGTTGGCGATATCTAATTATGGAATAGCAGTATTGGCCGCAACAGGAGTAGGAGTGATTTTAATTATAACGATATTTTCATCCGGGCTTGCAAAACATTTTAATACTAATGTTAATATTATGATTACCATGTTAATTGGTGGATTATGGCATGGAGCCGCATGGAAGTTTGTGATCTGGGGAGGGCTTAATGGTTTAGGAGTAGTAGCCTATAAATACTGGCGTAAAATTAGCCCTTATGAAGCGTCTAAAGCATGGTATACGCTAGTATGGCGGATTGCATTAACGTTTGTCTTTATTACATTTACTAGAGTATACTTTAGAGGAAACAGTATGGATCATATTGATCGTTTTTACCATCAGGTTATGACCAATATGGATTGGGGTAATGCAGTACTCGTACTCTGGGAGTATCGATTGGTATTTGTTATTATGCTATTGGGTTATATTACACATTGGTTGCCCTACAGTACTAAGGGAAAGATAGAACGGTTTTTTATCAAAAGTCATCTGAGTCTTAAATTAGGAGTTGCTGTTATTGTAGCGATTATTTGTTATCAAACCTATGCTGCCGATTTTCAACCGTTTATTTATTTTCAATTTTAGAGACGCAAGATTTTGCGTCTCGACAAGATTTTGCGTTTTAATAGTAAAAAAAAAGTTAGCCAACAACCAAAATGTTCCACCATATTCATCCATACAAGCCTTTTTTTCCAGAAGGGGCTACCAAGCTTATTGTAGGTACTTTACCTCCACCGCGATTTACCACTGGGATTTTAAAACCAGAAGATGTAAATTTTTGTTATGGGAGCAGTAGTGGATTATTATGGCCAGTATTAGACCAGATTTTTGGATTAGAATTGGAGTATAATAACTCTGAACATGCAGTACAGCAACGTAAATATTTTTTGATCACTAGAGGGATTGGAGTATGTGATATTGTACAGAGTTGCAGACGAGATAAAATTGATGCTTCTGATTTAGGGATGCAAGAAGTGCAATTACGTGATGTGATAGGTTATCTAAAAACGCACCCTACTATTAGAACGCTGTTGTTTACAGGCGGTAATAGTAAAAATGGTCCAGAATATTTTTTCAGAAAACAACTAAAAGCGTATGGATTACAATGTACTGTAGTTTCTAATGAGGTACCTCGGGTACATGAATTTCAATTGTCTTATTCGGGTGTGGAAAGAATAGTACAAACGGTTTCCCTTACAGCTCCCTCTGGGGCAGCAAATCGAGCGATAGGAAGTATGCAAGCCTATAAAACATTAAAAGATAAGGATCCTAAATTCAATACCATTGATTTTAGAGTATTACAATATCAGAACTTTTTTTGATACGATATCGTGTGGTTTTAAAAAGTGCTTTTTGATTGTTGTTAAAACTGTAGAGCAGCTGGTTAAAGGTATTGAACGCTTGATATCTTTTAGGAAGGTAATTCTTTAATTTTTATGATAATTTTAAGACAGCGTATAAGATATTGGTTTACATTCGTACGTGATAGTATAATAAATATTTACTGTAAACCTATATAGTTAGATGAAAAATTTAAAATTCCCCATTAAATTAGTGTTCAATATTTCTACATTGTCTAATGATTTTACGGCAAAAGATGTTGATGGAACAACAATTGCCTATGTGAAACAAAAAATGTTTAAATTAAAAGAAGCTATAGATGTTTTTGATAATGAACAAAAAAAGCTAGTCAATTATAGAATCAAATCTGATAAGTGGATTGATTTTTCAGCAGCTTATAGTTTTACAAATGCAACAGGAACAGAGATTGGAAAAATAGCTAGAAAAGGTTGGGCCTCTATATGGAAAGCGCAATATGATTTGATCGATCAGCATCAACAATTACAATATAAAGTGAGTGAAGAAAATGCTTGGGTTAAAGTATTAGATCATTTTTTGGGAAGGATTCCGATACTAAGCATTTTTACAGGGTACCTGTTTAACCCTTCATACATTGTAACCACAGCTAAAGGTGAAATTGTTGCCCGATTGAAAAAAGAGCCTTCTTTTTTTGGGAGAAAATTTGAAATTAGTAAACTCCAAGATATAGATATTGATGATCAAGAACGGATTATCTTGGGGCTTATGATGATGATATTATTAGAACGAAATAGAGGGTGATCTCTAAAAAAAATACCTCCTAGGTTTTCAAAACCTAGGAGGTATTACGAATATGTGATATGCTGTGTTCTTCAAATGATCTGAGCGATGCAATCAGACTTTTAGAGTTTCAAAATCTAGGAAGTATACACTATTTTATTATCGAATTGTACTTACAAATTGATCAATAGTATCGACACCATGATCTGTAAGGTGTTTGATAAATGCAGAACCTATAATTGCTCCTTTAGTAGTTTTAGTAGCTTGTTGGAACGTTTCTTCATCTTTAATGCCAAAACCAACGATTTGTGGTGCATCAAGATTCATTTGAGCAATGCGTTCAAAATAAGCTTCTTGAGCGGTTCCAAATCCTGAAGTTGCTCCAGTAACACTTGCCGAACTTACCATATAGATAAACCCTTTAGAAACGCTATCAATAAATTGAATCCGTTCATCAGAGGTTTGAGGAGTGATCAGAAATACATTAATCAATCCATATTTCTCAAAAGTTTCTTGATACTGTTCATGATATTCGGCAACTGGTAAATCAGGAATGATCAAACCATCAATACCAATTTCTTGACATTTGGCACAAAAGGCTTCAATACCATATTGCATCATTGGATTAAAGTATCCCATAAGGATTAAAGGAATGCTTACGGATTGTCTGATATCTTTGAGTTGTTCAAATAAGACTTTACTCGTCATTCCATTTTTTAAAGCAGCAGTTGAGCTTTCTTGTATGGTAGGCCCATCAGCTAAAGGATCACTAAAGGGTAATCCGATTTCAATCATATCTACTCCATTTTTTTCTAAATCCTGAATGATTTTTACAGTATCATTTAAAGCAGGATATCCTGCTGTAAAATAGATCGAAAGTAGTTTTTGATCTTGTGCTAATCTTTGTTGTATTCGGTTCATAATTAATACGCTTCATTTCCGCGAAGGCGGAAATCTGTTTATGTTTATTTCGAGATCACCTTTTGCGAAGGCGGAAATCTATTTATACTGTTTTCTTTGTTTTAGCGAAAACGATTTTTTTGTTGTTGTTATAAGCTTTATGATCTCTTCCACCATGATTTTTTCTTGGGTGGAGTAGTGTCAATACGGGACTTTAAAAATTCTAGGTACTTAGGGTCATCTTCCGATAAAATTTCTTCACCTTCCAATGCATGTGCTCTAGTTAATTCATCAGCTGCCCTATCTAAATTTCCCACTTCAAATTGACATTGTCCTAAGCGCATATGAATAAATGGATTTCCAATTGCGTCTGGGCAGTGCATTACGCTAGAAAGATTATCAACGCCTGCTTGGAAATCATTCCCAAGAAAATTGGCATCACCAATAGCGGTTAAAATCCATGTTGATGCATCCCAATCCGTTTTGGGTTCAGGCACTAAATCAAATGCTTTCCAATAATTTTCTAATGCGGAACTGAAGTTTCCATTTTCAGCCAAACTATCACCTTTAGCACATAAGTCTTGAATTTCTGAATATGTTTTGTCGTCTAATTCTGCCATTTTAATTTGTTTTAATTGCTCATAACATCTATATATTACATAGATTCAAGACGCCATGAAAGATCTTCCAATCAGGCTTACAGCTTGAAATACTCTATATACGTATTCAAATCTTTATCACCACGTCCCGATAAATTGAGGACTACAATATCATCGGGTTTAAATTGTTTCTCATGAAATACTGCTAAGGCGTGAGAACTTTCGATCGCAGGAATTATACCTTCTAATTGCGATAGTTCTAATCCAGCAGTCATGGCAGCATCATCGGTTACTGAATAGAATTCTCCGCGTCCAGATCGATATAAATGCGCATGTAAAGGGCCTACTCCGGGGTAGTCCAAGCCAGCAGAAATTGAATACGGTTCTGTAATTTGTCCATCTGGAGTTTGCATTAGTAGCGTTTTGCATCCATGTATGATTCCTTCTTTCCCTAATTGAGAAGTAGCTGCACTTTCACCACTATGCACACCTTTTCCAGCAGCTTCCACCGCAATAATCCCAACACTAGGTTCGTCTAAAAAATGGTAATAAGTACCCGCAGCATTACTTCCGCCACCAATACAAGCAACTACATAATCAGGAAGTGCTTTCCCTTCTTTTTCTAGCAATTGTGTTTTGATTTCTTCAGAAATCACAGACTGAAATCGGCTCACCATATCGGGATAAGGATGTGGTCCAATGGCAGAACCAATAATATAATGGGTGTCTACGGGATTATTGATCCAATCTCGAATGGCTTCATTGGTAGCGTCTTTTAGCGTTCGACTTCCAGACATCGCAGGACGTACTTCTGCACCTAGCATTTTCATTCGTGCTACATTTGGAGCTTGACGTTTAATATCGATAGCACCCATATACACAATACACTCAATTCCCATTAAGGCACATACTGTAGCTGTTGCAACACCATGCTGACCAGCACCGGTTTCGGCAATAATACGATGTTTACCTAATCGTTTTGCCATTAAGATTTGCCCAATTGTATTGTTGACCTTATGGGCTCCAGTATGGCACAAATCTTCTCGTTTTAAATATACTTTAGTATTGTATTTTTCGGATAAACGTTTGGCATGATATAAAGGGGTCGGTCGACCTACATAGTCTTTTAATAATTGATTGAATTCTTCTTGAAATGAAGGTTCACTCATAATGTTTAGATATTGTGAGCGTAACTCTTCTACATTAGGGTAGAGCATTTCAGGAATATAAGCTCCTCCAAAATCTCCATAATATCCTTTTTCGTCTGCTTGATAACTGTTCATGGTTGTTCGTTGATGGTTGTCAGTTGATGGTTGTCAGGATACCTCGCTTTGCTCGGTTGTGGGCTCCTTTTTATACCTTATTTTCAATAGACAACAGTTTTTTAAATTGTTTTAACTTTTCTATGTTTTTTAATCCCGGTTCGATTTCAAATTTGCTATTGACATCAATAGCGTGTAAACGCTCCGCTATAGGAGTTTTCATGAATTCTATTACCGATGGTACTTCTTCTAACCCAATACCGCCACTTAGTATAAATGGAGTAGTAGAAGGGTATTTTTGTAATACAGTCCAATCAAAAGTGTACCCATTTCCTCCTTTGGCTTTTCCTTTGGTGTCAAAAAGAAAATAATCTACAATGCCTTCGTATGGCTGTAATCGATTAAAATCAAAAGTGTCTTTAATGCCAAAAACTTTCCAAAGGGCAATAGCTGTAGGCCTCCTAGGTTTTGAAAACCTAAGAGGTCTTTTTAGTGTATGTATCGCTTCCTTTAATTGTAAACAATATTCAGGTGCTTCTTCGCCATGCAATTGAATAGCCGATAAATGATGTTCTTTAATTGTATCTAATATGATCTCAATAGTAGCATTTACAAACACGCCTACTTTTTGAATCGATACCGGAAGTTGCGGTGTTGGTACCGTGACATTTCGAGGTGATTTCTGATAAAAGATAAACCCCATATAGTCCGGTTGTATTGCCGCTACATCGTGTATGTTGTCAAGATGTTTCATCCCACATACCTTTAACTTTACCCTAGTATTGTTTAGGGGAGTCGTATCGTTTGGTATGTTGGATGTTTTGTTCATCAGTTTTTATTTTTAGCGACACATACCTCCTAGGTTTCAAAAACCTAGTAGGTATTTTATTCGTTATTTAGACAATTGTTGTATAAAATCTATTGCACTTGCTCCTGGGTTGTCTGTTTTCATAAAATTTTCACCAATCAAAAACCCTTGATATCCATAAGGCTGTAATTCTTTAATAGCTTCAATAGTACTAATGCCACTTTCAGATACTTTTACAAAATCATCTGGGATTTGTGCGCTTAACTCTTTACTAATTTGAATACTGACTTCAAACGTTTTTAAATTTCGATTGTTTACCCCAAGCATATCCAAAGAAGGCATGATTGACTTTTCCAATTCTTCTTGGTTATGAACTTCTAATAAAACATCTAAAGCTAAGTGTTGAGCGAATTCAGATAGTGATTTAATTTGGGCTCTCGTAAGTACCGCTGCGATGAGTAAAATAACATCAGCGCCATACGCTTTTGCTTCTAGAATTTGGTATTCGTCGATAATAAACTCTTTACGAAGTAATGGCATTTGTACCCCTGCTCTGGCTAAAATAAGATCATCTAAAGACCCTCCAAAATATTTTCCATCCGTCAATACAGACATTCCACATGCTCCTGCTTTTTCATAACCCGTAGCGACATCTTGTACACTAACACTTTGGTTAATCACTGCTTTAGATGGAGAACGACGTTTGTGTTCTGCAATGATACCTGTACTGCTATTCCGTAAGGCAGTAGCTAATGAATTGCGTTGGCGATCAAAAAGTACAGATTGTTCTAATTGGTGTACAGGAATAAGGCTTTTTCGTAAAGCTACTTCGGTACGTTTATCTGCAATAATTTTATCTAGTATGTTCATTGTTTGGTTGTCAGTTGATCGTTGTTAGTTGATGGTTGTCATTTCCGCGAAGGCGGAAATCTTACCTTCTGTCTTTTATCTTCATAAGATTATATTTTCTGTCCTTTCACTACTAATGTTGTTTGTATGGATGCTTCTTTAAGGTGTAAAAATTCTTGTCTTCTTTTATCGTTACCAAAGTTTATAAAATCTTGTTCGGTATCAAAAGAAACAAAATGAATCTCGTAAGGCTGTTCGCCTTCACAAGAAATATAGGTTTCTGGCGTAGGTCGAATTCGATATAATAGTTGACCATTATAATCCTTAATCAAAGGAATTGCCATAGCTTCAAATTCATGAAATATAGCTTCTTTGCCTTCTGTTATAAAAATCAACAATGTTAAGTATATCATACTATTTTTTTATAGGTTGCTATTTGAGCTGTTAGGATTAGATAGCGAAGCTATATAATACCATCAACGATCAACAGGCAACGATCAACTATGTACTAAGTTGTTGTAATTTTTGTAAAGCAGTTAATGCTTTTCCAGAAACCAAAGATTCTTTTGCTTTTTCAAAGCCTTCTATTGGGGTTAGCCCTTCTACTGTGGCAATTGCCATTCCTGCATTTGCACACACTACATTGTTTTGTGCAATTGTTCCTTTTCCGTTAAGAATTTGTGTAAATATTTTTGCTGAACTTTCTATGGAATCTCCTCCATAAATCTCTTCTTGTTTCAAGACTCCAACGCCAAAATCCTTTGGTGTTATAATGCTTTCAGTATGATTAGAAATTGTTTTTGTACTTCCTGTTAATGAGATTTCATCATAACCATCTAAGGCATGAACAATAGTAAAGTTTTTATCTGTATTTTGATACAAATAGCCATACATTCTGGCTAATTCTAAATTGAATACGCCTACCATTTGATTTTTAGGAAATGCTGGATTTACCATAGGGCCTAGCATATTAAAAAATGTTTTAACGCCTAGTTCTCTACGAATAGGGGCTACATTTTTCATCGCGGGGTGAAATAAAGGCGCATGCAATACGCAGATACCTGTTTCTTCAATACTACGTTTCAAAAAATCTTTGTCATTACTGAATTTTATACCTAAATGCTCCATAACATTAGAGCTTCCACAGGTAGAAGATACTCCGTAATTACCATGTTTTGTTACCTGTATACCTGCTCCAGCAGTTACGAATGAGGATAGTGTAGAGATGTTAAAGGTATCTTTGCCATCACCACCTGTGCCACAAAGATCAATAGGATTGTATTCACTTAGATCTACTGCGATACAAAGTTCTAGTAAAGCATCTCTAAACCCTTCTAATTCTTCGATGGTAATGCTTCGCATCATGAATACCGTTAAGAAAGATGCAATTTGACTTTGATTGTATGCTCCTTTAGATATGTTTACCAATACCCCGTTGGCTTCTTCTTTGGAGATGGTTTCATGATTGATTAACCGATTTAAAATATGTTTCATAGCCCTCACCCTTACTCTCTCCCAAAAGGAAGAAAGAGTTTATTAGGTTTTATTTAGATTAATATTTATTTATCAGAAACACTCAAGTGCTTCGTCTTGATTCTTGATTCTTACAGCGAAGATCTTGAATCTTATATTATTTATGAGTTAATTCGCTACCCAATTCGCTAATATTTTTTTTCCATCTGGTGTCAAAACCGATTCCGGATGAAATTGCACGCCACGTACATCAAATTCTTTGTGTCGTAAGGACATAATTTGTCCATTGTGATCAAAGGAAGTGGCTTCTAGGCAATCGGGTAATGCATTGGCAACCACCCAAGAGTGATACCGTCCCACATCAAATGAAGTTGATAATCCTTCAAATAAAGGTTCATCATCTGTCGAAAGTTTAATAGTAGTGGCTACACCGTGATATACATGGTCTAAGTTTCTTAAACTTCCT
Organism: uncultured Aquimarina sp.; assembly: GCA_937951135.1. GTDB lineage: Bacteria > Bacteroidota > Bacteroidia > Flavobacteriales > Flavobacteriaceae > Aquimarina. Next base: position 5,576 of record CALFCI010000162.1, on the reverse strand, counting down.
CCAAATACTTCTCCGATAGCTTGTTGCCCTAAGCATACACCAAAGATACTTTTGGTAGCTGCATACGTACTAATGATCTCTTTTAATAATCCTGCTTCCTCTGGAATCCCAGGGCCTGGAGAAAGTAAGATTTTATGAAAATTGGCAACGTCGGCTATTTGCAATTGATCATTACGTTTTACGGTAACTTCACACTCTAAATCTTCCAAATAGTGTACTAAATTATACACAAAGGAATCGTAGTTGTCTATGACTAATATTTTTTTCATTTTATGTTGGTATTCCGGTACTGTTACTCTGGTGAAGACCAGAGTCTTTTGAATGCATCCGTTATGTTGTGCTTTTTAAGCGATTCTTTTTAGATATCCTCTGCAAGTTGGAGTGCTTTTGTTAACGCACCTAATTTATTATACACTTCTTGCAATTCACTTTCTTCGTTAGACTCATTAACGAGTCCAGCTCCAGCTTGCCAATGCAATTCATGATTTTTACTTAAAAAAGTTCGAATCATGATGGCATGGTTAAAATTGCCAGAAAAATCCATGAATCCTATAGCCCCGCCATAAAAGTCACGATTTACAGTCTCATATTTTTCAATCAATTGCATCGCCATGTGTTTTGGTGCGCCACTAAGTGTTCCTGCTGGAAACGTATCGGCAACAACTTGCATGGTTGTAGTATCGGGATGTTTTTTTCCGGTTACCTTACTCACTAAATGAATAACATGAGAATAAAACTGTACTTCTCTGTAATTCTCTACAGTTACATTACTTCCATTACGACTTAAGTCATTACGGGCTAAGTCAACTAGCATCACATGTTCAGCATTTTCTTTTTCGTCTGCGGCCAGTTTTTTAGCCAATTCAGCATCTTGCTCATCGTTTCCAGTGCGTTTAAAAGTACCTGCTATAGGGTGAATTTCTGCAATCTCTTCCTTGACAACCAATTGCGCTTCTGGAGAACTTCCGAAAATTTTGAAATCTCCATAATCAAAATAGAAGAGATAGGGAGATGGATTCACACTTCGCAAAGCTCTATATACATTAAATTCATCTCCTTTAAACCCTTGAGTAAAACGCTTAGATAATACCAATTGGAAAACATCTCCGCGAGAACAATGTTTTTTCGCTAAGGTTACCTGAGCCTTGTATTCATCATCATTAAGGTTTGAAGTCGTTTCTCCAATAGTATTGAAACTATACGATGCAAAATTCTTTACGCTTAAAAGCGATTCTATTTCTGCAACATTGGAATCAGATTCATAACAATGTGCAAAAATATAGGCTTGATTGTTGAAATGATTTATGGCTATAATGTTTTGATATACTGAATATTGTATGTCTGGAATTTTTAAACCCTCTTCTCTTTTGGTTATTGAGATATCTTCAAAATAACGCACAGCGTCATAAGAAATATAACCAAAAAGCCCTGTGTTGATGAATTTAAATTCACTCGCTGTAGTTTTGAATTGTTTTCCAAAATTCTCGATTACTTCAGGAACATTGGTAGTCGCTGTAATTGGAGTTTCTTGAGAACTTCCATCAGGAAAGGATTGAAAAATAGTTTCGTTTTCGATCTTTATGGTCGCAATAGGGTTGCAACAGATGTATGAAAAACTATTTTCATTACCCCTATAATCACTACTTTCTAACAATAGACTGTTAGAGAATCGATCTCTAATTTTTAGGTATACGCTTACCGGAGTAATTGTATCTGCAAGTATTTGCTTAAATGTTGTTGTTAATGTATAACTCATGTCCTATTTTTTGTAGGGAGTATTGTTAAAATAATACCCTGTAATACAATTGATTCTGTTTTTTTGTTTATATCATATTGTGATATAAAAAAAGGCTTGTCGTGAATAGACAAGCCTTTTATATGTTGATGTAACACTATGATAGCAATTATCTCACGACGTTTTCGTTAAGAGAGACCCACCACCAATTTGTTGTTACTACTGTTTTCATAATGATTGTAAAGTTCAAATATAGGAATTAATTGTAATTCCGAAAAACAAAATATTACATTTTTAAATTAACTGTTAAGGGCTCTTATTTTTAATCCACATTGTGGAGTTTAATTCTCAGAGGCTTGTTTCAAAATGTTAATATAGGTATTCACAGAATGTCTCGTGAGCTTGCTTCGAGATAGTTGACTTCGAAATCATCACTAATAGCTTTTTCTCCTAGGGTGTAAAATAAACTACCTGTGTCATATTGTATTCCATACTTAGTCCTATTCACTAGTAGTGATGTAGCAGTTGTTGTTTCCTCAAGTGTTAAAGTAAAAAATGGGGTGTGGTTTGTTTTTTGATTATTGAATCTACTGTTATAGTAGGTTCAACGTTCTTTTTTTCGACCCATTAAATACTTTCTTAAGTGATGTTGAACTCTTTTTTTTGAGCAAGAAGCATAGTGTTGATACAGGTAAGGGCTTCATTTTTTGTTTTAAAAACGAATACAAATAAGGCTTATTAGGTAGCGCCATTAAGTTTATATAAAATAGCATTCAGTTGTTGGAGTTCTGTATCGGATAACATGCTGGTCATTTGACGCTCTCCTTCAACGACTAAAGGACTAACCTCGGCTAATAATGATATTCCTTTTTGGGTAATATAAATCTCTATTTTGCGCCTGTTTTCGGTGCAAATATTTCGAGTGACTAGCTCTTTTTGTAAAAGCTTATCGACTAATCGTGTAGTATTGCTCATTTTATGAATCATCCTTTCCTGAATCGTAGATAGATTTGTAGGTTCTCCTTTTTGACCCCTTAAAATTCGTAATACATTAAATTGTTGAATTGATAATTCAAAAGGAGAAAGTAGCGTTGCGATATAAGCGGTCATTCGCTCTCCTGTAATAATCGAATTAATTACAGTACAAGTAGCAATTGGAGTAAAATTTGAAGGTTTTATCATTATATTTGTAGGTACAAATGTTCTTTGTACAATTATATGGAATAATCATAAAATAAATGTATAAAGTTATATTAATTTTTTATGAAATATAATGGATGTTTTAAGATTTTAATAAACAAGTTTTTATTAATTGATGGATTAATTCTTAAAGACTGTTAATTTATTTTTAGTATTCATTGGATTTAATATTTTAGTGAAATGATTAGATGTGTGTTCATAATTATAGCAATTGTATTGTGCAGCTGTACTCCCAAGAAGAAGGATGATATAACAGCCATAAAAACCGTTATGCGTGATGGTATATCTATACCGGTATACAATTTTTCTGGGCTAGAGCCTTTATTGACTACGGATAATGATACTATACGCATTATTAATTTTTGGGCAACTTGGTGTAGACCTTGCGTTGTAGAATTGCCTTATTTTGAATTAATTAATACGAAGTATAAAGGATATAATGTAGAGGTGGTTTTAGTGAGTTTAGATCTTGAGAGTGCCATTAGTTCTAAATTAATTCCCTTTATCAAAAAGCAGCAAATTACGAGTACTGTTATTGTTTTGGATGATGTAGATTCTAATACATGGATTCCAAAAATCGATAAAGAATGGTCGGGTGCTATACCAGCAACACTTATTTGTAAAGGAGGAGAGTGTGATTTTTATGAACAATCTTTTACCTATATGTCTTTGGAAGCAGCATTAAAAAAAATGTTATAATTAGTGTAGTAATTAAACGACGTGTAAATAGAGGAAGCTTATTGTGCATAGTGTAAAATAAAAAAAACGATGAAAACATTAAAAATATTAGCGGTGTTTGCTACAGTTATTGCAGTAAGTGCTTTTGCGATACACCACAAAACGGAAGCGGTTATTTTGGAAGGGTATGAGATTGGTGATACAGCAACAGATTTTAGCCTAAAGAATGTAGATGATCAACTAGTTTCTTTATCAGATTATAAGCAAGCTAAAGGATTTATCCTTGTTTTTACGTGTAATCATTGTCCATATTCGAAGGCTTATGAGGATCGTATCATAGCATTAGATCAAGAGTTCAAAGGTTTAGGATATCCGGTTATTGCGATTAACCCAAACAATCCTGACTCTTATTCTGAAGATAGTTTTGAAGCGATGAAAGTAAGGGCGAAAGACAAAGGATTTACATTTCCATATCTGATAGATGAAGGGCAGAAAATATATCCTCAATATGGCGCAACGAAAACACCGCATGTTTATATTTTGCAAAATACAACAGCAGGGCATAAGGTATGCTATATAGGGGCGATAGATAATAACTACAAAAACGCTACCCTAGCGACAGCCCATTATGTGTCAAATGCGGTAAATGAACTACTTGAAGGAAAAGAAGTTTCTCTGGCAGTAACTAAAGCTATTGGATGTAGTATAAAAGACTGATACTTCGTTTACACTTTGTTGTTAGGATACTTTTGGTTGACACAAAATTTGTTACCACTTAAAAGGGAGCAGATTTGTTTTTACAACTCGCATAGGAAACTTACCTTTGTAAGGAGTTAATTATTACGGTCAACTTCTATTTAGAAGATAAAAAGAGATACAATGGCAGAAGATATTACACAACAAGAATGGGAAGAGTATATAGCTAAAGATGAAAATGCAGTAATCATAGATGTGCGCACAGAAGAAGAACTAGCAGATGGGTATATTCCAAATATGATTCATATCGATATTCGTAAAGGAGAAGAGTTTATGGCTGAAATTGCAAAGTTAGATTCTTCTAAAAACTATTATGTATACTGTCGTTCTGGAGCACGTAGTGGTCAGGCATGCAACTATATGGAAGAAAATGGTTTTGAAACCGCTTATAATCTAGAAGGCGGTTTTATGAATTGGACTGGTGAAACTGCAGAATAATAGTATTTTATAATCCATCGAGAGTATAGAATTAAAGCGCAATTTTTTTAATCCAACATTGTGGAGTTTATTTCTCCGAGGCCTGCCTCGAAATGTAAAAAATAGTTATCCACTTGATGCCTCGTGGGTTTACTCCGAGGGAGTTGACTTAAATGATGCATTCTTAGTGCCATTTTTAAAATAAGAGAAACCAAAAGCTCATTTTGATGAACTTTTGGTTTCTTAGTAAATATAACAAGACGCTTCCTTATGTAGGTGAATATCTTTGTTATTTCACACCTACAAAAATATCTACTATCGCATTTTCAGGATGTATTGCCCTTTCGTAATAGACCTCAAAGTCGGCAATAAATGTTCTTTGTAAATCTTTAACCCAAATCTTTTCCAATTCCTTCCAGATTACCCCTTTCGTTAGATCTCCATTAGTCGTAAATTTTTGATATGATCTCCTTCATAATCGGTATATATGCAATAGATGATATTGTCTATTTTATTTTGAATTTTAGCAGCAATATGATTCCTCATAAATGTATTCCATACGTTAGGAATATCTGTTCCTGCTGCTCCTTTTTTATTCGTCGTTCTTATTGTGATTCCAATAATATGGAAAGCGGCCAATGATGTAGTTTTCATGATTTTTTTATTTTTTGTAAAACTACTTATGGAGTGTGACAACAGTATGTCAGGGGTGATTTATTTTTTAGAGTGTAGTGCCGTTTTTGAGTTCATAACGTAATGCTAATAGTACACTAATAATGACGATGTTTTT
>CALFCI010000161.1 GCA_937951135.1 uncultured Aquimarina sp. | reverse complement strand
CTGAGTTCGACATAAGCTCAAATAGTTAAAAAGTCGTCAAATCGAGTGTTTTTTCGTAATGTAATGAAGAAAAAATGTATCGAGATTCGCTTTTTTGTAGTAAAAATCACTATTCTCGATACAATTCTCCTTCGTCGAATCACTCCTCATCACGTTGCCCCATCATCATTAAAAATGCTTTTAAGAACCGATCAATATCACCATCCATAACTGCATCTACATTTCCTGTTTCTTCCGCTGTACGTACATCTTTCACTAACTTATAAGGGTGCATCACATAATTCCGAATTTGAGACCCCCATTCTATTTTCATTTTAGAAGCTTCAATTTCTGCACGCTGTGCTTGTCGCTTCTTCAACTCCATTTCAAACAATTGCGACTTTAACATTTGTAATGCCTTTTGTCGATTATCTTGTTGTGATCTAGAATCAGAACATGAAATTTGTATCCCTGTAGGAAAGTGTGTTAATTGTACTTTGGTTTCTACTTTATTGACATTTTGCCCTCCTGCACCACTAGATCGTGAGGTGATAATCTCATAATCTGCGGGATTAATATCAATTTCAATACTATCATCTGCCAATGGGTATACGTATATAGATGCAAATGAGGTATGACGTTTGGCATTGCTATCAAAAGGCGAAATTCGGACTAAACGATGTACTCCATTCTCTCCCTTAAGCCATCCAAAAGCATAATCGCCTTCGATCTCTAGGGTTACGGTTTTAATACCAGCAACATCACCTGCTTGATAATTCAACTCCTTTATCTTAAAGCCTTGTTTTTCTGCCCACATTAAATACATACGCATCAACATGTTTGCCCAATCACAACTTTCGGTACCTCCAGCACCAGCTGTAATTTGCAGTACAGCACTTAGGTTATCCCCTTCATCACTAAGCATGTTTTTAAACTCTAAGCCTTCAATATGCCTCAGTGCTTGTTGATAATTTGCAGACACCTCTTCTTCTGTAGCGTCACCCTCTTTAAAAAATTCGAAGAGTACTTCTAGATCATCGACCAAACGATTCCCTTTCTCATAGTCATCGACCCATTTTTTTTGCGCATTAAGCTCTCGCATTAGTATTTCTGCAGACTTGGCATCATCCCAAAAATTAGGGGCAAATGTTTTTTCTTCTTGATTGGATATTTCTATAGTTTTGGCATCAATGTCAAAGATACCTCCTTAACGCAACCTGGCGCTTTCTGAGATCTAATAACGTCTCTGTAGTAATCATACTATTATTTTTATATGCTATTCATCACAAATGTAAGGGTTAGATATGAGTAGATAAAATTTATAGTATTATGTTTTTCACTTTATAAGTATAAAACTTTGCTACGCTATTTCTCTTATGAAAAACAACTCATTTCGTATATTTTTGTTAAATATTATTGAAAATTAAAATATTTTTTATTATTTTGGATTACTAAATAATTCACTTAACTAATGAATAATAATGATTCTCTCATACTCAATAAAAGTGGTGTAAAAGGTAAAGTCCTTAATTTCACGGGGGAATCAGGAGAGCATTGGATAAGTATAATTCCGTCATTAGATGTTTCTGGTTATGGAAATTCAGAATTTAATGCTATCCAAGATTTAAAATATAATCTTGACATTTTTTTTAAAGACTTATTTAATCTATCGGAAAATCGAAGAGATATTGAGTTAAAAAAATGGGCTGGAATCAAAATAAAATTTTCAAAAAGAAATATTCATCAGTTTATGTTGATGAAAATGGTGTTTTAAAAAACTTCAACACTCCAAACAAAGTAAAGAAATCTATCATGGAACCTTCTAATACTTAGTGCTTTGGAAATAATAAACCCATAAAATCGAAAGATTGGATTAGGTTTCTAAATGATCATAATTGCACAAGGAAGCGTCATAAAGGCACATCTCATGAACATTGGAAATGCCCTAATTGTTTCAGGACTATCACCTTTAGGAGTCAATATAAGGAAATACCTGTAATGCATTTAAAAACAAATCTAACCACTATGGATTTGATTTAGAATATCTGTATAAATGGATAGACAAAAACTAAAACATCATATTTAGAACGTAATCCCCTAAAATTATAACTCTGTAATTTTAGCATCTAAAACATTCTCTTTCACGGATTTAATACCATTTTCCATTCCTGATTCTGAACTATACATCTGACTACTGCCTATGACCTGTCCATTTGTCGCTTTTACATTGAAAAAAAAATTACCATTCTTAGCGGTCTTTCGTTCATATCTAGTATCAGACTGTGCCTGCTCTTGAACTGCCGCAATACCAGCTTTCGCTTCATTTTTAGAGGTATAGCTTTCGCTACTTAAGATCACTTGTCCATTATTTGCTTTTAATGTAAAATGATAGGCATCATCTTCATTACGTTTTAATTCAAAAATGCTCATCTAGTTTATTTTGATTAGGGTATGTTCAGTACTCATTAATATACGTTACTGCGCTCTTCGTTAAAATTAACTAATAAAAATTAAATCTAAAAATAAATAACCATACCTTATTTAAGATTCTAAATTCATGCATTTATTTACGCTAAAGTTCTTTCGCATACATACTCATCGTACATTGAAATTTTATTACAAAAAATCATCTGCAAAAACCTCATTATCTTAAAATGTAGTCTTTCTTCTTTCAAACTTACCGCAACACTCCCCAATTGATGAACACTACTAAATAACCATATAAATTGCTCTCGAAAGTAATTTTTGTAAAAAAAAAAGAATTGCACAAACGAATTCAAACTTTTTTGTTTATTTGTGTTCTATTGATTTTTTATAAAACAACATGATGGACTCTAAATTATTTGATCTTTTATTTGCTATTTTACCTGCAATCATTGTAGGAGGTGTTGCATACTATTTTTTTGCTATGCATACTAAAAACGAAGAGGGACGACGTAGATTTTTACTCCATAAAGAAAATCAAACACAATCGTTACCCTTGCGTTTACAAGCCTATGAGCGTATGTCTTTATTTCTAGAGCGTATTGCTCCTGGAAAATTATTACTCCGCATCACCCCTATTGGTGATGATAAAAAAGCTTATGAATCATTGTTAATCGATACTATAGAGCAAGAATTTGAGCATAACTTTACCCAACAGATTTATGTATCTGAAGAATGTTGGAACATTATTAAAGCAGCAAAAAATGGTACAATCGCGTGGGTTAGAAAAGCTACTGAACAAAAAGAGAGTACTGATGCAAATGCCATGCGAACCGAGATTCTTAAAATTGTTATCGAAAAAGGAACACCTAGTGATCTTGCTTTAGCTTTTATTAAAAGTGAAGTTGGAGAATTGTTTTAAATGTAGTGGATGGTTGATCGTTGTCAGTTGATGGTTGATTTTTTTTCAATCGTAACTCTACAATCGTAAATCGTACTTCTAATATTTCAATCATTGATTTTCAGCAACTTACGTTTTAAAGTCACAAAAATGAAACAAAAAATAACGTAAAATAAGTCATTGTATTTCAAAATATTAATAGCTTTTGCAAAGTATATGAGCGTATATAACTATTATTTTTTGTTTTACTTATATACTACAAAGTTAATGTATCGAGAGGAAGTATCGCAAAAAATATTATGTTTACTTAATAACATTATCTTATCGATCTTAT
>CALFCI010000160.1 GCA_937951135.1 uncultured Aquimarina sp. | reverse complement strand
AGACACCAAAGTGTTGGTTTTAGATGAACCCACTACGGTCTTTGACCCAACTGATACCCAGAAACTTTTTGATACTTTATTCAAACTAAAGGAACAGGGAATTGCTATCATCTACATCTCACATCACCTAGAAGAGATTTTCAAAATAGCCGATACCGTCACGGTACTTCGAGACGGCACAGACTCGGGCAGCACTCCTGTAAAAGATACCAACACCGATGCCGTTATTCGAATGATGATTGGTAGAGAGTTGACCGACCGCTATCCGGTACGTGATAGTGAAGTGGGCAGCGAACCGATTTTCGAAGTAAAAGATCTGACCGCCAAAAACACCTTGGTTCATGATGTTTCTTTCGCCGTAAAACCTGGGGAAGTACTTGGCATTGCAGGTTTAGGAGGCAGCGGTAGAACCGAGACGGTAAAATTGATTTTTGGGGCGGACAAGAAAAAATCAGGTACGCTACTTTTAGACGGAAAAGAAATCACAACAAATTCTCCTGCGGATGCCGTGGGCTATCAAATCGGACTCGTATCTGAAGACAGAAAAGAAGAAGGGGTGTTCTTGCCCTTATCCATAAGAAAGAATATTAGTGTGACCAATTTTAAGGCGATATCAAATAGGTTTGGGTTTTTGAGTGCAGCTAAAGAAACGAAGAACGTTCAAGATTTGATTGAGAAATTAAACATTAAAACACCGAGTGCGGAGACCGCAGTTAAGAACTTAAGCGGTGGAAACCAACAAAAAGTGGCCTTGGCAAAATGGTTGAGTATTGATAGTAAGGTCATCTTAATTGATGAGCCTACTCGTGGTGTTGACGTTGGGGCCAAAGTAGAGATTTATCAGCTGATCAATGAAGTGGCAAAAAAAGGGGTCGGTGTTGTGGTGATCTCTTCAGATATGCCCGAAATAATGGGTATTTCAGACCGTATTTTGGTTATGCACGAAGGCACGATATACGGTGAACTGACTAAAGAAAATTTCTCTGAAGAAAATATACTGCGGTACGCCATAGGGAAACCTTTGAAAGAAGAAGAGTCGACTATGAACTAAAGCAGTTGGCAGTTGCAGTTGGCAGTTGCAGTTGGCAGTATGCTAGATGTACTAAAATGTATCGTTTTAACCGATTTATAGATTAATAAAAAAATAGACCAACAATGGCTTTAACCTTAAAAGAACAATTAGGTAGTCCGAAAGGCATACTTCAGTTCATCATAAAATACAACACCATATTCATCTTTGTTTGTCTGGTTATTTTTTCAGCCTTCATCTCTGATGTGTTTTTTACCGAGGTGAATTTGAGCAACCTTTTAAAACAAGTTTCGGGCATCGGTATCATCAGTATTGGTATGCTGATTGTGATTCTTACGGGGGGCATTGATTTATCGGTAGGTTCATTGGTGGCCCTATTGGCCGTGGCCTTTGCATTGCTCATCAATATTTTTGCCTTGCCCTTGGCTATTTTAATTACGATAGTCATTGGCTTTGGCTTGGGTAGTGTGTCGGGCTATTTAGTGGCCTACCAAAAAATGGCGCCGTTTATAGCGACCTTGGCTTTGATGACTGTAGCGCGTGGTATGGGCTTTATCTATTCCAACGGCTCTCCTATAACTTTCGAAACCTATGGGGGTTTGTACATGTCTAATTTTGCTAACAATTCTACGTTGGGAATTCCTAACATCGCCATCGTATTCTTGGTTATTGTGCTATTGGCCATGGTGCTATTGCGTTACAATGTTTTCGGAAGAATTATCATTGCTATCGGAAGTAATGAGGAAGCCTCTCGCCTATCGGGCATCAAGGTGAATAAATACAAATTTTTGGTCTATGCAATCTCCGGTGCTTTAGCAGCCATTGCGGCCATTGTTGTGGCGTCACGAACCAATCTGGGGTCTCCGAACATGGGCATGGCTTGGGAGTTGGATGCTATTGCCGCCGTAGTCATTGGGGGTGCCAGCTTAAACGGAGGCCGAGGTACCGCCATAAATACCTTAATGGGGGTATTGATATTAGGCCTAATCAGTAATATCTTAAACCTCTTGAATGTACCTTCGTATCCGCAACAAGTAGTCAAAGGGGGTATCATCATTTTCGCGGTTTTACTACAACGTTTTGAAAACAAATAAGCACGATTTTTTCTATGGATAAGCTACTATTGAACACACAAAACCTTGGTGATTTTCCAGATAGCGTAGTGGTTCCTAAGTATGACAGGACTAACATAATAAGCGGTATTGTTCATATCGGAGTCGGCGGATTTCATAGAGCCCACCTAGCCTACTATCTAAACGAACTAAACAAGTTAGGAGATGCCTTGGGAATTACTGGAATAGGACTTCGCGAAGCGGATAGTAATATTAATGAGGTCTTAAAAGCACAAGACCACCTCTATACCTTGATGGTCAAACACCCTGACGGCAAAATAGAGCCCGAGGTCATAGGGTCGATTATCGACTTTAAAATGGGCATCACAGACCCCGAACCGGTTATTGCGCAAATGGCGCATGCGGATACTAAAATAGTCTCCTTAACGATTACCGAAGGAGGTTATAATTTCAACCCTACGACGGGGGAATTCAATTTTCATAACCCAGACATACAACACGAACTCCGCCACCCAGAGGACCCAATTACGGTTTACGGATTTCTATGCGCAGCCCTAAAAAGACGCCGCGATGCAGGACTCCCAGCATTCACCATCATGTCATGTGATAATATCGAACACAACGGTGACATGGCGCGTAAAATGCTGCTCGCTTTTGTTGAAGTTCAAAACGCGGACTTGGCAACATGGATAGCAAAAGAAGTCTGCTTCCCGAATAGTATGGTAGACCGTATTACGCCGGTAACCTCGCAAGCCGATATTGATATTCTAGCACAAAACTATGGCGTACAAGATGCCTGGCCCGTAACCTGCGAACCTTTTATACAATGGGTAGTAGAAGACAAATTTTCGAATGGCAGGCCTGCTTTTGAAAACGTAGGTGTACAATTCGTACCCGATGTGGGGCCTTATGAAAAAATGAAATTGCGACTGCTCAATGCTGGGCACTCCGTTTTAGGCTTATTAGGAGCATTACACGGCCACCCGACTATCAATGCCTGCATAGAAGATGAACTCTTTGCGAACTACTTAAGAGCCTTTCTAGATGAAGAAGCTACTCCAATCTTAGGGCCGATAATCGGCATTAATTTAGAGGACTACAAAGACAGCTTACTCGAACGTTTTGCCAACCCCAATATCAAAGACAGCGTCAGCCGTATTTGCTCAGAAAGCTCTGCCAAACTGCCTAAATTTTTGATTGCTACGATTCATGAGAACTTGGCGACTGGCGGAAGCATCAAATTCGCCACCTTGGTTATTGCCGCTTGGTGCTATTACAGCGACAAACAAGTAGACCAAAACGGGCAGCCTCTGGAAATTATTGACGCCATGCAAGGCAAACTGCATGATGCAGCGAAAGAAACTACCACTAACCCCTTAGCATTTATTCAACTAGAATTGCTGTTTGGGGGGCTTTCAGAAAATGAACGATTTGTTACTTGCTATACTACAATGCTGAAAGAGCTTTATAAAAAAGGTGATATCAAAAAGTTGATGCAAGAGCTACTTTAACCATATTCCAACAATCCAACAATCTAATAATCCAACTTCCAACAACCAACAACCGACAACCGACAACCATCAACCATCAACTATCAACTGACAAAAAACATGGATTTCACAGTACAACAATATATTAAGCTACTAGAAACATTAATAGATCAAAACTATACCTTCCAAACTTTTGAAGCCTTTATAAAAATGCCTGAATCGAAAAGTATCGTATTACGTCATGACGTAGATTTATTACCTCAAAACTCATTAGTATTTGCGCAAATTCAAGAACAAATGGGGATTCAAGGTACGTATTACTTTAGAGCCGTTCCCGAAAGTTGGGATGAAGCCATTATCAAAGAAATTGCAGCATTAGGGCATGAAATTGGATACCATTATGAATGTTTAACGACATGGGATGGAGATCTTGAATTGGGAATCAATGATTTCAAAAAAAACTTGATAGCCTTGCGAAAATTAGCACCAGTAACCACCATTTGCATGCATGGAAGCCCAATGTCTAAATACGATTCTAAACAGCTCTGGGAACAGTATAAATATAGCGACTACGGAATCCTTGCCGAACCCTATTTTGATGTCGATTACAATCAGGTTTTTTACCTCACCGATACCGGTCGGAAATGGGATGGACACGCTACCAGTGTTCGAGATAAAGTGGATACAACCTATACCAACACTTACCATAGCACAGCACAAATCATTACTGCTGCACAACAACAAGTATTGCCCAACACAGTAATGTTTACCTTTCACCCTCAGCGATGGAATGACAACCTTTGGAACTGGAGTAAGGAGCTTGTACTTCAAAATATTAAAAATGTAGTTAAGAAAACTTTTTTTGTAAACTCTTAATACTATGCTATTTAACTCCATTGATTTTGCTATATTTCTACCTATTGTTTTTATACTCTATTGGTTTGTAACCCAACATAACCTCAAACTACAAAATCTTGTCATTGTTCTAGCAAGCTATGTTTTTTATGGATGGTGGGACTGGAAATTTCTTTCCTTAATTTTATTTAGCACGATTGTAGATTACACCATAGGGCTTGGACTTAAAACTGCTATTACACCCATATCAAGAAAAACATTGTTGGCTACTAGTATTCTTATCAATCTTGGATTTCTAGGATTTTTTAAATACTATAATTTCTTTCAAGAAAATTTTGTTGCCGCCTTTTCATTTTTCGGAAATCCCATTCAGGCGAACACTTTAGATATTATATTACCTATAGGTATTAGCTTCTATACATTTCAAACACTCAGTTACACCATCGATGTATATCGAAAACAGCTTGAACCTACAAAAGGGTTTATTGCGTTTTCAGCATTTGTATGTTTTTTTCCGCAATTGGTCGCAGGTCCTATAGAACGGGCCACACATCTACTCCCTCAATTTTACAAAAAACGAACATTTAACTACACAGCAGCAACAGATGGTTTACGTCAAATACTGTGGGGACTATTTAAAAAAATAGTCATCGCCGATACCTGTGCCGAGTATGCCAATACTATTTTTAATAATTCTGAAACCTATACCGGAAGTACGCTAATTATAGGCGCATTATTTTTCACCTTTCAGATTTATGGAGATTTCTCTGGATACTCCGATATTGCCATTGGTACTTCTCGATTATTTGGTTTCAATCTCAATCGCAATTTTGCGTATCCCTATTTTTCAAGAGACATCGCTGAGTTTTGGAGGCGCTGGCATATCTCACTTTCTACTTGGTTTAGAGATTACCTCTATATTCCTTTAGGAGGAAGCAAGGGAGGTGTCGGAATGAAAATCAGAAATACATTTATTATTTTTATTGTCAGTGGGTTTTGGCATGGTGCCAATTGGACCTTTATCATCTGGGGAGCACTCAATGCGCTGTATTTTCTTCCGCTATTATTATTGGGCATGAACAGAAATAATTTGGGACCCATTGCAGCACATCGCTTTTTTCCTTCGATACGCGAAATCATAAAGATGACCATCACTTTTGGACTGACGGTATTGGCTTGGATATTTTTTAGAGCTGATACTGTTCAACATGCCGTGCAATACATCACTGAAATTGCTTCATCATCAGTATTTACCTTTCCTCAAGTATTTCCAAAGAAAGTATTCCTACTCATTATCCTGTTTATGGGCGTAGAATGGTTGGGTCGAACAACTGAACATGCTCTTGCTGGCATTCCTAAAATTCCAACACTATTTCGATGGTCTATCTATAGTATACTCACTGCTGTGATTTTGTATTATGCAGGAAATGAACAACAGTTTATTTATTTTCAATTTTAATAATACGCTATGAACCTATGAAAAAATTCCTCTTAAAATCGTTTATTTTCCTAAGCATAGTAAGTGCTGCTGCTTTAGTATTGCCATGGATTGGACCGTCAAAAGCAACGAGTACCGAATATTTAGCCGCAATGGCAGACAAACATCAGAGCGCAAAAAAAATTACTACACCTAAAATACTATTGGCAGGTGGGTCTAATCTCGTTTTTGGAATCGACAGTGAACAATTAACAGCTGCATTAGGGAAACCTGTATTAAATTTAGGCTTACACGCGCAATTAGGACTCTCTTTTATTCTTAACGAATTAAAAGACGTGGCAACACAAGGAGATGTTATTATCCTATCTATTGAACATATAATGCCCTTGGAAGGCAATAAAAAATTACAGCAAATGGTTGCTTACTACCATCCTAAAGCGTTGACCTATAGTTCAGGCAAACAAAAGTCATTACGCAATACCTTTTTGAATAACCATCATATACACTATAAAAAAACAATGATGCAGTATTTGAATCTTGAAAAAAAAGACCCTATCTATACACGAGGAACATTTAACAGCTATGGTGACGGAACCAATCACCTTACCATGACATTACCAAATAAGTTGGGTAGCAAAACCCAAATCAGTACCGATAAAGGAGCTGAAATTAAACTTTTAAATGATTTTTATACCTATACACAACAAAAAGGAATTACTGTACTCTTCTCTTATGGAGCGTATGCAAAATCCGAATACCTTAAAAACAAAAAGATAGTGACGCAATTCGATGAACAAATAAGACAACATCTTCATATAGCAATTATTTCTAGCGCCACTGATTTCGTATATCCTGATGCTTACTTTTTTGATAGCGTATATCATTTAAATAAAAAAGGAAGAACTATACATACTCAAAAATTGATCACGAAATTACTACAACGTAGTGCTTTTTAAAAACACACAGTCTGAGTCAACTCCCTCGGAGCAAGCTCACGAGGCATTCAGCGGATACCTATTTTTTACATTTCGAGGCAAGCCTCGGAGAATTAAACTCCACAATGTGGATTAAATGGTATCATTTTTTTCCTTCAAATTAGTACAACTAGAAGAAAAACACTTTAAAAAACATTATTTCATCGTAAAAAAAATAACTTTTAACGATAAAAACCCCATAAAAACAAGTACAATACTCCATATTTTAAAAATAAATAAACCATTAGTATTATGGAATTGTAAATTGTTATGGTTAAACATCAATATGCATTGTGGATTCTACACTAAAAACCCTAATGTACTAGTAAACAAATACATAACATACAAATTTTACGGAAAAACCATTTTAAATTTTCAGAAACAGCCTCTATATTTAGATCACTAATTAAACCTAAGTATATCATGAACTTCACCTACTTTACTTCAGATGTTGAAAACAGAAAAAGTCTATTTCACATCAATTTTATAAAATGCTATATTGTTCCTAATGTTTTAAATATCTTCTTTAAAAGATGATTAAAGAAGGAATCGGTCCTGAAGTCTATCATTATTTAGATAGAAACGCGTATGATCTTACCACATATACTACTTCAGTCCCAAGTCCTTATGCATTAAGGAACGAGCGTAAGATCGCAGTAAAAACTATTACTGCTCAAAACTATAGTGATGATGTTCATGAATTGATTTGTGATCATTTAAGTCACCTCTTACTAAAAGATGTTGTGGTAACCGACACCCGATCTTTGGTAGATATTAATCATGCGGATCAGAAAGATTGCAAAGCGATTGTCAACTTAGAGGTAGTCAATAATTATAAACGCATCAATAAATTTTTTGAAACCGTAAATGATAAATTACCTGAAGGAGGGCTATTTATTAATGCTATAGAAACATACACTTCTCGTAAAAAGAAGCTCCTCAAAAAATTTCCAAAACCATTAAACTATATCTATTATTGTGGAGATTTTATTTGGAACAGAATATGTCCAAAGCTTAGTTTTACCAAAAAACTATATTTCAAGATTACCAAAGGGTATGGAAGAGTATTAACAAAAGCCGAAACCTTAGGAAGATTATATTCTTGTGGTTTTGATGTGGTTGCGGAACATGTTATTGATGACAAACTGTATTTTGTTGCCAAAAAATCAAAAGCTCCAACCTATGATATGGATCCATCCTATGGCCCTTTAATTCGATTAAAAAGAGTAGGTAAAAACGGAAAACCGATTCATGTCCTAAAATTTAGAACCATGTATCCGTATTCCGAGTACTTACAACAATATGTATTTGACCGTAATAGCCTTAAAGATGGAGGGAAAATAAAAAATGATTTTAGAATTTCTAATGAAGGAAGAATGATGCGTAAATATTGGATTGATGAGCTTCCTATGTTTATTAACTTCTTTAAAGGAGATATGAAATTGATTGGAGGACGCCCATTAAGTTCGCATTATTTTAGTTTATACTCCAAGGAATTACAAGAAAAAAGAACCCGTTTTAAGCCCGGTTTGATTCCTCCATATTATGCAGATATGCCTACCACATTAGATGAAATTATGGAATCTGAAATGCGGTATTTAAAAGCCTATGAGCAAAATCCAATTGGCACTGATATTACTTATGGAATAAAAATCATTAAAAATATTGTATTTAAAGGAAAAAGAAGCGCATAATCCTGCGAATCATCATGGAAAATCTATAGATTATAGCTATTTTTATCGAACCAACTAGATAGCGCTGCAATATTTTGCGGCTCCACACAAAAATAGCACCTTCATGAATCACGAATCTGATGACGATTCCGGAAACTTAGTGATCAAAGAATTATTTGAAAAATACACTCGACACTGGAAATTATTTTTAATTTCCTTTGGTATTGCTTTTGCCTTAGGATATTTACACCTTAGATACACCCCTAAAACGTATCGGGTTACGTCTAGTATTCTTATAAAAACAGAGGATCAAAAAGGACTAGGTGAGTTTGCCAATCTTGGAAGTTTATCGATGTTGAAAAACAACAACAAAGAGGTTCTTAATGAGATTGAAATTTTAAAATCACGCCCTTTAATGGAAAATGTAGTCCGAAAACTAGGACTAAATATTACGTATGCGTGCAAAACAAAATTCTCTAAACGATTAATCGAACTTACCGATAATGTCCCTATAGCCATTACTTTTCTAGACAATGCTTACTATGAGAAAGCGTCCAATTTTATTGTTCAAATTAATGAAAATCGGGCGTATACTATTTTAGATCCCGAAGAAAATTTTATACAATCTGGACGTTTTGGGGAATGCATTTCTACTGTGCTAAGTGATATGATTATTACCCCCAATGACATCGTACTTTCTAAATTTATAGGCAGCAAAATCTATGTTAATGTAAGTCCGCTACTCGATGTAGTAGAGCGGTATAAATCTACAATCAAAATTGGATTGACAGACAAAAACACAAATGTAGTAACGCTTACCATGAATACCATTGCAAAAAAAAGAGCGATGATTATTCTAGATCAATTAATTGAAGAATATAATATTGATGTTATTAATGACAAAAATAAGATTTCAGAAAATACAGCTCGTTTTGTGAAAGAGCGCATCGAAATTATTAGTACAGATCTTGTAGCTTTAGAAAAAGGAGTTGAAGCTTTTAAAACCCAAAACAACTTAACACGTTTGCCGGAAGAAGCGGCAATGATGCTATCCAACTCCTCTGAAAATGAAAAAGCGGTATTGGAAACTTCGATACAAATAGGCTTGATCGATTTTACGATGGAATATCTAAACAAACCAGAGATAGACCTATTGCCTGCCAATATGGGATTTAAAGATCCGAACACTGGGTTACTCATTAACAAATACAATGAAATTGCGTTACAACGAAATCGAATTTCAAACAGTTCTAATGCTCAAAACCCCTTGTTAATTACGATCAATGCAAAACTAAACAGTATCAAAGAAAGTTTAGAGCAAAGCTTAATCACCTCAAAAAAGTCCCTAACCATTCGGTTAACAGATCTAAAGCAAAGAGATGCCTATGTCAATTCTAAAATTGCAGCATTACCTACCAAAGAACGGAAACTACATGATCTAAAACGACAGCAAGAAATTAAAGAAACACTTTTTATCTATTTATTAGAAAAACGAGAAGAAACTGCCATATCATTAGCCGCAACGGTATCTAATGCTAAAGTGATTGAAAAATCTTATAGCTCTCGATCTTCTATTAGCCCTAAAAAAAATAAGATATTTCTTTCTGCTTTTCTAGCGGGGCTTATCATCCCGATACTGATTATCTTTATTAAAGATGTTTTAGACACAAAAGTTCATGATATCAATACCGTTAAAAAGAAACTTCAGATTCCGATCATAGGTGATATTCCTAGATCAAAAGAAAAAAGCTTAGTCACTACAGGTGCCGATCGTTCTAGTTTAGCAGAATCATTTCGACTCTTAGAAATTAATATCAATTTCATGCTTGACAATCCAAAAGAAAAAGGACAAACCATCCTAATTACTTCTACAATAAAAGGAGAAGGAAAATCATTTATTGCCAGTAATCTTGCCATCACATTGGGGCGTTCAGAGAAAAAAATAGCGTTACTAGAAATGGATTTACGATCGTCTGCTTTACGTAAATATTTAAATGTGTATAGCCCAAAAGGGATCACGCACTATATCAAAGATAAAACGGTACAACTATCGGATATGATCGTGAATCTACCTGATTTCCCTAGTTTAGACATTATTACTTCTGGTCCATCTCCACCGAATCCAGCAGAATTACTAAAACACCATAGGGTAGCAGATTTTTTTAAACTCCTGAAAACTTCTTATGATTATATTATTATCGACACCCCTCCTGTAAGTCAAGTCGCCGATACACTACTTTTAAGTACTTATGCACAACTATGCCTCTATGTGTTACGGTTTAACTATTCTGATAAAAGACTGTTAGAAATTCCTAAGGGCTTATATACTGATCAACGCTTTTCTAAAATGGGACTTCTTATTAATGATGTCGATCATAAAAAAGCGTATGGGTATGGATATGGATATGGATATGGAGACGCCCCTAAACCAAAATCACGTTGGTTTAAAAAATAGTAATCCTATGATTATAGTGGTATTGATCATCCAAATCATTTGTTTTTTTAGATACGCTAATCTCTATTGGAATTCTCCAAGCTCCAAAATGTTAAATCTACAATTACACTAAATTCAACACATTTAATCAACTAGTAAAAACAATTATTTTGTCGATAAAAGACAATTAAAATCTACAAAATACACAAAAATTACTTTTTAAATTAACTAAAAGTAGGTTTTATCTTCAAGGTATCTTATCTTTAAAATATCCTAATCTAAGCTCTTTATGACAACTACCAGAAATCTATTCGCGTTTGTTTTTATTCTCGTCCTCATCTCTTGTTCTGACTCTGATGAATACACCGATACAAATATTGAAAACACAGAAGACACTGAGGGTACTGAAGACATCGATACCGTCATCCTCGAAAGTATTTTCGGAAATGCTATTAATTTAAACACACTATCCAATTATGCCAATCAAGCCATTCCCAATTATATTACTAAAGATAATACTACTGATAACCCCATAACAGATGCTAAAGCAACTCTTGGGCGTGTTTTATTTTATGATAAAAACTTGTCTACAGACAATACGGTATCCTGTGCTAGTTGTCATCAACAAGCTATGGCATTTAGTGATATTGAAGACGTAAGTACTGGAGTTAATGGAGAAACAGGAAGACATAGTATGCGATTAATCAATGCTAGATTTGCAGCAGAAGCTCGTTTTTTTTGGGATGAACGGGCAGCGACCTTAGAAGCACAAACTACGCAACCCATACAGGATCATGCCGAAATGGGATTTAGTGGTACCGATGGAGCCCCTGGATTAGCAGATCTACTTACAAAATTAACGGCATTGGAATATTATCAAGAACTATTTCAATTTGTATATGGAGATACCACCATTACAGAAGCGCGACTACAAGAATGTTTAGCTCAATTTGTACGAAGCATTCAATCTTTTGACTCTAAATATGATAGTGGGCGTGCCTTGGTCAATGCCGACAATGTAGACTTTCCTAATTTTACGGCTCAAGAGAACCAAGGAAAATCGCTATTCTTAAGACCTCCAAATCAAAATGGAGCAGGGTGTATTACATGTCATGCCGCACCAGAATTTGATATTGATCCACAAAGTTTAAATAATGGAGTTACAGGTGTATTTGGAAGTACAACAACGACTGACTTTACCGTAACTAGAGCACCTACTTTAAGAGATATTTTTAATAGTGCAGGAATACTTAATGGGTCCTTAATGCATGATGCCAGTCTTGCATCAATCCCGGCAGTAGTAGCACATTATAATGACATAGATGCTACTGGAAATACAAACCTTGATAATCGTTTACAAGGAGGTACTGGAGGAAATGGTCAAAACCTTAACCTAAGTGCTGCCGATATGGAAGCCATAGAAGCGTTTATCAAAACACTTTCTGGAACCAATGTGTATACTGATACGAAGTGGAGTGATCCATTTGTTAATTAACGGTATACTGAAATTAGTATTCTAATAAGATGCAAGATCGCTTTGCTACAAGAGCCAAGACTCATATGTAGAGTTTTGTAACACTTTATGAGATCAAAACAAACAGTGTATATGATAATTTCAGATAAAAAGTGGTATTGTCCTTATTCCGTATTAGCCATAGCTTCACTATGAAAAAGCGCCCTATTTGTGTAGCTTAGCAGTATGGTTGATATTTTTTATACTAAAATCAGTAGTTCTTTTCAAGAACAGCATTTTGATTCCTATTTAAAAACAGTACCCAAAGAGATGCAAGCAAAAATCAAGCGGTATCACAAATGGGAAGACCAGCAAGCTACACTGCTAGGCAAACTATTAGTACGCAAGGGGTTTGAAAAACTAAACCGTACAGAAGATCCTCTTGCAGCACTCCAATACTCCAAACACAATAGGCCTTTTATATCTGGCCCTATTGATTTTAATATCTCTCACTCTGGAGACTATGTGATTTGCGCCCTTAGTGATCAACTCCATCTGGGTATTGATATTGAAAAAACAAAGACTGTAGATCCATCACATTTTAAATCACAAATGACCCCAGAAGAATGGCATACAATTGCTACTGCTCCCAATCAAACGGATGCATTTTTCACCTATTGGACACAAAAAGAAGCGGTGATTAAAGCGGATGGAAAAGGCTTGAGTATACCGTTAGATTCTTTTATGATTACAGCGCACAGCACTACCATAGAAAATACAACATGGCATACGGTATCTATACCGGTACAATCTGATCACTATTGTTATTTAGCTACAAATCAAAAGATCAGCATCAATGATATCACTGTGCTACCGATTTCATTGTAAAAACATCCTCCAATTCATATCTGATTAGACAATAGACACTCTCAACATACACGTATACTTGCTAAAAACCTGAGTTCTACCTAAGCCAGAATAGTTGAAAAACCGTCATCCCGCTTCGGGAGAGTGTTTTTTCGTAGTATAACGAAGAGAAAATGTATCGAGATCAGCTTTTTCATAAGAAAAATCACTCCCGAAGCCTCGGGAATCGATACAATTCTCCTTCGCCGAATTACTCGAATTGACGTGATTTTCTTATGTCGAACTCAGGTTAAAAACTATACTTTAGTTTCAATTGCGCTCTGTTATTGGTTCTATAATTCCCAAAAAAAGTACGCTCTTCTCCTCCAAAGAAATCAGCCAATACGGTAAGGTTTAATCCGTCACTAATTTCATAAGTAATTTCAGGTTGAACATAATAGTTCTCTGCTTTAAAATCATACGTACCTTGTAAAGTAAGTGTCGAAAAATTACCCAACTGATATTCCATTCGAGCCAATATTGATTCTTGAAAAATATTATTTAGATTCGTATTAGGTACTTTCGCTCCACTCTCTATAATCTGATGTACCCATTGCACAATCACAAATAAATTATTCTCTCCAATAATATTACTGAAATTCCGATCTATTCCTACTACATATTGAAAAAAGGAATCGTCAATAGTTTGGTCTTCTCCTTTGGTATCTTCTGTTTTAAAATACCCCAACTCTCCTCTAAACCCATAGGAACCATAGGACGTAGAAAAATCAAAACCATATACTTCTAACTCATGAATCTTAGGGAGCACAGTTACATCGACCCCCGTAGCTGTAGGAGTTACTATTTGACTATAATTGGGAAGGTCATCATATCCATTAAAATAACTTACAGACATATCCCATCCCCCTATAGAAGTGGCTGCTTTCAATGCAAATTGTGCACTACGGGTATCTGCAGCAGGCTCCTCGGTTAGTGCTAGATTAAATTGAGCAGGAGCCATTTGACCATCTGGTAGTGCCACCGTTGTCGGGAAATCTAAAAACCATCTAGAATTGCTTTTAGGAAGTACACTGCCATCATACACAGGGATCAATACCCCATGAAAAGTAAAATCTCCTACATAATACTTCGCTTGCACAGCATACACGCCTATCCGCTCATCATCTGTATCACTTAAATCACTTAAATCTACAGGATTGATATTATTTGTAGGGTTAATCGCATCTGCCTCTCCCCATGTTATGATTTGTTTCCCAACTCTAATATCCATACTTTTAAGATATATATCTACATAGGCTTCATCTATAAAAACACGGCTTCGATCGGGATCACTCAAATCTTCTCTAATTTCTACTCCACCAAAAAACTTGTACTTGGTACTAAAATTACTTTCTACTTCTAGTTGTACAATGCCTTGATTTCTAGCATTTACTTTATCTTCTTCAGTCTCAAAATAACTGATATGATCGAGCTCAACAAAACCACCTAAACGGTATTTTTTGTCTACTTCTTGCGCTTGACAAAAGGAAACTACTGTAGTGATCAAAAAAAACACTACTAGTTTAAAAAGTGGGATACTTGTGTGATAATGTGTCATTATATAAAAGTGATTAGCCGTATTGCAATGCAATACTAAAAAGCAAATTGATTTTCATCAATGCCCTTGTATAAGGTTTAAAATTGTAATGTGGTTCCTTTTCAAATTGGTATTCATTACTTTTCTAAATTTCGTTTCGAAAATAATGCAGTATCAAGACCCTGATTAATTTTAAAATTATTAAAGCGCAATACTGTAGTATGCTTTGTTCTTAAATTCTTCATGGTAAGGATATGCGCTCTTGTTTTATCACTATTCGGAATTTTACGAATGTCTGTAATCGTAAATGTCTTTGTATGATTTCCTTTTTTATCAAAATAGTCTACTTTCACTGCCAAATACTCCGATTTTCGAATATATAGTATTCGCTTACTATATCCTGTTTCTTTTATTTTTTCGGGAGTTATTGGAATTGCTTCTATAACATAACAACTGGCATTTTCAAAAGTATCTTCTCTCAATACGGTATAAGAAAAATCTTCTAAATCTTCTGTCCCTAAGTCTTCATAAGTAAAATCTGACCCCACAAAATTATCGGTAATATCACTCGATGAAATTCTCCTTGTTTTTCGTAATGCCGGAAGATATAACCATTGATCATCATCACGAGTACTATGCTCAACTGCCAAAAATGAAGTTCCTTTCACATCTGCTGGAGCAGAAAATCGTATGATTGTAGACCGATTATCCTCTGCATCATTAATACTATATTGATTTACTTTTCGTTCTCTTGATCGCCCTTTTGCATCGGTCAATATCATGGTCAAATCTCTACTCTCATCCTGTGTTCGAATTTGCGCATCATTCTTGATCATAATGTCTTTCCCTGATTGCGCTTGCACTGTATATATACAGAGACATAGTACTGCGATATTCCATACTGTTTTCATAATAGTAGTTTTGTTTTGTTTACGGTTAATTGATTTGTGTTAATGCCCTTTTTGAAAAAACAGCATCTCCGATAGTCGTATTGATATCGTATTTTTCTATAGTAATTTCTGTACTGTGTTTTTTAGCATAGTTATCCACCTGCATACGATAGACTCTATAGGTATTTTCATGCCCTTCAACAGCTCTAATATCCATCCCCTTATACTGCTTAAAAAGCGCTCCCTTTTTATCATAAAAAGTAGTTTTCACGATTTCAAATACATCTTTTCGAATCCAAAGGATGCGTTTACTATAGTCCGAATGCTTTTTCACATCTGAAGCTATTGGTATTGCTGCAATTTTATAACATGGAAAATCATCGATACTTTCTTCTTCCAATAATTCATATTCATAATCTTCAATACTCTCCGAAAGCTGATTCCCCAAATCTTCATAGGTCACATCTGTACCCATAAAATTATCTGCAATTGCAGAGGATGCAATTCTTCTTACTTTTTTAAGATCGATGAGATAGATCCATTGGTCGTCATCTCGATCTACTTGTTCATGAATCAATACACTATTGCCTCGCTCATTTGCAGGGGCTACAAATCGCAATAGCGTATGGTACCGACCTCCTCCTATTGCTTTTGTAGACTGCACTAAAGACCGTACTTTCTCTTTCCCTGATTTGTTTGTAGTTTTGATACGCATCATCGACTTTTGTGTATCAAAAGCCTGTTCTTCTTCAAAAGCTTTAATTACTTCTAGACCTGTTTTATAGTCGGTTTTCGTCTCTTGAGCTATCATAGACGGTACCGTACCTATAGCCAGCAAGCATATCATGATCGTTTGTATCCGTTTCATTTTAAATTTTATTTTAATGATTATATCTAATTTTATACACTTCTATTACAGGGTACTCTCTTCTAATACCGCTACTGGATCTTCTATGGTTTTAGGAGTAGGCTTCGCCATAAAATAAGACGGTTTAAAAACCCCAATTAAGGCTGGAAACATACACATGGTATTAAATCCAGCGACAAACATGGAAATGGCTAATAACAACCCGAAACTCCGAATCGGTAAAAATTCTGAAATCACCAATACTGAAAACCCTACCACATTAGAGAGCACATCAAATGTAATAGCCCGTCCCGAGGTATCTGCCGTTTTCATACAGACTTCTTCCAAAGTATGGTCTCCGCATGCCATTGCCGATTCTTCTCGGAATCTACTGAGGTAATGAATCGCAAAATCAACACCAATACCAATAAGCATTGCTGTTAGTATTGCCGTGCCCATTTCTAATTTCACCTTAAAAAATCCCATCAATGCAAAGGTGGTCAGCGCTGAAAAAATTAAAGGAATAATACTAAAAATACCTGCCTTAATCGAACGAAAAACAAAGGAGCAAACAATCAACATGATCAGTACGCTCAATAGTATGTTCTCTATTTTTCCTTTTACGATATATCCTATTTGTGCAATCCAAAACATTACATCCCCTCCAAAAGATGCCTTTGCCTGTGATCCATTCGTAATATTTTCTTGAAGATAGTCTTGCGCAAGTGTATACAACTCTTCATGCCTTTGAGGATCTGAGGTAGTAAGCATTACCTGTACTTTTGCCCGTTGATACTCAAAATCTATCAGGTTTTTAAAATCCCCTGGATCACCCGACATACTGTACAACAATAGATACTGTGCGATTACATCTTGTGAATTCGGAAGTGCGTCCTGATTTCCTGTATCCCCTTCGTTGTCAATAACGTGATGCATTCTTTTGATAATATTCGCAAAAGAGAACACATTACCCACTCCTTCTTGTTGTTCCATAAAATGCTGGAACTTCATAATTTTACGTAAAAAATCAGGATGCTTAAGCGCATCGGGGGCATCTCCTTCAATCATAATATTAAAGGCACGCACTCCCCCCAGGTTTTCATTAAAGGTATTCACCGCAATTCTTCCTTTATGTGTTTCCGGAAAATTCTGAGAAATATCGACTCCAATAATAATTTTTGTGATTCCGTAACAGCAGATTGCCCCTAAAACAAGATATCCTACTAAAACTCGTTTTCTATTTCGGAAGGAAAAGGCAGTAATCGCATGTAGTGCCTTCGTAATCATTTTAAAATCGGTTTGCTTTGTTTTTACGTTTTTCAATACCATGTATATCGAAGGAATCACGGTAATCGAAAGAATTAAAGCTGCTAAAATGCCTATTGCCGAAATCACGCCAAACTCTTTCATAGAAGTAACTTTAAAAATCACCAAAGTACCCGCACCCAATGCAGAGGTTATTCCGGTCAGAATAATCGGTGGTGTTATACTGCGTACAGTATGCTGTACTGCAATGGTATTCGAATGTTCTTGTCTTTCTTCATAATACCGATGTACCATATGAATTCCGTAAGAACTTGCTACAGCAACCATCAATATGGGCAGCGCATTAGAAACTACCGTCATGGGCAGTCCTAAATGCCCCATCATCCCCATAGTCCATACGATACTTAAAATCACAACTAGTACCGGAAGAAAAACCCCATTAAGTGTACGAAAACAGAAGAAAAAACAGATGAAAATGAATCCTAAAGCTACCGGTACCAAAATACCACTATCCGCCGCGATCCCTGTTTCAATATCTTCTAACCATATCGGCTCACCTGATACATAAATCTCATCAGACCCTTTATACTTTTCTACCATAGCATACACGGCTTGATGCAGTAAAGCTTGGTCATAGTCTTCTTGTACATTTCCTACAATAGCAGAAAAAGTACCATCTTCAGACACCAACTGTCCATAAATATTTTCGTTGGCAACGACATCTTTTTTTAATTGCGCTAATCCTTCAGCTGTGGTAGGAACTTCCTTCATAAAAGGCCCAGTTTCTAATCCCCACTCTCGACTCTTAATCGTATTGACCATAGAAAGGCTATTCACCTCATCAGGAATGATCCATTCGATTGCTTGTAGGGCTTCAGAAATATCACTAATTTTCTGTAGCGTTTCTGTAGTATAAATATCCGTACTCTTGATCCCTATAATAACCATGCTCTTATCGTCAAAAATTTCTTCGATACGATCCATAGTTGCTACAATAGGATCATCTGCTGGCAATTCAGAATCTTGATTGTTGCGCACTTCTAACTTGGTAACGCCCCAAAACATAAACAGTGTAGTGAGAAAAATAAACCCCAATATTTTTCGAGGATGTTTGGTAATGAAGGAAACAAAAGTATTCATGATCGTTAATTTTGAATGATTTGTATGTGTGAATTATTGGTTTACGAGTTCAGGGGCTATTGGGATACTGGTTTTATGCAAGAAACAGGAAGACATAAATGCTTCTAAGGCTTCCAACTGCTGATGTGTATATCTAGCAGCCAAAAAACCATCGGGCCGAATCAACAATACCGAGGGCGTGATGATTCCAAAATAAGACTCGATCCGCAATTGCACTTCGTCTTCTTTTTCTATGGGTATGGTCACTATAGGCATACTTTCTGCATGATATCGTGCTTGTACTATTCCTAGTTGCTGTGCAATCTTTTGGGAGGCATCGAGATGCTGCATCGGTTGTACACAACACACGATAGTATAGGTGCTATATGCAACGGCAGTTTCTGAATATCCTTTGATATTTTCTAATATCGTAGCAGCCACTTGCGCCCCTGGAACAATCCCTTTTGAGGTGAATGCTTTTTTTGACACACTTGAATCAACACATCTGCTATTTTTATACTGATATGCCAATCCAGATGCTTTTAAAGCTAATTTTACCGCGACTCTTTTTTTCGTGTTAATTGTACCATATATCACATTCCGTAATGTTTGAAGCACTCTATTTTTTGTAGTCAATACAGTATTCATGACTTCTGTAAACTTCAATACCTGAGTAGCAATAGGATAGCGTTCTGTATGGTAACTCTCTAAAATATTTTCATTCGCGTAACCATGATATACATAGGCCAGTTTCCAAGCAAGATTATGTGCATCCTGAATGCCCATATTCATCCCTTGTCCTCCCACTGGGCTATTGACATGCGCTGCATCGCCTGCAAAAAAGACATTGTTATACCGATAGTTTGCGATCAATCGTCGCTGTACATTGGTTTGTGAAATCCATAAAGGATCAGAGATCTGCAAGTCCGAAAACCCATACGTATCTTTAATCGCATTCACCTCGTCCAAGGTCGGTGTTGTATTTGTTTTTGTAGCCGCTACGCCTAACACAATACGATACATTCCTGCTTCTGGAAAAGGGTTGACCATCAGGTATCCTTTAGGAGTAAGATAGGTGTTTGCCCCTTCACTAAGCTGATCCCAAGTGACTTTAGCATCGACTACAATAAATGCATTGGCATACGATTTTCCCTGAAAAGGGATACGCAATAGTTTTCGCATCCTGCTTTTAGGACCATCTGCCGCAACAATATAAGCAGCAGTAAGGGTTCTCATTCCGCTAGCATCGGCAACCTCAACACTAACACAATCGTTCTCTTCGGACACAGAAACAACTTCAACTCCACGTTCCACAACACCTCCTAAAGATTCGAGTCTCATTTCTAAAATGCGCTCTACACGACACTGCGGCAATGCCAACAGAAAAGGGTACCGTGTTTCCATTGCTGCAAAGGGTGTTGTCAAAAATTTCTTTTGTTTCGTGAAAAAATTAGCTGTTCTAATTTTTCTTCCTGCATTTACAATCGCTTCACTCACTCCCAATTGCTGTAAAACTTCTATCGTTCGAGAATGCACTGCAAATGCTTTAGACAATACATGTGGTTCTTTTCTTTTCTCTATAATCCGACACGGAATATTTCGTTGCCATAATTCACAAGCCGTTGTAAGTCCTACTGGACCTGCTCCTATAATTAGTATTTCCATTGTTTTGCTCATGATGTTGCAGTATAAACTCCTTGTTTCGTATAACTTCTATAGTATGGATAGTTCGCCAATGCTAACAACTCTTTATCCCCTTCACTATCCCCATAAGCATAGACTTCGTATTGTGATAGCTCCCCTATTTCTTGCCCCAATCGATTCACCTTTTCTTGTCCATAACAATTTTTTCCTAATAGTTTTCCGGTAAGCACTCCCTCTTTAATTTCAAATCGAGACCCCACCACCAAATGAAACCCTACAGAAGCTGCCCAAGGGATTAAATAATCTTCGGTAGCATTACTCACTAAAATAAGCTGATGCCCCTGTCCTTGATGAGATTTTACTTTTGCTAATGCTTCTTTCACAATCCACTGTGGAATTTTTTGTTCAGAGAAACGAGTTGATTTCTCTTTCAATACAACTTCGGGCATCCCTTTAAAAAAGTGTGCTATTACAACCACTCTCAATTCCATCAATGTGATTTTTTGGGTGTAGTAGTTATAGATCTGCTTTATGAGATAAAAAATAGCCGTGTAAAAGGCTATAGGCCCTACACAGTAGCGTATAAATCTCCAAAAGGAGTGTCGATCAGACATCGTTTTATCAAAATCGAAAACAGCGATAGTCTGTTTTGAGGATACTATATCTTCTAAAAATTGTGCCATGTCTTAGTGTCTTGAAGGTGTTAATACTGCTAAACTCTCTTTTCGTTTTTCGGCGTATACCGCTCCTGATATCAACTGTCCTACACCAGTAATTGTGCCTATGATCGTTCCAGATTGTTGTATCGTGATGTCTATTTTCATACGCTGTAATATCCCTTTAGCGTATAGTGCATCGGTAACCAACATGGTCATAAACAAAGGCCTATCTACTTCTGCAAACTGCTGAAAATCAGCTTCCATTTGATTCATTACATAAGCCGTAGTCATGGGCGTATCATAAAACAAATGCGGAACTGCGCGCCCTGCCTGAGAAACGGCTTCTAGGATATACATCCCTGGCACATGATCTTTAGCATGTTCATAGAAAAAAGCATGTGTAGTATCTTGTGTGATTTCTGCGATAAATACATCCTTGGCAATGCATGCGATTTGTGATACCAATACATTACTTTCATTGTGCTTATGAACCAAAGCTTTAGCAATACGTTTTATATGTCCAACTTTAAAGGATCGCTCCCAATCTTCAAAGACAACCTTAGATTGTTCTTCTAGCACATCAGCATCATGCTTAGGGTCTTTAGTCCCTTCAACCCTATCCGCAGTGCTCAACGTACTAATGATACTGTTGATCGATGCTCCTTCTTTAAAAACCAATAAGGAAACATCTTTGAGTGCTGGAAATTTTTTAATGATCTGCGCTCTAATATTCATCAACAATAAAGAATCCAAACCTAAATTTTGAATCGGTTCTTCCCGAAAAGGTGTTATCGATTCGATGGTATGCTCTGTAACGTCTATAATCTGATCGATAATAATAGCCGCTAAAACTTCTTGTATCGCTTTACTATCTGGTATCTCCTGAGGTCGATTTTTACGCTGCGTTTTACTTGATAACACCTCTTTTTCGGATACTACTGTATATTTTTTGGTTTTATAAAAAGGGTATAACGGAAGTGCTATTTTTGGATACTGCTCTGCATATAGATGCTTCCATACAATAGGAACCCCTTTTAAATACAACTGAACAACTCCTTGATAGAGAGTATACTGTTCCGAAGCCTTTGGGCGTAACGATGCCAATAATAGTAATTCTTCATGCGCTTCTGATTGCTGTAATATCGCCGACAAAAATGTATTCGGTCCCATTTCGATACTCACATCAATGGGGTACTCAGCTAATGTTTTTACGACCTTATCATAGCGAACGGTATTGCGAAGTACACCAGCCCAATAGGATGCATCTATACCTCCAGAAGAGATCTTATGTCCTGTACATCCACTAATCATATCAACCTTAGGATCGTGATAAGTAATCCCTTTTGCAAACTCAATATAGTCTGTTACGATAGTTTCAATCACCGCAGAATGATATGCTGGAACATGATCCAACACCGTATATCGAATCCCATGTGTTGTACTATAGGCTAAAAATTGTTCCACCGCTTTAGTATCCCCAGCGATAGTGATATGATCCTGATAATGAATCGCGGCAATAGTAAGTGTCCATTTATTTTCTTGAATCAATGCTTCTATTTTTTCTTGCGATTCATAGACCACCACCATGGCACCTGTATCTGAAAGTTGTGCAACCAACCTACTACTTTCTGTAACCAATGCAAGTGCATCTTGCACTGTAAGCACTCCTGCTAATGTAGCGGCTACATATTCTCCTAAACTGTACCCAGAAACCACTGTAGGTTGTATTCCTAAATGCATCCAATACTTCGCTACCGCATATTCTATCAGGAATAAAAACGGCCCTGAATAGGCTTGACTATGGATGAGTTCTGGTGTTTTTCCTTCTAAAATATCCTGTACTACTATGGCCTGTTCTGAAGGAATATGTTTCAAACAGGATTGGATAGTTTGAGCGATATATGGGATAGTCGCATACAATTCGCTACCCACGGATACATACTGTGATCCTTGTCCTGGAAATACAAATGCAGTACGAAGGGGTTGCGCTGCAATAACTCTTGCATACTGCATATTGGGTCTTGTAGCATTCGCTAAAAAGGCTGTCAATGCCGCTAGAAGTTCTTCTTTTTCTTTAGCAATAATCGCTAGTTTAGATGGCAAATGAGCACGATGACAATTCAGATGATAGCTTATCGTTTCTACCGTTATTTTGGGATGGTTTCCGATATAATCTTTAAGATGTTGCGCCACTACTGTTAAAGAAGCATCTGTTTTTGCAGATAACACCACTATAACATTCGCATCTGGTTTTTTGCTGAGAGCCACTGGTATTGATGCCGGTGCTTCTTCTAAAATTATATGTGCATTGGTACCGCTAAGTCCAAAAGAACTGACTCCTGCAATTCGAGTTCCATTAGGATTCCAAGGAATGATATCCGTAGGAATTTGAATCGGTAGTTGCGCCATATCCAACAACGGATTAGGACGGTTAAAATGAAGGTTTGCAGGTATTTTTTTATGCTGCATTGCCATCACTATTTTCATCAAACCAGCAATACCTGCTGCGGATTCTAAATGCCCTATATTCGTTTTTACGGCACCTAGTACTAAGCGGTCATCCGTACGGTGTTCTCCTAATACACTGGTGATTGCCTCTACTTCTATCGGGTCTCCTAATGGTGTACCAGTTCCATGCGTTTCGATATAACTCACTTGATTTGCTGTAATCCCAGAATTTTTTAAAGCGGTTTGAAGCAAAGCTTCTTGTGCTTTTCCATTGGGCACAGTAAATCCACTACTAGGACCATCATGATTTACAGCAGATCCCTTGATGACTGCCAAAATGGTATCCCCATCTTTTTGGGCATCTGATAGGCGTTTTAATACGAGCATCCCACATCCTTCTCCACGCACATATCCATCGGCTTGATCACTAAACGTGTGACAACGTCCTATAGGAGATAATGCACCTGTTTTAGACAGTGCTATAGACACCTCTGGAGTCGTCATGATATGCACTCCACCGGCAAGGGCTAGGTTACATTCTTTTGTACGCAAACTGGCACACGCCTGATGCACAGATACCAAAGAACTAGAACATGCAGTATCTACCGAAAATGTTGGCCCTTGAGTACCCAAAAAATAGGCAATTCTTCCTGCAGCAAAAGAAGCTCCTAAGCCCAAAGCTGTATATGGATTGACCTGATCTAAGTTTGCTTTTCCTAATGTTTTAAATGTATAATCCGCAGCGCCAATCCCAACAAAAACACCTACTGATGTGGTTCTTAAATATGTGGGTACAATTCCTGCATCTTCAAGTGCATGCCAAGTGGTTTCTAATACAACGCGTTGTTGTGGATCCATGTTTTGGGCTTCATCTGCTGAAATTCCAAAAAACTTTGTATCAAATCCATAAATATCCTTTAAAAATCCACCATATTTAGAATAGGTAGTTCCTGGATTGTTAGGGTCTTCATTAAAACAAGTTTCGTTCCATCGCGCTGTATCAAAAGAGGTTATTGCATCTTTTTTTTGCACTAATAGTTCCCAAAAATCTTCTTTAGAATCCACTCCTCCTGGTAATTTGCAATTCATACCTACTATAGCAATGGGTTCATTACACTGGTATTCTAAATTCTTTATTTTTTGATCTGCTAATCCCAAAGCTAACAACGCTTGCTTTTCGATAGATAGCATTTCCATGTTCTTTTTTGTGTCCATCATTCGTACATCATTTGGTTAATTTGTCTAACTAAAGCTTCTTGTGTTTCTGCCGTACTAAGCGATTGGACATTCCTTAGCAATTCTGCTTCATCTTCCACTATTGCTACTTCTTCCACTTCGGCCATCTCCTCATTCCCAAACCCTAAAGTTTCTATAATATATGCCGATAGGCTTGGGATTGTAGGATAATTGAATAGTACGGTGGTCGAAAATGGCACTCCTAGTGCTTCTTGTACGGTATTCTTTAATGCTACGATTCGAAGGGAATCCAATCCCATATCAGAAAATCCAAGATCTACTGTTCGTTCTCCACTATGCTCGGGAACCATTGTCGTTATAACCTCACTAATATATTCGATCAGCGTAGGAACTCGATTTGCAGGCAACGTGTTTTGTAACATGCTATATAGCGGCGCATCTGTATGCTTTTCAGAACCGTTTTTCTTGTTTTTAACCTGTACACCTTCACTTTTTGTAGCGACATCATCAATCCAATAGCGTTTTCTTTGAAAAGGATATAGGGGTACTGTACTACGACGTTGCACTGTTTTGTGTTTGTAAAACCCTTTCCAATCTATAGTCGCATGATGTTTGTAGAGTATTCCTAAACTATGTAAAAGCTGTGTATGTGCATTTGTATTCCCACTAAGGCTAGGCACCACGACGCTTTCTGATGTAGAGCTCAAGCATCTATTTGTCATTGCGGTCAGTATTGCTTTGGGACCGATTTCTAAATACATAAATGTTCCCAAATTTTCTAAATATTGAATACTACTCACAAAATGCACAGGGTTCACCATATGATCTGCCCAATACGACGGTTCTGTAAATTGCTTTGACACTATAGTTCCTGTGCTATTCGATAGCATTTTTAGTTTTGGTTTCGTGAACGTTACTTCATGACAAATCGCTTCAAATGCATCGCGTATGGGTTGCATTTGAGGAGAATGAAACCCATGAGAAACTACTAACTCCTTATGCCCAATGCCTAGCGTTGTAAATGTTTTCATCAATGCTATAATTGCAGCAGCTCCTCCAGAGATAATCGTTTGTGTTGGGCTGTTGTAGCCTGCAATACTCACCTCATCCTTATACGCTTTAATATGTGATGTAAGCTGATCTGGGGTACTCATTACCGCTACCATTTTACCAGCAGTAGTAACGCCTTGCATAAGTGCTGCCCTTTTAGCAATCAAAAACAAGCCATCTTCTAATGAAAATACGCCTGCAATGCACGCCGCCACATACTCTCCTACACTATGTCCCAATACGATAGAAGGTTCAATACCCCATGATTTCCATAATTGGTATAGTGCATATTCAAATACAAATAATGCTGGTTGTGTATACTGTGTTTGATCAATCAGATGTTGCGGATCTTGATCTGTGCAAATCATTTGTCGTATTGATGTTCCTAGTAATGGCATAAGGATCGCATCACATGTATCTATGCATGCTCTAAAAACTGCTTCTTGCTGATACAATTGTTTTCCCATACCTGCATATTGTGCTCCCTGGCCTGTACACATAAAAACATATCTAGGCTTTAGTTTAGGCCTCATCATTTTATCCTGTAAGGAATGTTGCAATGCGGTACGAAGCGCTTCTGTAGTGGTTGCCGTTACTGCAATACGCGCATCAAAATGTTTTCGATATCTATTTGCAGTATATCCTATATCTGCTACGGTTTCTTGACTAGCATCTAATTGTTTTAGATAGGCTGTAATCAATTCCTTTAATGCACTTTCAGTTCGTGCAGATAGCGTAAGTATGGTCGCCTGATCTTTATTTGTGGTAATGGGCTGTTCGTTTGGAGGTACTGCTTCTTCTAAAATGACATGTGCATTACTTCCTCCAAATCCAAAAGCACTTACCCCTGCATATCGTTTTGTACCCTGAGGTACTTCCCACACCTGATGTGTTTTTGGAAAACGAAGAGGGAGTGTCCCCACTTTAATAAAAGGGTGTAAAGTATTCAGGTGTACATGTTTCGGAATGGCTTTATGCTGCATTCCTAACACTACTTTGATCATTCCAATAATCCCTGAAGCAGATTCGGTATGTCCAAAATTAGTTTTTACAGTACTGATAGTACACGGAGTATCATCCGTTCTTCCTGTACCATATACATTTTTTATCGCATTAAATTCTATCGCATCTCCCATTGGAGTTGCGGTACCATGCGCTTCTATATAACTGACTTGTTGGGGTGTAATAGCGGCATCTTCTAAAGCTAACCTCATTACCTTTTCTTGAGCGGGTCCACTAGGTGCAATTAACCCATTTCTAAGTCCATTTTGATTGGTAGCACTTCCAGCCACTACTGCAAGTATTGTATCCCCCGCTTTCACAGCATCTTCATACCGTTTCAATACCATCATTCCTACTGCTTCTCCACGTACATATCCATCCGAATCAGCATCAAAGGTAGCACATCTTCCTTTCTCAGATAGCAATCCTGCTTGCGCTGAGGCTAAAGAAATATCTGGTGTTAGCATTAAATTTACTCCGCCTACCAAAGCGCGATCTGAGGTTCCTAATCGCAAACTATCACATGCTAAATCTACTGCTACCAAAGAAGAAGAACACGCAGTATCCACCACCATACTAGGGCCTTTAAAATCAAAAAAATAGGAAATTCTATTGGCTGCTAGACTATACGTAATCCCGGTACCGGTATATACATCCATATCATACTGCTGCTTATCATATAAGCGTGCATAATCAACATTACTAACCCCCACAAATACACTGGTCTTGCTTCCTTCAACACTTGCCGTATCATACCCTGCATCTTCTAAAGCCTCCCAGGCGGTTTCCAATAATAATCGCTGTTGGGGATCTATAAATGCAGCTTCTCGATCTGGAATATTAAAAAATGAAGCATCAAACGTATCTATGGTATCCAAAAACCCACCTACCTTAGTATTCATCTTTCCTGTCATCCCTTTTTCTGGATGGTAATAGTCCTCAACATTCCATCGGTTTTGAGGTACTTCTTGTATCGTAGATCTTCCATCTTTCAGGAGCTCCCAAAATCCATGGAGCGTAGTAGCTCCCGGAACACGACAACTCATTCCTACAATGGCAATTTTATGTGCTTTTGACTTCGTTTCCATATTATACAGCTAGAGATTGAGGAATGATAGAGAACAATTGGTTTTTATGATACAGCTCTACGATGGCATCGACGATAAGATCCTCTTCAGATTCTGTTAAAGGGTTAACGGTGATATCCAGTGCTTCACAAATAAAAGTTAAACATGCTAATACCCATACTGGACTATTAAAATGCTCATGCACCACGGTTTTGTTATGGTGCCATATCTGTACACAAGAAGCTGCCATATGAAAATATCCATACTGCTCGGCATAGGTATAATATAGTGCCGGTATGGCATATACATTACCTAACTGTACCTCATCTGATAATAAGGTCGCATCCAATGCTTTTTGTTTGATTTCTATCTTTTGTAAACACTGCTGTATTCTTTGAAGTAAGCAATGATCAAGAGGTGTTTCTTCTAATTCTTGTGTAATCTTTTCGGTAGCCATTTTTAATCCAAAAATCAAATCATCCTTCCCTTTACTAATCACATCAAGCTTAGAAAAGTCTAAACTGGGGAGTGGTGCACTCAAGTCATAAATAACGGCATGGTTTTCTATAATTTGAGCAGAACGGTTATTCCACTCTTTCGACCGGTTATATGCCAAATACTTAAGTTGTAATAAGATCGCATGTTGGTTTACAGCTGTATTTCCATCAAAAAGACTAACCGTAGCATTATCTCTTAGTACTTTCTGAAAAATCCCAAAATTAAACTCCTCTCTAAGGTAATATCGTGCTCCAAAAAGATGTGTTAACTCTTGTAATACTGCT
Organism: uncultured Aquimarina sp.; assembly: GCA_937951135.1. GTDB lineage: Bacteria > Bacteroidota > Bacteroidia > Flavobacteriales > Flavobacteriaceae > Aquimarina. The sequence goes on along the minus strand of CALFCI010000160.1, from coordinate 4,828 downwards.
TCTGAAAATACAGGAACACTACTTTTTACAATGGCTGATATTACTGTAAATTGCTTTGGAATCACATGTAATGCTCTAGCGGAGGTAAAACTCAAACATTCCGAAATCAATACTTTAGTAAAAATCTTAACCAAACTGTTTTTATACCGTGGCATCTGAATAATAGAATCGCCATACAACTCTCGTTGCACCGCAAATTGAATCACTGTGCGCAATGCTGTATCCATAGCTCCCATAGAAAACGATGCACATAACATTCTTGTCACTTGAAGCCCTTTTATGGCAATTTCTAATCCTGCTCCTTTTTTACCAATACGGGTTTCTTTAGGCAAGATGGCATCTTGTAATGTCAAGCCTCCCATATCCATACCACGTACCCCATGTGTTTTAATTTTACCAATAGACGAAAGCTGCCCTGTAGCCACTTCGTCTTTATTGATAAAAAATAAGGAATAGGATCTAGGGGTATTGCTCGTATCGGTTTTGACTAGCATAGTGACTGCACTGCTATTATGCGCTTGATTAAAAAGCCATTTCTCCCCATTTATTTTATAGCCTTCTTGATAGGCTTCTGCACATACTTCATTACTCATGAGGTCACTCCCATGCTTTTTTTCTGTTAAGGATAATGCTATAATCTTACGCTCTTTAATCATCGCTGCTAGCGCTTTCTGCTGTTCAAAACTACCCCCGATCCAAATATCTATAGCTCCTAAAAAAGTAACGGCATGTGATATTACTGTAGTTAAATCTCTACGCGAAATTGTTCTGGCCATACTAAAAAGCTCTTCAATAGAACGTAATTTCCCTCCTAATTGTTCAGGAATATAATACTGATGAAGCCCCCAATCATTAAGCAATTGTATGCACTGCTCTGGATAGGCTTCTTGCTCATCTAATGCTACACTGTGCTCAAAAGACAGTACCGTATCTGCATTCAAAGGGTTTCCTAAAAATGTTTCTAGTTCTTGTGCTTTATCAAACTGTGTGAGTATGCGTGTATGTGTTTCTGGGCTATGCAAAGCTGACTTCTATTTTTGATAAGTACTCTGATAATGATGTGATCGTGGGATAGTCCCATAGTAAGGTCGCTGAGATATCAGTGCCGATCCATTCTTCCATTTCTCCAGTAATATTTAAAGCAGCCATCGAATTGAGCCCATAGTCTGCAAAAGGAGTATCAGGATGCACTTGATGTATCGAAATTGCTAATTCTGAAGCCATTTTTTGAGTGAGCCATTCTGCTATTTCTTCTGTAGAAAATTTGTGTACTTGATGTTCCATATTGAATTTTTATTTATGATAAATAAATTAGTTTACTGTAGTCGTTAATTGATTATTTAGATACATTTCCTTCGCTGCTTTCCGTTGCAGTTTACCACTAGAAGTCTTTGGAAGCGCAGAAGGTTTAGTGAGCACAATATCCATGGCTTGCACTCCATATGCACTCAAAACAGAACTATTGATTAATTGTTTAATCTGTTCGGGATCAATTTTTCTCATAAACTCCCGCTTTACTTCTTGGGTAATGATCAATTTCTCTTCCCCATTGCTGTCTATCGAAAAAGCAGCTCCACATCCAGAACGTAAGGATTCATGAGCGCTTTGCACGGCAGTTTCTATGTCTTGAGGGTAATGGTTTTTACCCCTGATAATCATCATATCTTTCAACCTCCCAGAGATATAAAGTTGGTTATCCATCATAAACCCCATATCCCCTGTCCTAAAAAAGGGCCCCTCATTAGTATCTTTTGTATAGGCATTAAATGCCGTTTCTGTAAGCGCTTCCTTATTCCAATAGCCTTTTGCGATACTGGCACTTTTGAGCCATATCTCACCGATTTCGTGTATTGGTGATACTGTTTCTCTTTCTACATTAACAATTCGTACTTCATGCCCTTCTTGTTTCGATCCGCAACACACAAAAGTCATACTGGTTTCTGGGTCATTCGTTTTTGCTATCTGTACGCTATGATTCTCGTATGTTGTTTTATCTAAGTGGATCGTTTTTGGAAGCGTTTGAACTGCTCCAGAAGACACTAATAATGTAGCTTCTGCAAGACCATATACCGGAAAAAAAGATTCCATAGTAAACCCTGTACTTGCAAACTTCTCATAAAAATTAGTTAGTGTCTCTTTTTTCACAGGTTCTGAACCACTGAAAGCAACTTTCCAATTACTCAGGTCTAGTGCCGCTAATTTTTCTGTATCTATTTTTCGAATACAGAGTTCATACGCAAAATCTGGTGCACCACTAATTACACCTCCCTTATTTTTTTGTTTTGAAATTGCTTCAAGCCAAAGGCTAGGGTTTTTCACAAAAGTCATAGGTGCCATTGCCGTAAAGCCAGTACCACTATAAATAGGCTGAAGAATACCTCCAATTAATCCCATATCGTGATATGGAGGTAACCAACTTACGGTATACGTATCTGCTTCGTAACTAAAAGACTTTTTTGTCACACTTAAGTTATTCATTACGTTTTCGTTAGTCAACATCACCCCTTTAGGATTCCCAGTAGAACCTGAGGTATACTGTAAAAAAACAATATCCTCTGCCATTCGTTCTATTTGTTGATATGCATTCTCTTTTTCGGTTAGAATTGTATCCGTAGGGATCCAAGTAATGGTCTCTAAAAAAGCAACACTTTGTTTTCGTACCTCATTAGAGATAGAATTATTAGAAAGATTGTTTACGTAGTCTACTATTTTTGAAGTACTCAGCGCATATACGGCTTGAGCATCTTTCATAATTGCAACCAATCGTTTTAAGTTTCTACTATCTGGTGGATATGCTGGAACAGGGATAACTCCTGCGTACAAACACCCAAAAAATGATGCTATATATTCGATCCCTGGCTGATATAGTAGTAATACTCGATCCGAAGGACGTATCTTTTTTTGTAAAACTGCAGCGATACTCTCCGCTCTGCTATGCAGTGCCCCAAAAGTAATCTCATCCTCTTTTTGATTAGCGCCTATAAAAAGGCATGCTAATTCATCTGCTTGATGTATCCCTCTATATTGCAAAACACTTGCAATAGTTGTAAAATTATCTAAAATCATAAATCCCTCTTTTTAAAATGATTGTGTTTATGCATAGTTCCACACTAGCTAGTACTCCAACAGTTGTACGGCATGGCACAACATCATGCATGCTTTACTCTGGTACTGTACACCTATCAGCGCTCTGTATTTTCTATACGTTTACCGTATATCAATCTAACTAGAGCATACTTTAAAAGCACTGGGACAAAATTAACTATATCACCATATTGAGCTCATAGCTGTTTACCCAAAAAGGAGGGGAGTATTTACCCCTTTTACAAAAAGGGTTTTACCTTTTATCTATAAAAAAGCTGTATCACTCATCTATTGAAGTCCAAAATTACATTAGGATTACAGCACTATTCATCGTAATATTGCAATAAACTAATACATTGGCATTAATGGGGCTTACTAAAACAGAAATATTTACGGTGACACAAAATCAAATTGCAGCATTTGCAAAGGTGATTGGTCACCCTGCTAGAGTCGCTATTTTAGAATACCTCTTTAAACTTGATCGTTGTGTTTGTGGTGACCTGGTTACTGAAATTGGTCTGGCACAGCCTACCATTTCTCAACATCTTAAAGAATTAAAACACTTAGGGTTAATTAAAGGCACTATTGAAGGAACAAGTGTTTGTTACTGTATTGATAAAAAAAAATGGGGAGTTATGAAACAGATGCTCACTCAATTTTTGGATCAAAACCTTTCTAAAAATGAAAATTGCTGCTAAAACCAAAGTATCTATTAGAAAACTTAAGTTTAAAAAAACACAATAAATAATCGGTATATACCGATAAACTAAACGATATAAAACGATGAAGCTTTCAGAAATTAAAACCGTATTACAACAAGTAAACACTATTGCTTTTCAATTGCCTAATGGCAAATTAGTACCCCCCCATTTTCATGTGACTGAAGTTGGTAAAGTATCCAAACATTTCATCGACTGTGGAGGTACAGTTCGTAAAGAAGAAGTCGTTAACTTTCAATTATGGGAAGCCAATGATTACGATCATCGATTACACCCTGAAAAGCTAATGCGTATTATCCAACTTGCAGAAAAGACATTACATATTGATAATCTTGAAATCGAAGTAGAATACCAAGGAGACACCATCGGAAAATATGGTTTAGCATTTAGCGGGACACATTTTGTATTGACCAATACACTAACCGATTGTTTAGCAAAAGATGCTTGTGGAATCCCAGAAGAAAAAGTGATTGAAGTACAAAATCAACCAAACACTTGTGCTCCAGGTTCTGGATGCTGTTAATATCGCTAGATCGAGATAATATTTCATCATACTGTCAGCGATAGCGTCTAATTACTTTTTTAGTCACAAAGACGCAAAGACGCAAAGATAACGCTTCGCTAAGTTACAAAGATTATTGTCTTGACGATTGTTCCAGCAGCAGAGCTATCATAACACAAATCACTTATATCATATTGATATAACTATATACAATGATAATCACATGATCACACCAACTAAGACTTTATATTCACAGTTACAAACCACCATAGAAGGCTTAACAACAGCAACCATTTCAGAAGAGCGAAAAGCAACACTACACCCTTTACTCGACTTTATACAATCGAAAGTAACTACTAATGCGCCTATTCGTCTCAATTTTATTTGTACACACAACTCTAGACGAAGTCACCTCTCGCAGGTTTGGGCGCAAACGATGGCTGCATACTATCAAGTACAGCAGGTATCCTGTTATTCTGGAGGGACAGAAGCTACTGCTTTATTTCCTATGGCTGCAAAAGCA
>CALFCI010000159.1 GCA_937951135.1 uncultured Aquimarina sp. | reverse complement strand
CCTAAAGAGACGAAGTTGCTTTCCTTTTATACTACGCTGTGCTTCTTTTTCATAGCAGCGCTACGAAAAAGATAAACAAGGAAGTAGAAAATGAAATGAACGAGTTTATTGGGCTCATTTTAATTTATAATTGGTATTATACCCCAATGGCGCTGCCTAGTGAGTTTGCTCCGAGGTAGTTGACTTACTTTACCAATGCCGATTTAATTACTTCTTGAATGGTAATTTGAAGATTTTTAGGCAATACATTATCTTTAGGTAGTACAGCGAGGTAACGATCATCATTAGAGTTGTATACTTGTTTGAGTATAGGATCTTGCAATTGTAATTGCATGCATAATTCCTTAATCAAATCTGAGTGGTGTATTACATCTGTACTTCCTAAATGAAATATACCTTTTCTTCCTCTATTAATAATGTAATGAATCTGTTGTGTTAATTTTACTAAGGTAGTAGCATTAAGAATAACATTAGGAAACACTTCAATAGGTGCTTTTAATTGATGTGCTGTTTTTAGCTCTTCTATTCTAGGTGTTCCTGCACCAAAAATCATGGGTACACGCACAATTACATATTTTGAAGGGGGTATACGCAGTAGTGCATTTTCTATTTTAATTTTTAACCGACCATAGACGCTTTCACTTAGTGTTTTATCATGTTCGTATGAAGGGAAATTAGTAAAGGTGTCAAAAACATTTGCACTAGAAATGAATAATAATCGACAGGTGTGTTTTTTGATCCAAGCAATCATACGCTGATGTGCATCTAATTGTCCATTAAAATTACCTCGTATAGCAGCGATAATATAAGTAGGTTTAAGCGTGTCCAATAGGATTGTAATATCCTCTAATTCCATATCGTATTGGAAAAATTTTTGATTTTTATCAAAAACGAGACTATCAGTACAATAGGTACCATAGGTGTCAAAATAAGAATTTAATTCCTTATAAAGGGCATTTCCTATACAGCCACTAGCTCCAATGATGAGTACTTTCTTCAAGATGATATAATAACAATTTATTGTTTATAAAACGGTAATTTTACCACCGTAGCAGGTATTATTTTTTTTCTAATTTTAATATATATAGTGCTTCCTACAGCAGAAAAACTAGTGGCTACATATCCTAAACCAATTCCTTGTTGTAAAGACGGGGACATGGTACCTGAAGTGACGATGCCTATAGCGTTTTCAGCAGCATCTACAATCTCATAATCGTGTCGTGGTATTCCTTTTTCATCCAATACAAACCCAACAAGTTTTTGTGATGTTCCTTTCTTTTTTTCTAATGCCAATACTTCATCATTTATAAAAGACTTGGAGAATTTAGTAATCCAAGAAAGTCCCGCAGCTATAGGTGAGGTAGTATCATTAATATCATTACCATATAGGCAGTATCCCATTTCTAAACGTAATGTATCTCTTGCGGCTAAACCAATGGGTTTAATCCCAAAAGTAGCACCTGCTGTAAATACTTGATTCCAAATATGCGTTACTTCACTATTTTTACAATAAATCTCAAATCCACCACTTCCTGTATATCCTGTAGCAGAAACAATAACGTGTTCTATTCCGGCAAAATCTCCTACTTGAAAGGAATAATAAGGCATTTCGTTTAACGCGATACTGGTCAAAGATTGCATCGCTATTGCAGCCTTAGGGCCTTGAATAGCGAGTAAAGAATAGTCATCAGATAGATTACGCATTTCAGCATTCATCGTATTCTGACGTTGAATCCATTCCCAATCTTTTTGAATATTAGATGCATTAACTACTAATAAGTACTTTTTCTCACCAATTTTATATACAATAAGATCATCTACAATACCACCTTGAGTATTCGGCATACAGCTGTATTGTGCTTTACCTACGCTTAATTTGGCAGCATCGTTGGAGGTTACTTTTTGAATTAATGCTAATGCATTGGTACCCGAAATTAAAAATTCGCCCATGTGAGAGACATCAAAAACACCAACTCCATTTCTAACAGCATGATGCTCTATGGTAACTCCTTCATAGGAAACAGGCATCATATACCCTGCAAAAGGAACCATTTTGGCTTTTAAGTTCAAATGAATAGGGTGGAGTGCTGTTGTTTTCATAATAGGATACGAATTAAAAATAACTAAAAATAGTAATAATAATAGCGAGCAAATATACCTAATTCTATACATAATTGTATTACGAGAATAATACAAGTTGATTTTGAGTTTTTAACTAATAAATACTAGTAATAATATGTTTTTAGCTGTAAAATAGTACTGTTTTATTACTGTCTACTTATGGTTTTACGCCTTATAACATTAAGAATTTAGCATAAAGGCATGATTTTTGAATATATACTATAAAAATTATGGTTACTTTAGTTATATACCTATAGCATTGGTATATTGTTAATTGTTTATTAGATTTGTAGTTAAGGGAAGCATATAAACTAAAATGAAATATGAAAACTAGACATTTTAAATTAATTGTATTTGTTATATCTTTTGTTTCTATTCAGGCGGTTTGGTCACAACCAGTGCGAATAACTGATGAAGAAGAAATTATTAATAGTCAAAAGGATATTGTAGCAAAATTAACAGGACATCTTCCAATCAAAGGGAGTAAGAAGCTAAAGAGTAGATTTACAGCTTCGGAGCGTAAAACTACTGCTGATTTTTTAAGCAATCAATTAAAAGCAATAGGGTTAAAACCTGAAAAAAACACCTATAATGTTAAAGATAAGAAAGGGCTAACCTATCAAGGTACTAATATTTATGCAGAAATTCCATCTACAACGGGAGGAACAGAATATGTGATACTTGGTGCTCATTATGATACTGCTGAAAATTCTCCTGGTGCTGTGCATAACTCCACAGGTATTGCCTTAGCACATTATGTTTCTGAAGAAATAATAAACCTTGAAGAACGTACTAAAAACTATATCGTAGTATTTTTTGATCACCAAGAAAAGAATATGATGGGCTGTAGGATGTTTGCTCGTAAATTACAAAGTGATAATATAGCAGTGCATTCTATGCATAGGGTGGATTATATCGGCTGGGATAATGATGAAGACAGAGCGATAGAAATATTAACTTCTAATTTCAGTTTGGAATCTGTATACAGATTAGAGTCTAATGTGCCTTTATATAAAAGGACTATTGCTACGGCAGAGAGTAGGATATTTTCTAAATTAGGGTTTGAAGCTGTTACGATAACAGCGGAGCTAAAGAGTGGAGACAGTTCTCCTTTTGTACACCAATCATCAGACACCTACACTACAGTAAATTTCAAATACTTAGCCTCTATCTCTAAAATTGTAGCTAATGCGATGACAGCATTACTATCACAATAAATAAAGATTGTTAGGCGTATTCAGAACATAGAAGCATTTGAGTATTTCAAGAGATATGGTGACAATGAAATAGTTGCTGAGTATCTGAGTTTTAAAGCATCATAGTATTCTAAAATTTATCAATGAAGGTAGGGCTAACTACTATTCATAAAGACTACTATGCTTAGCTACTTAGGAACTTTGTAACAGAGAATATAGATATAAAATAGTTTTAAATACCTAGAGATGATGTCATTTCCTGAATGCGCCTAAAAAAGTATATATTAAGGCAATAAAAATTGCTTTAATTCCTCATAGCTTTTGATCTTAATACTCACTTCTTCTTTATTCAACACCTTTTTAATTTGAGGAGGAATAGCAACCGTAGTATCAAGTGTACTTTCTACTACATCCAAAAATTTAACAGGATGTGCGGTTTCTAAAAATATACCGTATTCTGTATCAGAAATACCTCTTTCTTGTAATCCTAAATATCCTACAGCACCATGAGGATCTGCAATATATTTAGTGTTCGTGTAAATCGTCTTCATAGCTTCTCTAGTTTGATTATCATCAAAACTATAGGCAGAGAAGTCTTGTTTTAAGGCTTCAAAATTATTTTCAAACAGTTGTTGGATTCTAATAAAATTACTTGGATTTCCAACATCCATAGCATTTGAGATGGTAGCTTTAGAAGGCTTAGGAACGTACTCTGATGTTTTCAAGTAAGTAACTACAGTATCATTAATGTTTGTCGAAGCTATAAAATGTTTCACCGGTAATCCTAGTTTACGAGCAACAATACCGGCACAAATATTCCCAAAATTACCACTAGGTACGGAAAACACAACATCTTTACCTTTAGATTTCACCTGTTTGTATGCGAATATAAAGTAAAATAATTGGGGTAACCAACGGGCTATATTAATCGAATTGGCAGATGTTAATTGACGTATTGCTGTGATATCAGTGTCTAAAAATGCAGTTTTTACCATTTCTTGACAATCATCAAAAACACCATCAACCTCTAGCGCAGTAATATTATTTCCTAAAGTAGTGAGTTGCTTTTTCTGAATGTCACTTACTTTTCCTGATGGAAATAGAATGACAACATCAACACCTTTAACTCCTAAAAAACCATTCGCTACAGCACCACCGGTATCTCCAGAGGTTGCTACTAAAACGGTGATATGATTATCGTTATCTCGATTGAAATATTCTAAACAACGTGCCATAAACCGAGCTCCAACATCTTTAAATGCCATAGTTGGCCCATGAAAAAGTTCTAAAGTACCAATACCATCTTCGATATCCACTACAGGAAAATCAAAACTTAGTACATCTTTTAGAATATCTCTTACGACTTCTTCTGGAAGTTCATCACCGACAAATTGTTGGATTGCATGATATGCGATGTCGATGTTATCCATCGATTCTATGTCTTCAAAAAAAGAAGCGGGGAGTGGTGTGATGGTTTCAGGAAAATATAACCCTCTGTCTGGAGCAAGCCCCTTAACAACGGCCTCAGAAAAGGCTACATTAGGTGCGTTGCGGTTAAGACTATAGTATTGCATGTTATTTATATTTAATCCACAATGTGGAGTTTAATTCTGTGAGGCTTGCCTCTATATTAAAAATAGCTATCCGCTGAAAGTCTCGGGTGTATCCGACTAGATTCAAGACTTTTAGAACTAGAGTCAAGATAAAATAACGTCTTGATTCTTGGCTCTTGTAGCGAAGCGATCTTATCTCTGATACCCAGATGGCTCTGCTTCGGGATAGTTCATTTAGTTTACTCAGGAGCTATTGCAGAAAATTCAATTTCTACAAAAATATCGGGATCAATTAGTTTCGATATTTCGACCATAGTTGTTACCGGCTTAATATCACCAAAAAATTCGCCATGTGCTTTTCCAATCGCTTCCCATTGTGAAATATCGGTACAGAAAATACGAGTTCTAATTACATCTGTTAGATCTGCATTAAATTCTGCTAATACCCCTTTAATACTTTCAATAATCGCTACGGTTTGTTCATAGGCATCAGCACCTTTTGCAGTAGTACCCGAAGTTTCAATAGTATTCCCTACACGCAATGCTCTAGAGTATCCAATACTATCTTCCCAAGGAGATCCCGTAGTTACTTTTTTTATGTTTTTCATATTTCTTTTACTATTATGTTCTGTTTATAAAAGTAAACCTTGTTGTTCTTTAAAAAACGAATTAGGTTACATCACTATTTTTTTATTTAATCCATAAAATTCTCCGAGGCTCTACCTCGCGTATATCGACCAGATTCAAGATAAAATAGCGTCTTGATTCTTGTTTCTTGTAGCGAAGCGGTCTTATTTCTGATACCCCAATGGCTATGCCTCTGGGTAGTTCATTATTTTAACGCCTTCAGCATTAATTTTAGAGACGTGTATATCAAAATCCAATCCTGTTTTTTGATATACATCTCTAATAGCATTCGATACCTTCTCAGCGGTTTCTAATCCTTTACTCAGTGCATATATAGAAGGCCCTGATCCAGAAATTCCACAGCCTAAAGCACCAGTGGATAATGCTGCTTCTTTTACTTGTTGAAATTCAGGAATCAAAATAGACCGTAAAGGTTCTATAATAACGTCTTCTAGACTTCTCCCGATAAGTTCATAATCTTCGGTAAATAATCCTGTTACTAACCCTCCTAAATTACCCCATTGTGTAATGGCTTGTTTTAAGGATACATTTTGCTTAATTACGGATCGAGAATCTGATGTTTTTACTTCGATTTGTGGATGAATTACAGTCATTACCAAATCTTGCGGTGTATGTAATTTGAGTACATCTAGCGGTGTATAACTACGTACCAATGTAAACCCTCCCAAAAGGGCAGGAGCAACGTTATCTGCATGTGCATTACCACTAGCTAGTTTTTCTCCGACCATCGCAAAAGCAACAAGTTCTTGTGGTGTACAAGGGTTCCCCAATAAATGGTTGACAGCCCAAACGGCACCAGCACTACTAGCAGCACTACTACCAATACCACTACCAGCTTTTATCTTTTTATAGATTTCTATATCCACACCGATTTCGGTCTTCCCCAATGCTACTAGTAGTGCTTCTACAGCAACACCAGCCACATTTTTATGGGTTTCCATAGGAAGATCAGCGCCGTCTATTTTTGTAATGCGAACACCTTGTTGATCTGTGATTGAAATTACCATTTCATCTCCTATGGTATCTAGGCAACAGCCTAAAACATCAAATCCACAGGAAAGATTGGCAACAGTAGCGGGTGCGAATATTTTGATAGTCTTCATTTTATAGTATCATTGCGCCATAATGTGGCTTTGTTGCGCCATAAGATCTTATGGCGTTACCTTGGTTGCGCCACAATATCTTATGGCGTTACTTTATATTTTTCCAATTCTAATGATGTCCGCAAAAATACCAGATGCAGTTACATCTGCACCAGCACCAGCACCTTTTATAATCAAAGGTTGTTTTGGATATCGATCTGTAAAAAATAATACAATATTATCACTTCCTTCTAAAGTATAAAAAGGATGATCTGAAGAAATGTGTTGTAATCCAACTTTTGCTTTTCCATCTTCATATTGTGCTACATATTTTAAACGACAATCTTTTGCCGACGCTTCATCCAATATGGCTTTGAAATGTGCTTCATTAGCTTGTACAGAATCTAAAAAATCAGGAACATTCGTAGTATCTAAACTCTCTTTAGGAAGAAATGCATCATTCTCAATATCCTCCAATTCCAAAACGTTTCCACTTTCACGAGCTAAAATTAAAATTTTACGTGCTACATCAACACCACTCAAATCAATTTTAGGATCAGGCTCGGTATAGCCTTCTTCTTGTGCCTGTTTTACAATGTCATAAAAGGGTATCCCTTCCTTATAGTTGTTAAATACAAAGTTAAGACTACCAGATAGTACTGCTTGTATTTTATGTACGGTATCTCCTGAAGCAATTAAATTGTTTAACGTATCTATGATCGGTAACCCAGCACCAACATTAGTTTCATATAGAAATGAGGTGTTAAACTTTCTAGATAACTCTTGTAACTCTATATAATTAGCATAAGCATCTGCACAAGCGATCTTATTACAGGTAACTACAGCAATACTCTCTTTAAGATAATGCTTATATCCCTGGGCAATTGTAGGATTAGCAGTATTATCAACAAAAATAGCATTACGTAAATTCATCTTTTTTACGGTTTCAAAAAACAGGGTAGTGTCCGCTTTTTCTCCGGTTCCTAAAGTAGTTTCCCAAGTTGCTAAATCGATACCATGAGTATTAAAAATCATAGTTCTTGAATTTGAAATTCCAACTACACGTACTTTTAATCGTAATTTCTCTTTTAAGTACTGTTTTTGCTGTTGGAGTTGTTCGATAAGCTTACTTCCTACATTTCCAACTCCAGTAACGAATAAGTTCAATTGTTTAGTTTGAACCTCAAAAAATTGTTCGTGTAGTGTGTTTAGTGCTTTTTTAACATCTTTTTTCTCAATTACTACAGAGATGTTTTTTTCTGAAGCTCCCTGTGCAATAGCTCTAATATTAACATTGTTTTTGCCTAGCGTGCTAAACATTTTTCCACTAAGTCCTTGGTGTTTGTACATGTTGTCGCCAACCAAAGCCAAAATAGCAACCTCTTTTTCAATTTGTACAGGCAATACTTTGTGTTTTGTTATTTCATATTCAAAGGCTTCATCCAAGGTTTCTTTTGCACGTATCGCATCTGTAGCATCTACAGCCAAACAAATCGAATGCTCTGAAGAAGCTTGTGTGATTAAAATCACATTGATGTTTTCTAAAAACAAAGTTTCAAACAATCGTTTCGAGAATCCAGGAATACCAACCATACCACTTCCTTCTAAGGCAATGATAGCAATATTATCAATATGACTAATTCCTGTTACGGGTTGTTGTCTATCAGATACTGCTCTAGTAATCAAAGTTCCTTGATCATCAGGGGCAAACGTATTTTTAACAAGAATTGGAATATCCTTCTCCAGTACAGGATGAATAGTAGGAGGGTAAATCACTTTTGCTCCAAAATGCGATAATTCCATCGCTTCTTGATATGAAATATGAGATACCGGCTTAGCTTGCTTTACAATTCTAGGGTTTGCGGTATACATACCACTAACATCTGTCCAGATTTGTAATGTTTTGGCACCAATAGCTGCTGCCAAAATTGCTGCAGTAAAATCAGATCCGCCTCTCCCTAAAGTAGTAGGCTCTCCATCCGATGTTTTAGCAACAAACCCAGGAAACAAACTAATTTGATGTGTGTTTTCTTTATGAAAAGCTTTGATGTTTGTATTCGTTAATTGATAGTCTACAGTAACCTTAGTGGCTTCTGTAGTTACAATAATCTCACGAGAATCTTTTCTAATGATATCTAACCCTTTCACTTTAGCCGCCTCTGTAATGATGTATGAAGAAAGCATTTCTCCAAAACTAGCAATTACAGCTTCTGTTTTTGTAGACAATTCACTTAATAGATAGGCACCTTCATAAAGTGCTTCTAGTTTATTAAGTTCGGCTTTTACTTTACTAATAACTGCACTTTGAGAAATCACAGGGATCAATGCTTTCACAGCATCCAAGTGTCGGGCTTCTATAACAGCTAGTGTGTTTTTATACGATTCAGTATTAGCAGCAGCTTCTTCACCAGCTTGTAATAATAGATCCGTAATTCCACCCATAGCAGATACAACTACGTATACTGGAGTATCACTAGATTGTTTTGTAATGATGTCAATTACTTTTTCTATGGTAGTTGCGTTAGCAACAGAAGAACCTCCAAATTTCAGAACGTTCATGATATATATGTTTTGATAATTATACTGTTAAAGCTAGTTGTGTCTTGTAGTAGTTTCAACCTCAGTAAACTACATACGATAACGATGGTGTATGATACGATTAACCCCAAAGGGTACTTGTATTAGATGTAGTAGGCGTAAAAGAAGAGATTTTAGCGATGGCAATGGTGCCCAATATAGGGGATACAGCCGATGTTAAAATAATACTACACATAGTCTACGTTAGATTAAGGATCAAAAGTAGCCTTTTTTACTTTTAGAAAAAATAAAAACTATGGATTTTTATTAGACATACATGAGTTCAGTACCGCTATTACTATACAAACTATATCACTTGGATATCCGGATAAGAATAAATCAATCTTATTTTAGTACATCACAAAAATTAGTAGGCATCTAAAAAAAATAAAAATTAAGAAACTTCTGTAATGTCCCGAACTTTCCTTTCGGGGTAGCATATCATCTTTTGTACTGTTTTAGGAATTAAGAATCAAGAGACAAGACGGCTAGATTATTAGATTTGTTATCTCTTGCCTCTTTCTCTTAGCGAAGCGTACGTCTCTATTGAAAGGCTAAAATTTGACAAGTGGTTATCCTGATATGTGATTAAGAGCGGTTTGATGATTTTCAGGAATGATTACGTATAAAAAAGACCTATGATTACTAATAATAGTAGTGTTATGGGTATAAATCCTAAAAATGTTTAGTATATTAAACTATCTTTGTTATGAATGTAAAAATGAATGTTATGAACCTAAAAAGCGCTTTAGATAAGTATGTAACGGTATCTCCTAATATTTTAGGAGGAACACCTGTGTTTAAGAATACGCGAGTTCCTATAAAAATATTATTCGATTATTTACAAGGAGGAGAGAATATCCAAGAATTTTTGGAGAACTATCCTACAGTAAAAAAATCTTTTGCCCAAAAGGTATTAGAGTTGTTAGCCGTTTATGTAATTGAAATAGAGACAAATAATGAAGCTGCTGCTTGATGAGAATTTGCCAAAAAAGTTAAAATATCGATTTCATGAAAAGTATGAAGTTTTAACAGTACCCGATTTAGGATGGAGTGGTATTAAGAATGGGGATTTATTGAAACGCATGGAATCTAAAGATTTAAAAATACTTCTGAGTATCGATAAAAATATGAGTCATCAACAGAATTTAGAGAAATACAATGTTAGTTTAATTGTTTTAAACTCAAAAGATGCTCGATATGCTTCACTAGTAGCGTTTGTTCCTAGAATAGAAAAGTTGTTAGAAACGGTATTAAAAGCAGGTCTTATCATTGTTGATTAGATAGCTTAATCTGTGAACGCAACAATCCCGAATCCTAAAGATTTCCCTGCTAATCCTAGTGTTTACTAGTGCTCGTTTGTAACGAATACCATCAAAGATAAGAAAACAACAGTAAGCAGTAAAAAAGAGAAAGCTTTTGAAGTGATTCAAGAATGAGCTAATAAGAATTTGATAAACAACTACTTAACTCAGATTATAAAGGTGTTTTACAAACTGGATATAATGAAAATAATGGGTCAAGATGTTAGATTAATAGGAGAATAATGGATGGTGATAAAGTGAAAACATCTTCATTTAATCATAAAAAATATAATTATGGATAGATTTATAGATAAAGTTGAATTTGCGCTTTTGTAAGAGATTTTTAGAAATAATTCAAATAATAAATTATTTTATTCTTGCTTAGGACATCTTCCATTTTTAGAGGTTCAAAACAGAGAGTTTACTGGAGTTGGATTGTATGTTAATTTTGCGTATTCCGATGTTTCTAATATAGAAATAAACAAAGGCTTAAATCATTCTTTTGGATCGAATAAGACTTTGAAGTTTGATAATTTTGATGAATATTTTTCATTTGAATTAGATGTTACAGAAGGTGTTTTAAATTTTATAGAAATAGTAACTTACCAAACAGGGTGGAATGGTATATATCAATCTTTTTTGATTGAATAATTAAAATATCTCGGCTAGTGATGTTTGTAACTAGTACCATCAAAGCCAGATAAAACAATAGATGTCTTGCCTTTTTCTCTTAGCGAAGCGTACGTCTCTTTTTCTTTACTACTCGCAGTACTCCTAATACTTCCAATATGAAAAGTCAACTACCTCGGAGAATCAAACTCTCACGATATGGATTAAAATTGTGGTAGAGAAGAATTACCAAAAAATAATCGTTCGCTTCCCTTGACTATCATTTTTGAAAATACTATACTTACAAAAAATAAAAAGTAATGAAAATATTTTCAGCAGCTCAGATGCGTTTAGCAGATCAAGCTACGCTAAAAACTCAGGAGTTAACCTCGTTAGATTTAATGGAACGAGCAGCTACTGAGATTTTTAATCTTATCCATGAACGTTTACAAGGTGCTCCGATTCCTATTCATGTGTTTTGTGGTTTAGGAAAAAATGGGGGAGATGGTCTGGTGATTTCTAGATTACTAGTAGAGCATGGATATCATGTACATACGTATATTGTTAATTTTAGTGATAATCGTTCTAAAGAATTTTTAATAAATTATGATCGATTAAAAAGTATGTCAAAGGAATGGCCTACTCAGTTAAAATCTGAAGAAGACTTTCCGGTGATAACACCTGAAGATATGGTGATTGATGCCATATTTGGGATTGGATTAAATCGATCATTATTACCTTGGGTTACAGCATTACTAAAGCATATTAATGCTGCTCGTTGTTTTACATTGGCAGTAGATGTACCATCGGGATTATATGCACATAAAGCACCTGATGACCCCGAAGGCGTTATTTATGCGGATGTAGCAATAAGTTTTCAATTGCCTAAACTGGTATTCTTTTTGCCAGAAACTGCAAAATATATCCAAGAATTAGAAATCATTACTATAGGCTTAGACCCAGATGCAATACAGAATATTCCCGGTGAAGCCGATCTAGTAGGGAAAGCAGAAGTATTGCCTTTATATAAACCACGACAAAAATTTTCCCACAAGGGAGATTATGGACACTGCATGTTGATAGGAGGAAGTTATGGTAAAATAGGAAGTATTGTATTGGCTACAGAAGCTGCAATGCGCGTAGGCGCTGGACTTGCTACAGCTTATATTCCAAAATGTGGGTATACCGTATTACAATCTTCGGTGCCGGAAGCTATGGTGATTACCGATGATGAAGACCAATATATTGAAGATATTGAATATTCCATAAGTCCTACAGCAATTGGAGTAGGAATTGGATTAGGCACACATAAAGATACGGCAATTACTTTTGGAAAATGGCTGAAAAAACAAACGATTCCATTGGTAATTGATGCTGACGGGATTAATCTATTGGCTCAAGATGATACGTTATTGAAGCATTTACCAGAACAAAGTATACTAACTCCACATGGTAAAGAACTAGAACGCCTAATTGGTAAATGGACGGATGATTTTGATAAATTGGCCAAAGTAAAAGAGTTTTCGAAGCACCATAAATGTATTGTAATCATTAAAGGTGCTCATACCATAACCATATCAAATGATGAGTTGTATGTAAATGCTTCTGGAAATCCAGGAATGGCAACCGCAGGTAGTGGAGATGTGCTCACGGGAATCTTAACGGGATTACTTTCTCAGGGGTATGGAACGGTAGAAACTGCTGTTTTTGGAGTATACTTACATGGATGTGCAGGAGATATTGCTGTACATAAAAGTGGTTATGAAGCTGTATTGGCAAGTGATATTGTACGACATATCGGTGCGGCATATTTGCATTTGTTTGAAGAACCTACGCCACCACCAATTGAGGAAGAAGAAGAGGAATTCGATAACTAAAATAGAGGATTATCGGTTTTGAGAGACAATTTAACACCTTTTTTATAGTTAAATGTAATACTAATTTTTACATTTGAAATGTTAATTTAAAACACTGAAATAATGATTAAAAAAAATATAATAGCTGGGATACTTGCATTAGGCCTTATTGGGGTATCATGCTCTAGTGATGACGCTCCAGTACCTGTAGCTAATTTAACTATGGAAGTTATTGGCTTAGAAGCTTTAACCAATGGAGCTACTTATGAAGGTTGGTTGATTGTTGATGGAACACCTATGTCTACAGGTAAATTTACAAATACTGCTACCTCTCAAATATTTATAGTGAATGCAGATCAACTGAATAAAGCTTCAGAATTTGTATTGTCTATTGAGCCGCCTAATGATAATGATGCAGGGCCATCAAACACAAAACTATTAAGTGGAACTTTTAGTGGGAATACTGCAAGCGTAACTATTAATAGTGTTGTTGGTAATTTCTCTACAGCTTCAGGAAAATATGTTATGGCTACACCTACAGATGATCCTGCAACAACCGATAATGATGAGTTTGGAATTTGGTTTGAGGATCCTAACGATGGTACAGCTATAGCAGGATTAGACTTACCACAATTATCATCTGGATGGAAGTATGAGGGTTGGGTGATCTTTAAGAATGAAACTCCAGTGACTACTGGTAAATTTACAGATGTGAACAGCTTTGATGAATCCTCCCCTTATAGTGGTAATGCACCTGCACCCAATTTCCCTGGAGAAGATTTTTTAAGTAATCCACCAGCAGGAAAAGGACTAATGTTTCCTGTTGATGGAGATGTACGTGGTAAAACAGTAGTCATCTCTGTTGAACCTGCTGAAGATTTTGATGTAGACAATCCTTTTTTCTTAAAACCATTAAGCGGGCGATCAACACAATTAACAGCACCAGCTATTAATACATTACAATGGAATGATGATGCTCCTTTTGGACGTGTATTAAGATAACAAATAGATTATTATGTAAAAGCACTCTTGAATCATCAAGAGTGCTTCTTTTATTTTACAGCATCAAAAGAGAGTATAAAGAACTTTTTAAACCAGCGTTGTGCATCTTCTTTTGTTGCTGTTGGTAAAGGGTTATGATCTAAAATCAATCCTGCCATCGAATATTTTTTAACAGCGAAACTAGTATTGATATGGTGTATCTTGTTATTGTTAATATGCACTAATACTAGCGAATTCATAGCTGTAAGTACCTCGGGTAATTCTTCAAATTGATTATGTCCTGCATGTAATACCCAAAGTTTACGCATTGTAGCTAGTTCTTTAGGCAATTCAGAAAGGCTATTGTGATCAAGGTATAAACAGCGCAATTGCTCTAGTTTACCTATCGTTTTAGGTAATTGAACTAAATCATTATGATCTAACCATAAGGAATACAGTTTAGGTAAAGTTGCTAGGTAAGAATAACTTTCAGTATCCTGTAATTTGTTATACGATAGGTTTAAGTCTCTTAAGCTACTAAGTCCACGAAATTCTTCAGGTAGTTTCTGAATCTGATTCCCTTTTAAGTTTAAAAATTCAATGGAAATCGTAGCTAGTGTAGCGGAAACAGAAGAGAGTTCTAGATTAGGGTTATAGGCTAAGGATAGTTGTTCTAGATTATCAAGCTGTTCTATACTTTTAGGAAGTGTTGAGATATTCAGGCTATCTAAAATTAATACTTTTAGGTCTGGATGATAGGTGTGTAACTTTTTAAATACAAGATCTAAATCTAACTTAGTATTACCGCTTAAATCAAGCATTTTTAGCCCTTTAATAGCAGTAATGCTCTCAGGCAATTGGGTTCTATCTTGGTGACTTAAATCGAGTCGATGAATGTCTTTAAAATGTGGGGTAGTTGTATCGGTATATACCGTATCATAAAACGTGGTATACGTCGTACAACTGGTACCGAGTACAGTAGCACAAGTCCATAATACGATATAGATTTTTTTATTCATTCGTTACCTCTTTATAATACGTTGTACCACTAATTTCTACGAATATTTTATCTTTTGCCGTTACCTCCCAAGGAAATCTAGGGTTTAGTCCTAAGCCATCATGTAATGTATTTTGCAATACTGCACCTGCTTTTTGACTATTGACGCCCAGTTTTGTAGCGACACTATATTGTTTTTCTTGATAGGTTCCATAGGCATATATATTTCCATAAAAAAGATCGGGGTAGGGCGCTAGGGTGTACCATACGTTCTTTCTTCCATCGTCAGAATTTATTGTATTTCGTGGTGCTTTGCTATGATCAGGTTGCGGAGTAAATAAATCAATTCCCATCCCCAATTGATATGCGATATCAGAAGTATTGATCTGGGTATATCCTATATGTAATGATCCCGTTACCCCATGATCCGTGCCTTGCCCTTTAAATAGCCCAAACTTAAAATCATTATGAAATGCAATATGAATCGAATGATCTGCAGTACTAAAACGCATCAAGATAGCTCCCCTGCGGAGTCCATAGGACTGTAGTTTTTTGGGTAGTATATCCTTTCCAACACCAAAACCTATACCATGAAACCCTCCTTTACCCTGTGCATCAAATACTAGTGTTGTGTTAGGTTGTAATACGGCACTTCCTAATAAATTACTGTTTTTTCCAATACCAGCCATCGCAAAAAAGTCATAAGAATATGCAATCCCTGTAGTGGAGACAGTATGCCGTTTTAGAAATCCATAAGAAGCCAAAACAATTCCACTTTCTATAGCCATATCCCCATGATTCATGGTTCCAAATCCCATACAACTTAGTTTCCCCCATTGATTTTGATTGCCCAAGGTGATTTCAGCTTTAAGAAGTATACCACCATTAATATTGAACTGTTGTGCAGTACAATATTGGAAAGTGATTCCTATACTTAGGAATAGATATAATCGAAAGACATATACCATTAGTTATCATTTAGAATACTTCGACAATTGATCATGTATGATCTGATTTTATAAAATTAATTAGTATAATGTCCTAATCATAAGATACAACCCCGAAGGATACGGGACGCTTTGCTACAAGAACCAAGAATACGTTATCTTTTTTAGTCTTGTCCCGATACCTCGGGGGTTGTCTCTTACATCTGTACTAATTTACACCTTATTTACGAGGATGATAGGTATGGATCACTTCTCTTAAATGGCTTCTGTCTACATGCATATATATTTCAGTAGTTGTAATACTTTCATGGCCTAGCATTAATTGTATCGCTCTTAAATCTGCTCCATTTTCTAAAAGATGGGTTGCAAAAGAATGCCTAAAGGTATGCGGACTTACCGTTTTTTGTATTTTAGACTGTGTAACTAGGCGTTTAATTATCGTGAAAATCATGGCTCTAGTCAGTTGTTTCCCCCTTCGGTTTAAAAATAAGATGTCCTCATGTCCTTTTTGAATCGTAAGGTGTATTCGAATCTCGTCACGGTAAAATTCAATGAATTTTTGAGTGGTTTCTCCTATGGGTACAAACCGTTGTTTTTCACCTTTTCCAACTACACTAATGTAATCTTCATCAAAAAAAAGATGTGATAATTTGAGTTCGGTAAGTTCGCTTACACGCAATCCACAGCCATATAAGGTTTCCAAAATAGCTCTGTTGCGCTCACCAAGTGGTGATCCTAAATCAATTTGAGCAATGATTTCGTCTATTTCATCTACAGATAAGGTATCTGGTAATTTTCGACCTATTTTTGGAGCTTCTATAAGTTCCATGGGATTAGCCTCTCGATATTCTTCAAATACTAAATAATTAAAAAAACTCTTTAATCCTGATATAATCCTGGATTGTGATCGTGCATTCAGCTCTTTTGCTATTTCATAGACAAACTGTTGCACCGTTTCTTTTTCAATCGATATCGGAGTACACGTCATTTTATATGTTTCCAAAAATGAAAGTAATCGTTTGATATCCAGGCTATAGTTTACAATAGAGTTTGGAGAGAGTCCACGTTCAATTCGAAGATAGCTTTCGTAATCTTGTATGGCATGGTTCCATTTCATTAAGATCTCAACGTGTTAGGATTAGATATTGAATCACAAATCTAATAGAATCTTATTAGATTCATATAGATATCCTTATATTTTGAAAAAATAAAGTTATTTTTGATTTTAAATACCGTTGCTTATGAACAAGTATATTTTAGCTTTAAGTGTTTCTTTTTTATTGACGTTTTCTAGTTATGCTCAAAAAGAAAACGATGCTAAGCCACTATACACACGTGCAGGATTTAAAATAGGAATGAACTATAGTACAATCACTGGTGATTTGGAAGATACGGACCCCAGGTTACGGGTACACATGGGTGCTGTAATCGCATTTCCAGTAACCAATCGTTTTTATATCCAAACAGAAGTGTTGTATTCTGCACAAGGATATACTCTTGATATGGCAGGGCAAGAAGAGAAAATTAGCTTAAATTATCTTGCACTACCTATTATTTTTAAATACAATATCAGCACACGAATAGGGATAGAAACTGGACCTCAATTTTCTTTATTGAATACCGCTCGTAGTTCTACTGATGATAATTCTAAAGAGTTTGCAAATCAGTTTAAGAGTTTTGATTTTAGTTGGGCGTTAGGTGCTGTATATAGTTTGGATAGTGGATTGTTTTTCCAAGCACGCTATATATTCGGATTGACTAATTTTAGTGATGATACTACTATTGAAATGACGAATAAAAATGGAGTAGGGCAGTTGTCCATTGGGTATTTGTTTAAGACCAAAAATAATAGAAGACAAGAATCTTTGCAGGAATAAAAAGAGTCATTTTAACTCATTGAAATTTAAAGAGCATAAGTATTCAATATAATATATTAAAAAAAACAGGGTGAAGTTATTAGTAGTAAATGGTCCAAACTTAAATCTTTTGGGCAAAAGAGAACCGGGTATTTATGGCAGTCAATCTTTTGAAGCTTTTTTTGAAACCCTCAAAAAGCAATTTAAAGATATTGATTTATCGTATTATCAATCCAATATAGAAGGGGAGTTGATTACTAAAATACAACAGGCCGATGATGAATTTGATGGGGTAATTCTAAACGCAGGTGCGTATACGCATACTTCTATAGGTATAGGAGATGCGATTAAGGCAATTGCTACTCCCGTTGTAGAAGTCCACATATCAAATACGTTTGGGAGAGAAGAGTTTAGACATCAGTCCTATATATCTCCAAATGCTAAAGGCGTAATTCTTGGTTTTGGAATGCAAAGTTATGTATTGGCTATTCAGAGTTTTTTATAGATTGAAGTTTCTGAGTTTCAAAGTGGCTAAGAATCTAAGTTTTTTAGCCATAGTATTAACTTGATTACTATTCGATTCAAAAATCCTCTCTCAAAGTCTCGGGGCAAGACTAAAAAATCAAATCATTACATTTTTTTATCATATAACTTAGGTCTAGCAGTCTAAACTCTAGTAGTCAAACGGTCTAGACTCTAAGTTTAGTTCGGGTTGTGTTATTATTATTTCTTAGGTAATTTTTTTATGGCTTTATCAAAATCTGAAATGTAATTTTTATCCTGCTCTATTCTAAATTTAGAATATTCTATTTCAGATTTTAATTTTGCTTCTAGTGCAGATATTTTTCCTTTGTGGGTTAAAATTGGATATTCTGAAAGCTCTAAAAATTTATCTAAAAATACTATCCAGTCGGTCATATTCATTACAATTCCTCTTTCTGCTCTGTTTTCTGCTAAATCTAAATATGCGGTAACCAATCGTTGTAGTTGGTTTAGATATTCTTTGTTTAGATAATTTTTAGCAACAGTTTGTTTTGGGTGGTAGCATAAAAGTTATGAGTTATTTCTACATTGTAACTATAATCTGCAGAAAGAGCATAGATGTCTGTGATTTTTTGATAAAAGCGTCTTTCACTTAAACGTATTTCTCTTATACGTTCTAGCATTTCATCAAAATAATCTTGCCCAAAATGTTTTATTTGCTTTAGACGATCATCATCCATGCTAAAGCCTTTGACAATGTATTCATGTAAAATTTCTGTTGCCCATTTTCTAAACGCTGTAGCTTCTGTTGAATTTACACGATAACCTACCGCGGTGATTGCTCTAAGGTTATAAAATTTTGTGGTGTACGTTTTGGTATCTTGAGCAGTATGTCGGAAATCCCGACATACTGCTTTTTCTTCCAGTTCGCCTTCTCTAAATATGTTTTTTAAGTGTTCTGTTATTGTACTTCGCCCTTTGTTAAATAACTGAGCTATTACCTTTTGGGTGCCCCATAGCGTGTCGTTTTGAAAATAAACTTCTACATTTACCTTTCCTGTAGCGGTTTGATAAATTACAAAGTTTTCTATTTTTTTAAGCGTATCCATTCTTCCGTTTATTACATTGTTATTTACTTACGACATAAACATTTTTTAAAGTAAGCCCTTCTTAAGCTTAAGATTTACTGTAGGATATATTTTGCTTTTCAGAAAGGTATTTTAAATAAGATAAATTCCAAAAAATTACACCTGTACAACCCCTAAATTAAAATTACGAGTTATTGGTGCATGATCTGCGGCTTCAATTCCCATAGAAATCCAAGTACGCGTATCTAAAGGATCAATAATAGCATCGGTCCATATACGAGCTGCTGCATAATACGGAGAGGTTTGTGTATCGTATTTTGTTTTAATGCTTTCAAATAATTTTTTTTCATCTGCTTCAGAAAGCACTTCTCCCTTTTTCTTTAAAGAAGCCTTTTCTATTTGTGTTAATACTTTTGCAGCCTGTGCACCTCCCATTACTGCTAATGCGGCACTAGGCCAAGCACAAATTAACCTTGGGTCATACGCTTTACCACACATGGCATAATTTCCAGCACCATAAGAGTTACCTATAATTATAGTAAATTTAGGAACTACACTATTACTAACAGCATTTACCATTTTTGCACCATCTTTAATAATTCCACCATGCTCACTTTTACTGCCTACCATAAAACCAGTAACATCTTGTAAAAAAACTAATGGGATTTTCTTTTGATTACAATTGGCAATAAATCGAGTAGCTTTATCTGCGGAGTCCGAGTAAATAACACCACCAAATTGCATTTCCCCTTTTTTGGTTTTTACAATTTTCCGCTGATTGGCTATGATACCTACGGCCCAACCATCAATTCTAGCATAGCCTGTAATGATCGTTTGTCCATATCCATCCTTATAGGCTTCAAATTCAGAATTGTCTACCAGTCGATGAATGATATCCATCATATCATATTGTTCATTTCTAGCTTTAGGAAGAATCCCATAGATATCTTCTGGATTCTGACTAGGCGCATTTGCTTCGATTCTATTAAACCCTGCTTTAGTATAATCACCAATTTTTCCTATAATCCCTTTAATCGTATCTAAAGCTGATTTGTCATCTTTAGATTTATAATCGGTAACTCCAGAAATCTCACAATGGGTTGTTGCTCCTCCGAGAGTTTCATTATCAATCACTTCTCCAATAGCTGCTTTTACTAAATAACTTCCAGCTAGAAATATACTTCCGGTTTTATCTACAATCAGTGCCTCATCACTCATAATAGGCAAATACGCCCCACCAGCTACACAACTCCCCATCACAGCGGCGATTTGAGTGATGCCCATACTACTCATCTGCGCATTGTTTCTAAAAATTCTCCCAAAATGTTCTTTGTCAGGAAAAATCTCATCCTGAAGTGGTAAATATACTCCGGCACTGTCTACCAAATAAATGATAGGCAATCGATTTTCCATAGCAATCTCCTGAGCCCGCAGATTTTTCTTTCCGGTAATCGGAAACCAGGCGCCCGCCTTTACAGTAGCATCATTAGCAACGACAATACATTGTTTTCCAGAAACATAACCTATCTTAATGACCACCCCACCACTAGGACAACCTCCATGTTCCGGATACATTTTATCTCCTGCAAAAGCAGCAATTTCAATACTTTTAGTACCTGTGTCTAAAAGATAATCTACACGCTCTCTAGCGGTTAGTTTTCCTTTTTGATGTTGTTTTTCAATACGCTTACGTCCACCACCTAATTTGATTTCAGCATACTTTTTGCGCACCTCTGAAAGGAGTATTTTATTGTGATCTTCGTTACTATTGAAATTGATGTCCATCTGATTGTATTATTTATGCGAAAATACAAAAAGAACTGTGCGTTATACAAGTTATATAGCTTATGAATTAACACTTAGACAGATTGGTTTAAATACTTTTGTATTAATATACCATTTTTGTAAACTGGAAATCAGTTTGTTATACTGTATGCTACTATTTGATGGGGTAAAATCTTTAATCCCTTGTTATTTAGCAGTTAAGTATATTATTTTGATCTTATATACTGGAAATCATATTTTTTATGGATAAAAAAACGATATTTGTTACTATTTTTATTTTAAATTAAACGATTCACAATGGGAATGAATAAGAACACCGTATTATCATGGGCTACTTTTATTATGATTGTAGTAGGGCTATCTCTAATAGCGCTTGGAGTTTTCAAATATAGAGAAGTTTCAGCGTATGGATTTGCTGCGGTTGGGGTAGGATTTTTTTCTATCGCATGGGTATTTAATGCCTTAAAAGGAAGAGTATAACACTCACAAATTACAAACTTAAATTAGAGACGATCTTATGTCAGATGATAAAAAAGTAATCTTTTCAATGTCGGGGCTTACCAAGACATTCAAAACTTCGAATACCCCTGTTTTAAAAAACATATACCTTAGTTTTTTTTACGGAGCTAAAATAGGTATTCTGGGACTTAATGGATCTGGTAAATCTACCTTGTTGAAGATTATCGCTGGAGAAGATAAGAACTATCAAGGTGATGTAGTATTCTCTTCAGAATATAGTATAGGATACTTACAACAAGAACCACAATTAGATCCTGATAAAACAGTATTAGAAATTGTAAAAGAAGGCGTTGCAGAAACTGTTGCTATTCTAGATGAATACAACAAGATCAATGATATGTTTGGATTGCCAGAGGTGTATGAAGATGCAGATAAAATGCAGCAGCTTATGGATAAGCAAGCAGTACTTCAAGATAAAATTGATGCTAGTAATGCTTGGGAGTTAGATACCAAGCTAGAAATAGCAATGGATGCATTGCGAACTCCAGATTCTGATAAAAAGATCAGTGTACTTTCTGGAGGAGAAAAAAGAAGGGTCGCATTATGTCGTCTATTATTACAAGAACCAGATGTATTATTGTTAGATGAACCCACTAACCACTTGGATGCAGAGTCTGTACATTGGTTGGAACATCATTTACAACAATATAAGGGTACTGTGATCGCTGTAACGCATGATAGGTATTTCTTGGATAATGTAGCGGGATGGATTCTTGAATTGGATAGAGGAGAAGGGATTCCGTGGAAAGGAAATTATTCTTCTTGGTTAGACCAAAAATCAAAACGATTAGCACAAGAACAAAAACATGCTTCGAAACGTCAAAAAACCTTAGAACGAGAGTTGGAATGGGTACGAATGGCACCTAAGGGAAGACAAGCAAAGCAAAAAGCTAGACTTAACAATTATGATAAATTGATGAGTCAAGATGAAAAGAAAACGGATGAAAAATTAGAGATCTATATACCTAATGGACCTCGTTTAGGTGTGAATGTAATTGAAGCTTCTGGTGTAAGTAAAGCTTATGGAGATAAATTATTATATGAAGATTTAAACTTTAAATTACCACAAGCAGGTATTGTAGGGATTATTGGTCCCAATGGAGCTGGTAAGACTACAATTTTCAAAATGATTATGGGAGAGGAGCAGCCAGATCAGGGTGTTTTTACTTTAGGAGAAACCGCCAAGATTGCCTATGTGGATCAGAGTCATAGTAATATTGATACCAATAAAACCATTTGGGAAAACTTCAGTGATGAACAAGATTTGATCATGATGGGAGGGCGAGAGGTAAACTCTAGGGCTTATCTTAGTCGTTTTAACTTTACAGGAGGTGAACAAAATAAAAAAGTATCTGCATTATCAGGAGGAGAGCGGAACCGATTGCATTTGGCCATGACTTTAAAAGAAGAAGGCAATGTATTACTGTTAGATGAACCTACCAATGATCTTGATGTGAATACATTAAGAGCATTAGAAGAAGGACTAGAGAATTTCGCAGGTTGTGCTGTTGTGATTTCTCACGACCGTTGGTTTTTAGATCGGGTTTGTACTCATATTTTAGCTTTTGAAGGCGATTCTCAAGTATATTTCTTTGAAGGAAGTTTCTCAGATTACGAAGAAAATAAGAAAAAACGATTGGGTGGTGATTTGATGCCTAAGCGTATTAAGTATAAAAAATTAGTCCGTTAATTTAATGATTGCAGCTACGGTTAAAGTTATTGCTTTTGATGCCGACGATACGTTGTGGGTTAACGAACCGCTCTTTAGAAAAGCTGAAGAACGGTTTTGTAGTCTAATGGAAGACTTTCTTCCTACGGAACAATCAGAACGTTTACTGTATGAAATGGAAATGCGTAATCTTGGAATTTACGGGTATGGGATAAAACCTTTTACATTATCACTTATTGAGGCCGCAATAGAATTTTCTAATGGTAAAGTGCCCAATACTATTATTCAAGAATTGATTCGGCAAGGAAAACAGATGCTGGAAGAACCTGTAACCGTGATTGATGGTATAGAAAAGGTATTGCAAGATTTGTCCAAGAAATATCGATTGGTTGTCGCTACGAAAGGAGATTTACTCGATCAAGAACGAAAACTGATCAAATCTGGACTTTCACATTATTTTCATCATATTGAGGTGATGTCTGATAAAACAGAACAACATTATAAGCGATTAATTCAGCATTTGGATAGTACACCGGAAGAGTTTTTAATGATAGGAAATTCTTTAAAATCAGATATTGTTCCAGTATTGAATATTGGAGCGTACGCGATTCATGTCCCATTTCACACGACTTGGATTCATGAAATGGTGGATGAAGAAGTTATTCATCCTAATTTTAAAAGTATTCATAAAGCTACTGAGCTGTACTCATAATTGCAGTTGTTTTTAGTACTTAGTCAATACTCTTTTTTTTATTAAATACAATTTTTGAACCCATAAAACAAAAATGTAAGATTCGAAGAATAAAATAAACATTCCTAAGTGTCTGATAATCAATTTATTTTAATGAAAAAAAGTAAAATTATATTTTTTTTAGTAAAATATTTGAAATCTATGTAGGAATTTATTTTTTTGGTAGTATCTTTACCACTTAATTATTTATTTAAATTTATTACAATGAACAAAGGAACAGTAAAATTTTTCAACGATGCTAAAGGATTTGGTTTTATCGTAGAAGAAGGATCTAGCAAAGAACATTTTGTACACATTTCAGGTTTAATCGACGAAGTTCGAGAAGGAGATGAAGTAGAATTCGAACTTACAGAAGGTAAAAAAGGTCTTAATGCAGTAAACGTAAAAGTTATCTAATTTATATATCTTACAAGTCTTGAAAAGCCCAGTATCTTCAGATACTGGGCTTTTTTTGTTCTATAAACTTTATTAGGTATTAATCACAATACATAAAGTACTTGCGATAGAATGGTTCCATTGTAAATCATGCATAATACGATTTGCGAATAATAATTTCGTATATAATCCTATTCTTTTTCTACTATTTATTCGTATCCGTCCGAGCACCAGCATATTGACTTGATAGGTTATGGTATCTAATTTTGTGTTTTTCAAAATCAGATATTATGTTAAGTCTCTCTAGTACTTGTAAATTTGAATTGTATTTGCCTCCAACAGATATGCGTAAGAGTTTTGATAGCCTATGTGGTATAATTCAAAGTGAATTATCTGAAGTTCCTACCAATGG
>CALFCI010000158.1 GCA_937951135.1 uncultured Aquimarina sp. | reverse complement strand
TTCTCAGCACAATGTGATACTGGGGTATTGGTGTTGTGAAGGGTGAAAATGGCTATTCCTATTGTTTTTTTCTTTTAAACTGATGTTCGATATATATCATCAGCTTTAGAAAAACCGTCAGCTTATTTTTTTGGTAGTAAAAATAAAAAAAACAGCTTGCTCCTTTGTAGAAAGGGGTGTCGAGATTGGCTTTTTTACGGCTAAAATCACTCCCGAATCCTCGGGAATCGATACAATTCTCCTCCGTCGAATCACTCGAATTGACGTGATTTTCTTAGGTCGAATTCAGGTTTTGAGCAAATTCAAACATAAAATGGTATTAGTTATATAATGCCGCATGTCGTCTCATTCTTTTTTCATGTAAATTCCTTGTTCATATATTCCATAGCTAAGGCTATTCAATACAATCACAGCAGCCTGTCCTGAGCTTGTTGAAGGGTTTTTTACATAAAAAAATAACAGCGCCTTTAATACGGCATTACATAACTAAATTGATGCTTTTGAAACTATTCTTTATTTTCTTCGATATGTTGTGCTGCATTTTTGACAGCTAATAAGTTTTTTTGATAGCGTCCTTGAACAATATCAACCAATGCTAGTACAATGATTACAAAGTAAAACGTTGTTTTACTCATGGGTGTAATCGGGTTGCCAAACAGGTGAATGCGGGCTAGGTGTCCTCCTTCGGATAAGAGCATGATGCCTACGATTAGTAAAACAAATAGCCCTAATACCTCATACATTCTGTTTTTCTGAAGGAAAGCAGATACTTTATCGGCGAGTACAATCATTAGTATTCCACCAATAACGATGGCAATCGTCATTAGGATTAATTGCGGTACATATTCCATATCACTAGTCAATGCCATGGCACTAAGGATAGAATCAAAAGAAAAGACTAAGTTCATCACCACAATCCATGCAATGATAACGTTTACAGAAGCTCCTTTGTTACTGTTGTCTGAGGCTTCATGCGCATTGAGCAGCATCATGTGCCAAATTTCTTTGATGGCGGTATACATAATGAACACTCCTCCAACCAATACGATGATGCTATGTACATTAAATTCAAATTCTAGGATTCCATTGTCATGAAGACTGGCAAAAGGATTTTGAAAATATTGTATTAAGGACATGAGTACAAATAACAATACGATACGCAATACAATAGCAAGACCAACTCCCATTTTACGCACAAAACTTTGTTGATCTGCGGGTGCTTTTTTAGATTCTAAGGAAATGTATAGTAGGTTGTCAAACCCTAATACTGCTTGTAATAATACCAGCATTACTAAGGTAAATAGACTATCTAATGTAAGTAATTGTTCCATGTTTTGGTTGTTTGTTGTTTGCTATGGGGGGCAAAAATAGTTAAAACTATTTATTTTACTACTAAGTATGTTTCTTCCCTTTTTATCAAGCTGGTTTAGCTTGTATTTTTGCTTAGAAAACTCCTCAGCAGCTTTAAAACTTTGAAACTAATTTTTTAATGTGCTTCCAGCCAGTTTTCTCCTGTGCCTAGTTCTACATCTAAAGGCACTGTTAGGGTATAGGCGTTTTCCATTTCATATTTGATCAGTGTTTTGATGGCGTCGAGTTCAGGTTTGTAGACATCAAAAACTAATTCATCATGCACTTGCAATAGCATTTTGGTTTTATACTGACCTGCGATTAGTTTTTTATGGATATTGATCATTGCAATCTTAATGATATCTGCGGCGCTTCCTTGTATTGGAGCGTTTACTGCATTTCGTTCTGCGGCACCCCGTACCACGGCATTGCCAGAGTTAATATCTTTTAAGTAGCGTCTTCGTCCTAAAACGGTTTGTACATAGCCATGATCTCTTGCGAAATCAATTTGCGCGCTCATGTAACTGCGTAGTTTTGGATACGTTTTATAATAGGTTTCGATCAATTCTTTTGCTTCTCCTCGGGATAAGTCGGTTTGATTGCTCAATCCAAATGCAGAAACGCCGTAAATGATTCCAAAGTTTACTGTTTTGGCATTACCACGTTGTTCTCGTGTTACTTCGTCTAGGGGTACATTAAATACCTTTGCTGCTGTTGTTGCATGAATGTCTTCGCCATTGGTAAACGCGTTAATCATCGTTTCCTCTTCACTTAATGCTGCAATGATTCGCAATTCTATCTGAGAGTAATCGGCAGCTAGTAAAATGTATTCTTCGTTTCTAGGAATAAAAGCTTTTCGAACCTGTCTTCCGCGTTCTGTTCGAATAGGAATGTTTTGTAAATTGGGATTGTTAGAACTTAATCGTCCTGTAGCTGCTACCGTTTGCATATAATCGGTATGTACTCTTCCTGTTGCGGGTTCGACTTGATTTGGTAAAGCATCAATATAGGTGCTTTTTAATTTTGCAAGTCCACGATAGTCGAGTATGTTTTGGATAATTCCATGCTCTTTGGCTAAATACGATAATACATCTTCTGCGGTAGAGTATTGCCCAGTTTTTGTTTTTTTAGGCTTGTCAACTAATTTTAATTTTTCAAATAAAATGATGCCAAGTTGCTTTGGAGAGGCGATATTAAATTCTTCTCCAGCTTCGGTATAAATTTGCTGTTCTAAATTTTTAATGTCTTCATCTAGGGTTTGCGATAAGGAGTGTAAAAATTCGATATCCAAATTGATTCCTTCGGTTTCCATAGCTGCAAGTACAGATACTAATGGAATTTCAATATCTTCAAATAAGGATAAGATATTAGCTTCATTCAATTCTGGTGTAAAATGTTCTTTGAGCTGTAGGGTGATGTCTGCATCTTCTACTGCATATTCGGTTTGTTTTTCTACCGGGACACTTCTAAAAGATAATTGATTCTTTCCTTTTTTACCAATCAGTTCGGTTATGGATACTGGGGTGTAATTCAAATAGGCTTCTGATAGCACATCCATATTATGTCGCATATCTGGATTGATAAGGTAGTGTGCTAACATGGTGTCAAACAGTTTTCCTTGCACTGTGATGTCATATTTGGCCAATACTTTGATGTCGTATTTTAAATTTTGACCAATTTTAACAATAGTTTCGGAAGCAAAGAAAGGACGAAGTTGGTCTATTAAGGCCTGTGCTTCGTTTTGATCTTCAGGAAATGGAATATAGAATCCTTTTTTAGCTTCCCATGAAAATGCGATCCCTACTAGTGTTGCTGTAAGTGGATTGAGTCCAGTGGTTTCGGTATCAAAACATACACTTTCTTGTTTTAGTAATTGTTGTAGGAACAATTTAAGTCCCATTCCAGAAGGGGTAATCATTTGATAGAAATGATCTGTATTGGTAATCGTGTTTCTACTCGTAAATGATGGGGTTTCGCTAGTGGTCGTTTCTGTAGGGTCTCCAAATAATGAAAACTGCCCTGCCCCAGCTTGTGTTTCTTGTTTTTTGGAAGCAGTAGTGGTTGTATTGGTATTTGCAGGTTGATCTGTAAATAGCTTTGCGTATTGATCTTTTAAGCGTCGAAATTCTAATTCCTCAAAAATTGGGAGTAGCTTTTCAGGATCAGGTTTTGAAATTTCATAATCTTTAGCATTAAAAGTCACGTCACAATTTAGGAGTATCGTAGCCAGTCTTTTGGAGAGCAATCCCAATTCGGCATTCGCTTCTACCTTTTCTTTCATTTTACCTTTTAACTGATCGGTATTGGCTAATAAGCCTTCCATAGAGCCAAACTGTGCAATAAACTTTTTAGCAGTTTTATCACCTACTCCGGGTAGTCCTGGAATATTATCTACAGCATCTCCCATCATACCTAGATAGTCAATGACTTGTTCTGGTCGTTCGACTTCAAATCTTTTTTGAACTTCTGGAATGCCCCAAATTTCAATACCATTCCCCATACGTGCAGGGCGGTACATGAAGATATTTTCAGAAACAAGCTGTGCATAATCTTTATCTGGAGTAACCATATAGGTTTTAAACCCTTCTTTCTCGGCTTGTTTTGCTAAGGTTCCAATGAGATCATCGGCTTCTACGCCCACACGTTCTATGATAGGAATATGCATAGCTTTAAGAATCTCTTGAATAATAGGTACTGCAATTTTAATGGCTTCTGGCGTTTCGTCTCGATTGGCTTTGTACTCTGGATATAGTGCTACGCGTTCGGAGCTTCCGTGCTTATCAAAAGCGACTGCAATGTGGTCTGGATTTTCTTTACGGATCACATCAAACAATGAATTTACAAACCCCATGATGGCAGAGGTATCTTGTCCTTTAGAATTGATTCTTGGGTTTTTGATTAAAGCGTAGTACCCTCTAAAAATTAAAGCAAAGGCATCCAGTAAGAACAGACGTTTTTGTGACATAGTAGCAACATGTTATTTGATTCCGCAATATAAAAAGAAGATTATTTAAAAATGCTCTTGAAAACGGATAATACGATGCTTCGTGTAAAATCGTGTAGTGGACATTGGAGATCTGGGTATAAAAAAAGAAATGCCGTCATAAATGACGGCATTTCGCCCCAAAATAAAATTGATAACAATGTTATCAATTACGGTATATATTATTACTATAGTATGTTTTCTATTTCCTAAACACTTTATTAGTGTTTGAGCAAAGTTACAAATAAAATTAGTAGATAGAAAAGAAAAAGATAAAGTTTTATGCTTTTATAAGGCTGTTATTCCGGGATTTACATCAAAATGAACGTATTGGTGATTAATATGTATTAAAACGAGCATATTTTTTGTGAAACATATTCGTTTTTTGTTTTTGAGTGGGAATACTACAATATGCGTTTTTAGGGTTTAAAAAACAACTTTAGAACTCATTTTTTGGTATTTTGCAACGGTATATGATGCACTAAATTTAGTGTTAAAAGACTATGTAATCCGGATTTAAAAGAGGATGAAATATGCTTTTAGCATGGCAGTAAATTTTATAGTGTGTTATCGCTAAAATTAATTAAATTCCTTATGCGTTGGATTCTTCCTTTGATATTGTATGGATTGATAGAGCTGTATGCTTATCAAGCTATTAAAACGATTAGTAAAAGTCAGGTCGTACATTATGTTTACCTAGGCTTTTCAGTGCTATTGATTTGTTATGTATTGTTTGTTTTTTTGAATTATGACCGTAGTGTTGGTCCTACTCAGGCTACTTTGCGTGCTAGTGCATTTTTGATCATTACTTTGGTGCCTAAGTTGGTTGTGGTTTTGTTTTTGTTTGGAGAAGATCTTGTGCGCTTGTGCATTGGAGCGTATCAATATGTTCGACAGTTCTTTTTTGCGGGAGGAGCTACAGTTTCTCTTTCAGGACGAAGAGCGTTTTTGAGTCAGCTGGCTTTAGGGGTTGCTGCTATTCCGGTGATGGGGTTGTTGTATGGGGTGTTTAAAGGGAAATATAATTTTAAAGTAATTCGACATGTACTGCATTTTGAGGATTTACCAGATGCATTTGATGGATTGAAAATTACACAAATATCAGACATTCACTCTGGAAGTTTTGATTCGGTAGAAAAAATAGAGTATGCTATTGATTTAATTAATGCACAAGAAACGGACATGATTTTATTTACAGGGGATATTGTAAATACGATGGCAAGTGAAATGAAGGATTGGATTCCTATATTTAAAGGGATAAAAATGCCTCAATACGGAAAGTATTCGATATTAGGGAATCATGATTATGGCGAGTATGTTACTTGGGAAAGTGAGGCTGCCAAACAACAAAATTTTGAAGCGATACAACAGGTTCATAAAGATATTGATTTTAAATTATTAATGAATGCGCATGTGTTTATTGAGAAAGGCCAGGATAAGATTGCGATTATTGGGGTAGAGAATTGGGGTCATAATTTTAAGAAAGCAGGAGATTTAACAAAGGCGTCTATGGGAGTCTCTCCTGAAGATTTTAAGATTTTATTGAGTCATGATCCTTCGCATTGGGAGTATGAAGTAAAGGATCACCCAGATCATTATCACCTTACCTTAAGTGGGCATACTCATGGGTTTCAGTTTGGAATAGAGATTCCTGGAGTGTTCCAATGGAGTCCTGTACAATACATGTATAAACAATGGGCTGGTATCTATCAGGAAATGGGACGTTATATTAATGTAAATAGAGGATTTGGGTTCCATGCTTTCCCAGGAAGAGTTGGAATTTGGCCTGAAATTACAGTGCTAGAATTGAGAAAAAAGAATCCATCTGTCTAATTCACAGAAAGTAGTATATTTACAATATTGATGGTATTGATAAATATGAATGCATTAATACCAAATGAGCGTTTTAATGTTCAATTGGAATAACAACGAATAAATACAACTATAATGTCGAAGTTTGGTAGTTTAATAGATATAGAATCACCTGTTTTGTTAGGGTTTTATACCAGTTGGAATGAACCTTCTGCAGCAATGCATCCTGTGTT
>CALFCI010000157.1 GCA_937951135.1 uncultured Aquimarina sp. | reverse complement strand
GAACTCCTACTACCTCATAATTTTTTAAAAAATTAACACATGTAGGCGCTCGCACGGATACTTGACATAAGTTATTTTTATAGCACAAAAATAACTCCTAGAAGCTAACATATCAAGAGTGTAGTTGGTCGGAGGCATACTCTTCAAACGTTACGTTTCTAGAAGAAAAAGACACAAAGAAGACGTTAGTAGCTTCGGAAGAGCGCTGAGATGGAACTATTTTTTGTCTTGAGTCTTGTCTCTAATAGTATAGCGGTCTAGTATCTAAATTGTAGCATACTGATTTAAAAGTAGCTATAATCTTTAACATAAAAATCATTTAAGATACTTCAAATGGATATTTGAATCCCCATTGTTCTCGCATGGTATCCATAGTTTGCATGATCCCTATAGTTTCCTCTAGTGGCATGATCGTACTTTCTAAATGTCCTTCTCGAATACACTGTGCTACAGCTTCTGCTTGATATATAAAACCATTACTGTGATTTTCAATATTGACTTCTTCTGTTGTTATGATATCATTCGTTCCATTGTGATGAGAGATACTAAATTGCTGTCCTGTTTGGAAAGGGAAGGAAGGAACTGTGATATATCCTTTTGTGCCATAAAATATGGCATCATTTTTCATTTTCAATTGATAACTAGTGGTAATGGAAGCGACACATTCTGAAGGAAATTGAAATATGTAATTTGCAATCTCGTCTACTCCGGTAGTGCTAAATACTGCGGCAGATGTAATGGTTTTAGGAAGCTCTCCAGTTACAAAACAAGCCAATGTTATTGGGTATATGCCCATGTCTAAAGTTACGCCACCGGCAAGTGTAGGATCCGTAAGTCGCTTTTCATATTTGGGTGGTACAAACGTACCAAACGAAATATGTATAGCACGTAAAATTCCAATATCTTGACTTTGTATTTTTGTGCGCAACCATTGCATACTCGGAAGAAATCGAGTCCAGATGGCTTCCATTAAAAACAACTTTTTTGTTCTGGCAAGATCCACTAATTCTTTTGCCTCTTTTGCATTTACAGTAAACGGTTTTTCAATGACAACCGATTTGTTATGCAGTAACATCAACTTGGCATTTTCAAAATGAAAATTATGAGTTGTAGCAATATACACGATATCAATAGCAGGATGTACTGCAAGTTCTTGATACGAGCATGCCGTTTGAATTTGATGCGCTTTCGCAAATTTTTCTGCTCGATCCATACTTTTTGAAGCAATAGCAATCACTTGGTTATGTTCAAGTATTGCAATAGCATCTGCCATTTTTTTGGCAATGATTCCAGCACCTAAAATACCCCAGTGTATTTGTTTCATTGGTATACGTGTTTAGTTTTAATCCACATTGTGGAGTTTAGTTCTTCGAGGTAGTTGACTAAATTGTATTAATTAGCAGCCGTAATCTCATCGTGTAACAAAAGTAATAGATGTGAAGAAGACCATGAAAAATGTTTCGCATTCAAAGGTTTTCCATTACGAGGATCATAATTTTCCCAAACCGCTTGATTTTTTTCTAAGAGTCCTTCTGCATTATTCAATAGTTTTTCTTTCATTGCTTCTGCTTCGGTTTCAAAACCATAGTTTTTCATTCCATTAATAGCAATATATGCCTGATCTAACCATACCGGACCTCTCCAATATCCTTTTTGAGGATTAAATTTTGGGTGTGATGCATCAAGAGTAGGGAATGGACAATGGGTGTTGAAATGTGTAGTGTCGGTAATAATTTTGATAACATTTTCAGCCTGCTCTTGTGTTGGGATTTTAAACCATAATGGCGCCCATGCTTCAGGTCCTTTTACTTTAATTTTGCGATTACTTTTAAAATTATAATCATAAAGGTATCCATCTTCTTCATCATAAAATTTATTTAAAATTTCATTTTTCAATTGTTTAATTTCGTTTTTAGTACTGTCAACGAATGCTATTTTGCCTAATACACTTCCTAAAGCAACCAAATATTCCTTTTCGCCATATAAATAGGCGTTCAAATCAATAGACTCTTGATCAAGTGACCATGCATTTGCATTGTTTTTGATCATTTTAGCGGTATCAAATCGTACAGCATTGTCCATTCCACTTTCCCAAGCAGCGGCTTCTCGAGTGCCATCTGTAGATCCATATTCACAAAGTTTATTGTCATTATGATCTCGATTTTTATACCACCATTGATGGTATTTTACTAATTTGGGAAACATTTCTTTTACAAACGAAATGTCATTATCAGCTTTAAAAATAGTATGAATAGCCCAGCCCGAAAGTGGTGGCTTAGTGTTTCTAAGGTTTGGCTTATAAATTTTAGGATCTCTCCAAACAGCATCTGCAATCATTCCTTGCTCATCCTGAAAATCATACATAGCGCGTACTTGGTTTTTTGCCAGTTCAGGTTCAAACGTAGATAAAGCAACAGCATGTCGCCAAGAATCCCAAGCCCAAAAACCATTAAAATAAGAGTAGTAATAGGAAGGAAATACCCCATCATGTTTATACAAACCAGAAGCAGAACGCCAATTGTTTACTAACGTCTGAATACATTTGGCTGCGAGTAATTGCTTTTTTGCAGTTAAACTTTGATAGGGTTTCAAATACCCATACCATCGTTCTTCATTCTTTTTAAACTCCAAAGCCTCTTTTTCAAAACTAAATTCGCTAAACGGCACATCTTCATCAAAGCGATGACGTATTGCTATATGTTGAGTAATACTTTGGTTTGCAGGAATAGTTATGCTCGTTGTACTAACGTTATGATCAAATGTAAATTCTAAGGCAGCATTAGATAATTTATGTTTTATGATTTGATGCTCTACAGTAGCGCCTAAAACCTTTTGATTAAGATCAATAACAATAGGGGCGTTTGAAGTATTCGATAGGGTGTAAGCAAGTAATGCTGTTTGATGATTGGTATAAATACTTTGTAACGTAATCGTAAGATCAGTGCTTTTAGATTCTTGTATTAATCTACCTGGTAAAAATTGATTTTTGATGTCAAAAATAATTTTTTGATCATTTTGTTTTACTTCCAATTCAAAAAGTGGTTGTTTGCTTTTATACCCTAAACTATCTGAAAGTAGTAATGCCGTGTCAATACCTATTTGGTGTTCCGATAGTTTTATTCCAAACCATGCGCCTTGGTCAAACATATAATCGGGTAAAAAATTACTAAACGTATTTAAGTATTCCATACGTTCATGATTTTCTTCTTGACTATTATTTTCTTTTGAAATTTCAATTTGTTTTTTGCAAGACAACATGCAAAACACACACACACTAAAAAGAACCAACTTATGTATCATAATGAGAAAAGAAATTATATTTTATAAAATTAGAGTATAGACTATCCCAGTAAATATACAATATAATATTGAAATGCTTTGAGATAGATAGTTGTGCTCGTAAAATTTTTATGAGTGTAGTAAGCATTGCGAAAAGTATCGATCTGAATGGGTAGGTACTCGTTTTTTAGGATGAGATAATTTCAAAAGAAAAGCCTTCCACAAAATGTAGAAGGCTGCTCTTGTTGTAAGCGTTGTAATACCCTAAAATTTTTAGGATATTTACTGTGTTTTACTATTGATCTTTTTTCGCTGTATATGGCTTTCTCTCTCCTCTAGGTTCCCTAGGTTCTCTGCCTTCAGGTCTTGGAGGGCGTGGTGATAATGCCTTAAGAGATACTTTCTCTTTGCGTGTTTTTGGATCTACACCAAAGTATTTTACATCAAAAACATCACCCATATTGATCACATCAGAAACATTTTCTGTACGTTCCCAAGCGATTTCACTAACGTGTAATAATACTTCATTTCCAGGAGCTTCCATATATTCTACAACAGCACCAAAGTCAAGCATTTTAATTACTTTCACTTCGTAGATACTGCCTTTCTCTGGCTTGAATAATAAAGAATCAATCTTGGCAAGTACGGCATCAATACCTTCTTGTCCAGTAC
This sequence comes from uncultured Aquimarina sp., assembly GCA_937951135.1. Classification (GTDB taxonomy): domain Bacteria; phylum Bacteroidota; class Bacteroidia; order Flavobacteriales; family Flavobacteriaceae; genus Aquimarina. The sequence continues at coordinate 2,509 of CALFCI010000157.1, read as the reverse complement.
CTAAGATTTCAACAATTCCTTCTTCAGTAACAGGATCTTCGTTAATTACAATTGTGCATCCAGTTGTTTTTTGTAATTCTTGAATTACTTTTCCACCAGGGCCAATTAAAGCACCAATAAATTCGTTTGGAATCACACGAGTTACCATTTTTGGAGAGTGTGATTTCACATCTTCATTTGGTTGTGCAATCGTATCGGTAATTTTTTCTAAAATATGTAAACGACCATCACGTGCTTGTTTTAGTGCATTCACTAAAATCTCGTATGGCAATCCTTTAATCTTAATGTCCATTTGACATGCTGTAATTCCTTCAGAAGTTCCAGTCACTTTAAAATCCATATCTCCTAAGTGATCTTCATCTCCTAAAATATCAGATAATACAGCATAACGGTCTCCATCAGAAATTAATCCCATAGCAATACCAGAAACAGGTCTTTTTAATTGTACCCCAGCATCCATTAATGCCATAGTTCCAGAACATACTGTTGCCATAGAAGAAGAACCATTAGATTCTAATACCTCAGAAACAACACGTACCGTATATGGACAATCATCAGGAATCATTCCTTTCAATCCTCGTTGTGCTAAGTTTCCATGTCCTACCTCACGACGAGAAGTACCTCTTAATGGGCGTGCTTCTCCTGTACAGAAAGGAGGAAAGTTGTAATGTAAATAGAAGGTCTCTTCTCCTTCATAAGAAGGCATGTCTATTTTGTTTGCTTCTCTAGAGGTTCCTAAAGTTACAGTAGCTAATGCTTGCGTTTCTCCACGAGTAAAGATAGAAGATCCATGTGTAGATGGTAAATAATCAACCTCACACCAGATTGGTCTGATCTCTGTTGTTTTACGGCCATCTAAACGAAGTCCTTCACTAAGTGTTAACTCACGAACGGCTTCTTTTTGTGCTTTGTTAAAGTAAGCTCCAATAAGGTTTTTATATTCTTCTTGTTCTTCTTCTGTAAAAGAAGCAATCACTTCTTCTTTTACTTCACTAAAGGCTAAACCACGCTCTTTTTTAGAAGTTCCTTGTTTTGCAATTGCATAACATTTGTCATAAGCAACTTCACGAATTTTTTTAGCGACCTCTTCATTTTCTTCTGCTCCGTCATATTCACGAACTTCTTTTTTGCCAAAAGCTTCAGCTAAACGTACTTGTGCTGCAACCTGTACTTTAATAGCTTCGTGAGCGAATTTAATAGCATCTGCCATCTCTTCTTCAGAGATTTCGTCCATTTCACCTTCTACCATCATTACAGAATCCGCAGAAGCACCAATCATCATATCGAGATCAGATTCTGCTAATTGTGCACGACTAGGGTTGATTACAAACTCACCATTAACTCTAGCTACACGAGCTTCAGAAATAGCACATTCAAAAGGAAAATCACTCAATTGAATTGCCGCAGAAGCTGCCAATCCTGCAAGAGCATCTGGCATTACATCTTCATCATGAGACATTAATTGAATCATTACTTGTGTCTCTGCATGATAATCTTTTGGGAATAATGGTCGCAATACACGATCCACTAAACGCATGGTTAATACTTCACCATCACTAGGTCTTGCTTCTCTTTTGAAGAATCCTCCAGGATAACGTCCTGCAGCAGCAAATTTTTCACGATAGTCTACCGTTAGCGGAAGAAAGTCAACTGGACTAGCTTTGTAATTGGATACAACAGTACATAATAACATGGCTTTACCCATTTGTACGACTACAGATCCGTGTGCTTGTTTCGCTAATTTTCCGGTTTCTAAAGTAATTTCTCTTCCATCTCCAAGGTCAATGACCTCTTTGTATACTTTTGGAATCATATTTTTTATTTTTTAGGATATCTATATCAGTTTTAATTTTTATAAAACTGTTATTGCAATCAGATAGATAAATTAAACATTGGTTTCCGTCTTACTCGGACGGACAAGGTTGTGTTGTTGTAGTTGTACGACCAATGAAAAACTAATACATTCATCCTGAATAAGGTATGGATGCTTTTTGTAATTACCGAAGGGTTACTTCGGTAATTGAAGCTGAAAACGTGTTCAGCAAAATTAAAAAGAGAGGCATACAGCCTCTCTTCTCTTTCTTATTTTCTTAATCCTAATTCCTTTACAATAGCACGGTATCTTAAGATATCTTTCTTCTTTAAATAGTCTAGAAGGCTTCTACGCTTTCCTACTAATTTTACTAAAGAACGCTCTGTATTATAATCTTTACGATTTTTTTTAAGATGTTCTGTTAAATGCGAAATTCGGTGTGTGAATAATGCAACTTGTCCTTCTGCAGTTCCGGTATCATTTTTTCCTTTTCCGTGTTTTGCAAAAAGTTCTTCTTTATTTTCTTTTGTTAAATACATTCCAATATTAGTTTAATGATTTTTATGTATATAGCATTTTGCTATCAGCCTGCAAATATATTACAATTATCAGGATTCAAAGTGTTTATGTGTTATTTTTTTGTATTTTAAACCTTAGATAAGACCCCAAGTCTTCACTATTGAAAATAACCTAAAC
>CALFCI010000156.1 GCA_937951135.1 uncultured Aquimarina sp. | reverse complement strand
ACGGGGATTTTATTGGTTGGAAAAACGAGTAGTAGTATTCGTGCTTTAAATAGACTATTTGAAGACAAAAAGGTCGCGAAAACATATTACGCAGTTACTATAGGTGAAATGAGCAATCAAGGAAAAATCACTTCAGAAATTGATGGTAAGAAATCACAATCGAATTATAAAGTATTCGAATCTGTTTCCTCCAAAAGATTTGGCAAACTCAACTTGGTAGAATTGAAACCTCAAACAGGTAGGAGACATCAATTGCGTAAACATTTGTCTAGTATTGGTAATCCGATACTAGGAGATTCAGTATACGGAATTGAAAATTTAATTTTAACCGGTAAAGGCTTGTATTTACATGCCTATTCGTTGCGTTTTATGCATCCCTTTACAAATGAACAGGTCTATATAAAAGATGAATTTCCGCAAAGGTTTAAAAAAATATTTAGCACTAAAATAGCTGAATTTTTTACTAAAGATGACCTAAGTACATGACAAAAAACAGTCTCTATCCTTTAAGTTTTTGATCACCATTATTTTATAGTTAAGTGCTCTGTTAGACCTACTAGGTTTTGAAAACCTAGTAGGTATAGATCACAAAGTGATGCTGCAACTTTGAATCGAGAATAACTATTTTTTGTCATGTACTCAGAAAGATGACCCTAATCAATATGGGGTTTGATACATAACCCAAAGTTGCATTCTTTAGAGGAATAACTTATATTGTAATACGTTAAAAAAAGCTCCTACTGGATACACACAGTATGCATGAAGTCATGGCAAACTGTAGCGAGATCGAAAGGCTCTTTTCTATTTGGGATGGTACATCATTTTTAGTACTTTTAGAAAAACATAAAAACATGAGAAAATTAATCGCAGAATTTATCGGAACCTTATGGTTGGTATTAGGGGGGTGTGGAAGTGCTGTTTTGGCAGCTGCATATCCTGAATTAGGAATTGGATTTGTAGGCGTTGCAATTGCCTTTGGCTTAACCGTTGTAACAATGGCTTATGCCATTGGCCATATTTCAGGATGTCACTTAAATCCAGCAGTATCAATTGGTCTCTGTATAGGAGGACGTTTTGACAAAAAAGAACTACTCCCTTACATTGTGGCACAAGTATTAGGAGGAATAGCAGGTGCAGGTATTTTATACCTTATTGCAAGTGGAAAATCTGGATTTGAAATTGGAGGCTTTGCAGCAAATGGATATGGTGAACATTCACCTGATGGATATACTATGCTATCCGCTCTGATCACGGAAATTGTTATGACTTTTATGTTCTTGATCATTATTTTAGGAGCAACGCATTCAAAAGCACCTAAGGGTTTTGCAGGACTAGCAATAGGATTAGGGCTGACACTAATACATTTAATAAGCATACCTGTGACCAACACTTCCGTCAACCCTGCAAGAAGTACAAGTCAAGCAATATTTGCAGGAGATTGGGCAATAGGACAATTATGGTTATTTTGGGTTGCTCCAATCGTAGGTGCGATTTTAGCTGGAATAGTTTATAAATTTATTTCTCCAGAAAAAGAAGCGTAACAACAACCAGTCGAGTAGTCGGCTCCGCTACTCGACTGAACAAACACCTTGTAAATAATCCGAAAGCACTATTTACACATCGTGTATGTTACCCGATTCGTCGCTATTGGTTCTAATGGGTTTTTAGGAGACGTTAGCCTTTATTCTATACCCCTTAAAAGCGCCATGGTCCAAACATAATCCCCATCGTGAGAAATACTAATAGACAATTCTAAATGATTTAATTTGGGGTTAAGAATCGTACAACTAGGTTTACCCGCAGCCCTATTCCTGGTAATTTCAATGGTATTAAATGCCAAAGTTTCCTCCGGATACTTTTGCTTTACAGCCTTGTAAATAGATTCTTTTACTGAAAAAGTAGATGCATACCGCAATGCCGGTGTTGCAAAGCGATTGGCATACTCTTTTTCAACATCCGTAAATACTTTATTGATGAATATGTCATTAAGCATGGTATAGAAATCTGGTAAAAAAAGCACATCATTACCAATCTTATACCCTTGGTCTTTACCTAGCATTTCTTTTAATATTACTTCAGGTTTATCCATTTTGGTCGGTTGCTACAGCCATTACATTTAATCCGCCATCTATATAATGAAGGTTACCGGTATTGCCTTTGGACAAATCAGAAAAATAATACAGTGCACCATTAGCCACATCTTCTGAGCTAATATTCCCTAAAGGAGCGGAATTTTTAGTCATTTTCCTTAGTTTCCTTACCCCTTTAATCCCTCCTGCCGAAGTAGTCATTACCAATCCTGCAGAAAGGGCATTCACACGAACACCTGACTTCCCAAAGTACCAAGCCAAATATTTTACCATATTTTCCAAAGCCGCTTTATTAATCGCCATGCCTGCATAACCAGGAAATACTTTTTGACTGGCATTATACGTTAAGGTTAAAATAGAAGCCTGTTCTGCCAATAAAAACTGCCCCAGTTTACAAATTCTCAAAAATGAAAAAGCGCTACTATTAAAAGAATCCATAAAATCTTCAAAAGGGATATCTATAAATTTGGGTGCTTCTTCCTTTAAACCTGGAGGAGAAGTACACATTACTTTATGATTTCCATAAGCTACACCATGCATTAAATAGTCGATTTGCTGCCATTTGGCATCAAGTGCTTTGAATATCGCTTCTACCTCACTATCATTTCTAACATCGCATGCAAATACTTGAATCGGCAACTCCTTTACCATGCTTTGCACCATATCTAAATTATCATGCGCTACACTCAAAGCGACATTGCACTTACTCTCTACTAATTTAAGCGCAATAGCCCATGCAATACTACTATCATTACGAACCCCAAATAACAACGCATTTTTTCCAGTATTATCAATCATAATTTTTTAAGCTTTTGAAATGGCCATGGCACTATTCGTACCACCAAAACCATAATTTAAACATACAATTTGATGTATTGGTTTGGATAAAACCAATTGAGGAAGTAAATGACGATAAGCAGCCAAAGGCTCTTTAGGTCCTTTCCAATGCGCTTTAGTTTGAAAAAACTCCAATTCAGACTTCAAGGTATCACTATTCAAACAAGGAGAAACCATTTGTTTTTTTAACATCAATAAAGACACCATAACTTCTACAGCACCAGCAGCTCCTAGCATGTGACCAAATTGCGATTTTGGTGCGCTAACATGATATCCTTCCGCACCCAATTGTCCTACAATACTAAAAAGCTCTAAGGCATCTCCTGTAATGGTAGATGTTCCGTGCGCTTTAACCACATCTGGATTAATATTAGTTTGAGTAGATAGCCCTTTCCAAAGTCTTTTTTGCCCGTCGTATGAAGGCGCAAACATATTACCATCCCCATCCGAGTTATTGAAATATCCATCGACAACACCTAAGATATTTGCTCCTCTAGCTTTTGCTTGGTCATAGTTTTCTAAAGCCACAATACCGCATCCAAAAGAGCAAACAAAACCATTACGACTTACATCATAAGGTCTAGAACTTGTTTCAGGACTAAATTTGGTACTTAATACCTGCATGGCATCAAACGCTATTAAAGATTCTAGAGCTGTCCCTTCTGTACCCCCTGCAAGCATTCTGTCTTGTAGACCAAAGGCAATTAACCGATACGCATACCCAATACTTCCTAAACCTGTGGCGCAAGCTGATCCAATAGACTCACAAACACCTTTATTCTTTATGAGGCAAGATACATTTGCTGCATCTCTATACACCATTGATCTTGGGACATTATTAGATCCCAAAGCTCTTGTTCTTTTTTGATGTTTAAAAAACAAATTCCAGGTTTTACGAGTAACCTCTTGTCCACCAGCACCAGTACCTATAACCACTCCGGTATGCTCAGATTCTACTTCACTTTTAGTCCATCCAGCTTCTTTTATAGCACCTAGACTGGCTTTCATAGCCCAAGCACTACCCAAATCGCTTGTCGCTAGGTTGGCATTAGGAATCAATCCGTTCATATCTTCCAAATCCATGGGATATTCATCTGGCAAACCATTAGAAAATTTTCGAAACCCAGTCTCTTCATGTGTAGCATACCCCGAAACTTTGGCACGTATTTTTTTATCGTAAGCAGCGACTACATCCCAATGCCTTATCAGCGATTGATTGCTAAATATTTTTTCTTCAAATTCTTGTATGTCTTTACAATGCGGAAACACACCGTCCATACCTACAATAGCGACTTTATTCATTTTTTCATGGAATTAATTGCATTAAAAAATCTTGCTAATTATACCCTTATTGATTCTTTAAAGCAGCTTCTATTAAATCAATAGTTCCTGAAACGGATGAACCTAAATCATCGATATCATCATCATCAAACTCTACATCAAATTTACTTTCTGCCTTGGCAATAACATTGATTAATTCCGTTGATGGCACTTCTAAATCGGAAATGAAATCGGTTTTCTCTGTAATATTTTTTAGTTTTTTAGCATCGATTTGCGGAGTCTTTTCTAAGATTTCAATGAGCCCTTTAAGTATTTCTTCTCTAGTCATTTTGTTTTCTATTAAATTAAAGTATTCTTTATTCCTCTTCCTTTTAAATTTTTAAATTCGGATACTTCTACATAGTCCGATGGCACTTCGGTATCCTTAAATTGATTGGCATTATAATTTTGATAGTACTGTTCGATATCAAAATCTTTTGGGGCTTTAAATATTTTACCACTTGTGGTCATTTGCCGAAACTTATAATCATCAAAATGTGCATGTATAATAGCGGTTTCCCCAAGTTTAATAAAGGATTTACAAATGGATTCTCCTATCGTCATGAAAACGAAATTGTATTTTTCATAGAGTTCAGCAAAAGAAATATTTTTTTTCACACAAGAAATAAATGCGTTCCCTGCGACAACACTTGCTTGTCCAAAAGCTTCAATTTGATCTGCTCCACGTAAAACACCAAAATGGTCGTGTGTATCTTTCTCTTGGACTTTATATATTGCCACTACTCCGATATTTGGATCATGCCACAAAAAAGCGTCAATATAAACTTTAGAAGGCCCATGTGGCAGCACATCGTGTGGAGACAATCCTACCAAGGTGGATCTATTATTTGTTTTCATCATAAAATGTTTTAGCCTCTTTTATCCAAGATTCTGCATTCGATTTTAATTGGTTCCAATCGGGTTTATAATATTCAGATACTGCACCATCGGGGATACTCAATTCTTCTCTCGTAAAAAAGCCAACTTTATGCTCTCCAAATTGATAGACCATATTTTCTGGATCATCTACAGACATATACCCATCAAAAAACACTAGTTTTTTCTTTTTCAAAAACCTTTTCACATTCAAATGAAAATATATTTTTTTAGCCGTCGGAAGCACTTGTCCATAGTATTCAAAAGCACCGCTTAAAGCTCTTCCCCTGCCAATTACTTCACAAGAACCCGCAGCCCACATGCCTCCAAGTTGCGCAAAACCATCTTGTCCCTGAGCACCTGGCATTACAGGATCGCCAAGAAAATGACACCAAAACCAAGGATCGTTCTCTGTAATCGTATAACTCGCCTTAGCATATCCCTTTCCATATTTACCAACACCTTTTATATAGTTGAGTTCCACATCGTGAAAACATTGCATATAAGGCTGTGGTAAAGAAAACCAATCTGCTTTATCCTTGATATCATTTTTAAGGGCTAGATCTATTTGCCATGGATGGGCTTTTGTCGCAATAAGATGTATATCTTCTTTATCTAAGAATGTAATATCTATTGGCCATTTGGTTAATTTCATATTTTAAAACTAATTTTTAGAATTCGTTGTGTTTTTTTAAGTCAACTCCCTCGGAGCAAGCTCACGAGGCATCCAGCGGATACCTATTTTTAACATTTCGAGGCAAACCTCGGAGCATTAAACTCCACAATGTGGATTAAACTAAGCCACCATTCACAGCGATATTGGTTCCATTCACATACTTCGCCTTTTCTGACAAAGCAAATTCTACCACATTTGCAACCTCATTAGGATGACCAAAATAGGAGGAGGGTATCATTTCTAAATATTTTTCTTTTACAGCTTCAGGAAGATCTTTGGTCATATCCGTATCTATAAAACCCGGCGATACTGTTATGGCTCTAATATTTAACGTTTTATCTATTAACGCAATTTCCTTAGCTATAGATTTAGACATCGCTACCATAGCTGCTTTAGTCATGGAATACACCACCTGAAACGCATTTCCAGTTTCACCAACACAAGATCCAAGATTAATAATAACACCTTCTTTATTAGGTATAAATAACTTAAGTGCTGTTTTAGAGATCAGTAAAGGTGCTTTCACATTAATATTCAGCATTTGTTCTATGGCATTCATGGACTGATACATTAATGGCTTATCTAATGCAATACCTGCATTATTCACAACACCGTACAAGGATTGTCCAACTAATTTTTTCAATGCATTACAAAATATTTTCGTCGCTTCTACATCTGAAAAATCTGCACACAAAACAGCATGTTTTGGACCTAATTCTTTTAACAAATTCTTTAAAGACTCTGGCCGACTCGCATGAAGTATTAAATCGTAATCCTTGGAGAGGGTTAAAGCAATTGCCTTACCAATTCCTCTACTTGCTCCAGTAATTAGCACTTTTTTCTTTTCCATTATCCTTTTAATTACGCTTCTCTTAATTTTCTAATTCCGCCAGTATAGTACTGTACACCTCTTTAGATTGCATAGAATGCCCAAGCCTAGCGGTAGTATACAATTTGGCTCCCGACCAATTTTTGGCTATATTAACACCGTCTCTATACAAATTTAGTTGATCGTTTCTATCGTGTATCACTGCGCCTGGAATATCTATTTTTTTAACAAAATCAGCGGCATTATAATACTCCTGATCATTATCAAAGAAATTGGTAAACTCTTTATTGTATGCCTTTAGCGTTCGATCACTAAACCCTAAAAGTTTAATAAAAACCGCAGTTAAGTCTAGAAGTCTGTCAGGTGCACCTAGTGAAATAATTTTCTTAATAGTAGTACTCTCAAAATGAGATTTGTAATACAATGCTGTTAATCCTCCAATAGAATGTGCTACTATTATTTCTGGTTTAAAATGCTTCGTCACTACATCTAAAGAAAGCGCATATTGGTACGCATCAAAAAAACGTCCTCCCGAATCGCCATGTGCAGGGGCATCCATACTTATTACATCATAAGCTTTGTCTTGGAGTTCTAACAACAGGGGATTCCATCGGGCAGAATTGGATTGCCAGCCATGCATTAAAAGAATTCTTTTTCCTTTTCCTTGCCATCTGTATGTTTGTATTTTTGTATTATGCAAGTATAATGTTTTCTTTTCGGCATCTTTTAGCAATTCGGCGTGCTTACTTTTAATTTTACCCGATTGTGGATATCGGAACAAATTCAAGGCCATTCGTGCACCAAGTCTTGGCGAAATATAAACGATAACGTTAATCAACCGACCAACTAATTTGGGAATATACGCTGATTTCATTAGGAACACTTGTGTTTATGACTATCTATAGCTCGCAAATTTAACAATTATACAAGACCTCCTATTGAATTGTAGCTGCATTCATACAAATAAACACTGTATTTGTTCAAAACCAACCCTAGCTGAATCAAGTATCTGCATACGTGGAGCATACAAAGACAAGCACAAAAAAAGTAATTAAATTATACTACGAAATAAGATTACACTTATCTTTAAACTGTAGAAAACCTTATATGGCATATAAAATGCTGCTTAAATCAATTTTAACCTGTAGCCATATTTCAGGACCAGATATTATAAATATCAACTCCAGAAATGAAAAATAACAAGAGGCAGCCAAATTCACTATACATTAGATCGAAAAATCTTTTTATATTGGTGATCGCGCATACTTTTTATATATTTAGAAATCATAATAATAAAACAGGGGCGAGTACTGGAATGGCTAAAGAGAGAGATGATGTTAGCGGTAATTTAAAATATTTAATATGAAAAAAATTCAATGGCTTAATGAACCTAACACGTAGGAATTCATAAATGATAATTCTTTATCCATGTTTGTGACTCCCAATACGGACTTTTGGAGAAAAACTCATTATGGATTTACAGTCGACGATGGTCCTTTTTGTTATTTAGAGGTAGGTGGTGAGTTCGAAGCAAAAGTAAAAATCACTGGCGAGTACAAAAACAGATTCGACCAAATGGGATTGATGATACGTAAGGACGAAAAAAACTGGATCAAAACCGGTATTGAATTTGTAAACAATGAAATAAATCTAAGTGCAGTCGTAACTATAAAAAGGAGTGACTGGAGTATTGTAGAACTCATAGACAACCCTAAATCTGTTTGGCTTAAAGTCATACGAATAGAAGATGCTATCCAAATAATGTACTCAATAAATAATCAAGACTTTATTTTGATGCGGCTTGCCTATTTTCCTGAAAACACACCGGTAATGGTAGGATTAACCGCCGCTTCTCCGGATGGGAAAGGGTTTCAAGCGCTGTTCGAAAATTTTGAAATCACACATACTCCAGACGTAAAAAATGGCTGAAAAATAATTTGGAATAATCAAAAATAAGATTAGCAACATAAAAACAATGAAACATTCAATTTCCAATAGCCATTTGCAAGTTAGTGTCGTATCAAAAGGCGCTGAAATCTCAAGTATAAAATCACAAAAAACAGGCAAAGAATACATGTGGGATGCTAATCCCGATATTTGGAATAGTCATGCACCAGTGCTATTTCCTGCAATAGGGTCGTTTAAAAACGAGGAATGTACCATTAATAATACGGTGTATAAAATTCCAAAGCATGGGTTTATACGACATAACAATGCTATTGTGTTAAAAAGCAGAACGGATGATGAATTGAATTTTCAAATGGAGTATTCTGAACAGACACTACTCATGTTTCCTTATAAGTTTAGGTTCAATATTACATTTCAATTACAAGACAATCAATTATTGGTATCACATCGCGTGGAAAACTTAGACACTGCAGCAATCTTTTTCTCATTAGGCGCCCATCCCGGATTCAAATGCCCAGTACATGAGGGAGAAACTTATGATGATTATTATTTAGAGTTTGAAAAAGAAGAAAATGCATCAACAACACTACTATCTTCAAACGGACTGCTGTCGGATCAAACCAAACCCATATTAAAAAACACCAATATCCTTCCTTTACGCAATGATTTATTTAACAATGATGCATTGATATTTAAAGATTTGAAATCTAAAAAGGTAAGTTTAAAAAGTCGTAAATCAAATACCGTTTTAACAGTAAGCTACCATGATTTTTCTTATTTAGGACTATGGGCAAAACCCAATGCTCCATTTGTTTGTATTGAACCATGGTTAGGCATTACAGATCATGAAAATACTGACGGCGATTTCTTAAAAAAAGAAGGGCTTATTTCTTTACCTAAAGGACAAGTATTCACTGCCCAATACGCTATAGAAATTAAAGAATAAAAATAAGCCTCTAGTGATCGATTTATATATATTTTAAACAGATCACTAGAGGCTTATGACATCTTAATTGGAGTATATCCTTTTACTCTTCACTAGACTTCTCTGCATTTTTTGCGTCAATTTTCAAAAGGTGTTCTTCACTCTTTTCCAGACTAGATTGTGTTTTGGTTACTTTACTTTGATGCTTTTTAAGTCTTTCTTCTACTTTAGCTACTTTAGCCATTTTATCAGTATACTGTTCTTCTGTAATTTCACCAGCCTCTTTTTGCTTTGCTAAACGCTCTTTCGTTCGTTGAATTTTATCCGCATCTTTTCCACTTCGCGCTTCATAAAAAGCTAATCGTTCCTTTTTGGCATCAATCCTACTTTGTACCAATTTCGCTTTTTCATTTTTATGCTCAACTTTCTTAGCTTTTATTTCAGCCCTTTCCACTTTAGTGGACTCGTTATATGCTTTTAACTCTTCTTTCAACTTGGGATTGGCTGCCAGATACGCTTTCCGCTCTTCAGGAGTCATTCCTTTCATTTTTTCTCTGTGCGTTCCCAAAATAACTTTTCTACCATCTCTTAATTCTTTTTTAGCAGTTTTAATCTCTTCTCTATCCGCCTTTAAACCTTCTTTCTTCTGCTTCATTTCTTCACGCTGCGCCTTCTTTCCTTCTTTCCGCTCCTTTATCTTCTCTTTACGTTCTTCCTTTTTCGCTTTATCAGGTTTTTGAGCATTGGCCATTCCAATAGCACCAATTAACAGTGCGCTAAATATATATTTTGAAATTTTCATAGGTATCATCGGGTTTATAGGCTATCTAATTCATTAATGGATTTATCAAGTTCTTCAGACTCTTTTTCTAAAGCTTCTAAGTCTTCATTGGTTTCTTGATCTACGGCTTCAATTTGTTCTTCCAGTTCAATTGCCTTTTGCTGTTCTTCTGCTTTTTTGTCTGCGCAAGCTCCCATAAAAAAGCCCATTGCACATAGAACTACTAGTATTTTTTTCATAATCTAATTTAGTATAAGTTTATATCCTAAAAATACTTATTTTCTGAATTATTTCACTGTAAATCAATATATTTATTTCCTAAATCATATAGGGTTCCTATGTAATTCTGATATTTTTCAAATTCAATCGCATTACGATAGCATTGCTTTAACCTCATCAAAATCCAATCCTCCATAGTTCCCACTACTCATCAACAACAATGCTGTATTGTCTAGCTTTTGGGCTTTTAGATATGCCTTAAAGGCTTCTGGGTCTGTATAAATAATTAAATCATCCCGTTGAAAAGCGGTTTTTATCTGAATTGCAGAAACTGCTTCCAATTTTTTAATCTTTACGGCGCTAGGCGAATAAAATACAACCGCTGTATCTGCTGCGTCTAATGCACCTTTATATTCTTTTAAAAAGGCTTCTGTTAGGCTACTATAGGTATGTAACTCTAAGCATGCAATGAGTTTGCGATCTGGGTATTGTTCTTTTACTGCTTTGGTCGTTGCAGCCACTTTAGAAGGACTGTGTGCAAAATCTTTAAACGCTACAGCATTCCCATGTTCTCCTATCTTTTCTAAACGCTTTGATGCTCCTGTAAATGTAGCTATGGCTTCATAAAAACCGATTTCATCAACGCCCATGTGTTGACAAATCCACTTGGCACCCGCCAAATTACTTAGGTTATGCGCGCCAAACACAGCAATAGGCATATCGCCATCTGGAGTAGCCAATAACGTCTGTCCATTCTCTACACGATACGCTGGAGTTGTATATGGGTACTTCCGAATAGGGGCTTCTGTTTGCTCTGCAATCTCTTTTACGGCAGGATCTTCTTCATTATATACCAATCCTCCTCCATTAACAATCTTCTCCGTAAAAACCTGAAATTGTGACACATAGTTTTCAAACGTAGGAAATACATTAATGTGATCCCAAGCAATACCACTAATTAGTGCGATATTAGGCTGGTATAAATGAAATTTAGGACGTCTATCAATCGGAGACGAAAGGTACTCATCTCCTTCTAAGATCATAAAATCATTATCAGCTGTAAGATGTACCATGGTATCAAAACCGTCGAGCTGCGCTCCTACCATATAATCTACTTCTTTATCATGGTAATGCAATACATGCAAAATCATAGAAGTAATGGTCGTTTTTCCATGAGACCCTCCAATAACAACTCTAGTTTTATGCTTAGACTGTTCATATAAAAACTCTGGATATGAATAGATTTTTAATCCCAATGACTGGGCTTTCAACAACTCTGGGTTGTCTTTTTTGGCATGCATTCCTAAAATAATTACATCAAGAGTTGAGCTAATTTTTTCTGGATACCACCCAAAAGTATCAGGTAATAATTTATACCGATCCAATCGTGACTTTGATGGTTCAAAAATCACATCGTCACTTCCGGTTACTTCGTCTCCTTTTTTGTGTAATGCAATGGCTAAATTGTGCATCGCACTACCCCCTATTGCTATAAAATGTACTCGCATAAATTTGTGTTTACATGAAAAAGTAAAGATAGTAAACCCATTTATAATTACCCCTATATCCCGTACACTAGAATTCTATATGAACAGCAGCTTTTTACGGAATATTAAGCCCTCTAAAACAGAAAAGAAAACACCACAAAAAATGAAGTTAGTTCACGCATATACGCTATTGCATAAACTTCACAATATATTGCTATACATTTACAAGCGTACTTTTCTTCGATTCTCGTATCCGATTTTTTGAAGTTGTATACCGTATATCACCATGTTTTCCGGCGATTAACGCTTTAATTTTTTGATCCTGCAGTATAAGTTCCTGAGATTTGTACTCATTTGTAGTAGCAAGCGCTATACTAAACATTGGAACGTTATGTTGTCGTAATGTCGTAACAATAGTATCCATATCCATCTGCACTATAGCCTTACAATTTGCTTCTATTTTCTGATTTGTCGCAAAAACAGTTTCTAATAGCGTATCATTCATCCATATTTCATACACACCTATACCAAAAGCAGTAAGGTCAATCGCCAAATGAGATTGATTTTTATGAGTATAGGCTACAACTATTTTTTTGCCATTAGCATCTTTGACATACACATACGTATTCAATAACTCAGACACTTCTAAATCAAATCGTAATGAGTGTATTGAAATATTTGAAGAAATTAGTGACTCTTCAGCGCGAAAAGTTTCTTGAAAAACTCGTGTCTTAAAATAAGGTATCGTTTTTTGAGGAACAGAAGTAGCACATCCTTCGCTTGCCTCTGTATCTTCATGAGTAAGCTGAAAATAAAGATCTTTACTCATTTGAAGTTCCTCCCAAACATTTTTAGAAGAACGCATACTAACATAGGTCTTATAGCTAGTATTAATAAATTGTCCTCTAATTCCATAAATCTTCATCCGCAATTGCGTTTCTTCAAATGGTTGTAATCGAACATTTCCTCTCATTGTATTAGAAAGGTCTAAATCTGATAATTCTAAAGTGCACCAAGGTCGAACAAGAATACTCATAACAGTTAGGTTTTAAAAATGATGAATTAAATATTATAATATTAGGGTACACTATATTTTTTAATACAATAATGAAAAATAATCTACAAAATAATGCATCTTCACATTCCTTAATAACTCCTTGTATATAACAGTTTAAAGGCTGTATTTACTTATTTTTCGAACTGCAAAATTGCAAAAAAAAAACGAAACTTCGAGAGGGTTAAAACACATACTTTCTACTCATATAACAGCGAAAAAAATAGAGTCTACTGAAAAATGAATAATCTCTGCTCTAAAAGAAAAAAATAGTACCAACACTTAATCAGGCACTTATAGAACTAAATTCTCGGCAAGAATCCTAATTTGTTGTTAAAAAAGCTATTTTAATCCAGAAATACTATAATAATGAAACAACGAATGTGAAGTATATTTCAAGAAGAAACACATTAAAAAAATACCATCTTGGGGCTTCCTGAAAATATTTTTTTGTCCTGCAGTGTAAAAAGATGATATGGAAATGAGTATTTCTGTTATGAACCTAGTTTCTATGACATAACCGTCCAATAGAAAACAATTCTAATGCAGACATACTTCTTTCAACTTCCGAACAATTTCTTTATCAACATCTTCTATTTCGATGGGTTTATCCCAAAAATAATACCTGTCTTTATCTTTAGCAAAACATCCTATACCTCGGGCCGTATTAAACGTTTTTGCATCTGCACCGGTAATAATTCCAGATCGTTCGGAATACACATGATCCTTATCTTTTGCAAAACAATCACCTATAATTTGGAATGTGTCACAATCGGCTACGGTGAATACCGTAAAAAAACCTCCATCTCTCATCTCAAAATACTGATAAATATGATCTTTATCTTTGTAAAATGAATTCCCTAAATACCTAAATGTAGTCGTATCAATAACTGATTTTAATAATTTTAATTCATTCATCCCATTAAATTCAAACAAATACTTATCGATATGAATTTCTTTTTCTAAAGCTACTGTTACTTTAAAACCAATGTCCTGATTTTTATTTTTATAAAGACCACAGGGTAACAGCTCCCACTTTAGATTAGCATTGATACTATCCGTTTTTCTTTTATCTAATAATGCTTGATCAGACAAATGAATTCTTTGCTCTTCTATATCTTCAATCAGTGTTGTATTAATTTCGTCAAGAACATCATCTGTACTAGACATCATATCCTCTTTGTAGTCATTACATCCCGCACCTACTAACAGTATGGCTATAAGACCTATAGTGATGACTTTACTTAACATATACTTCATACCTCTTACGCTTCAAAAAATATTAATTAGGGAAAATACAGTAACACTCTTTTCCAGAACACTATACCCAATATACAAAAAATTAACATTTGTTTAATAATTTTGCTATTTTTTTACAAACTTCTCAATTTTAGCCCTTAAAATATCATATTCATCACCTACAGCCTCTAGTAATCGCAAAGAAGGTTTTTCGTTTTTTCGATAAATGTTCATCATTGATTGCGCAACTTCTAGCCTCAATATCAGATATTGATCATTCAATTTTATGACTTGTTGCTCTATATCATTTATTTTTAATACATAAGCCTGCATCGCTATCCTGTGTTTTTCTTCTATGATTCGAAACGCATTTCTTGTTTCTGCTTTAACCACTGAATCTTGAAGCCTATCTACATATTGATCTACTGTTTTTTTATAATTGGCATTCGTCTGCACATAATTATAATATGATTTTAAACTATCGCTATGTACAGCTCGAATATTTTGAATACTATCATCCAACGCTTTCAAATTTTCATCTTTCTCTAAGGCTTCTTCATAAAGTTGAGCTATGATATCTGCCCCATACCATTTTGATCTACTTTGTAACTCGTAACTCGAGTTCTGTTTTTCTAATACTACTGGAGTTTCTTCTTTTTCTTCTTCATTTTGAAAAGAAGTTCTTTGTCCCGAGTTTGTACAGCTCCATATTAAAAATAGAACGAATACGAAAATTGATAGCTTTTTCATTTGTTTTGACTTTATAAGTATACCAATTCATGGCAACCACCACAAAGTAATAGCTATTATACTAAGTATCCTACTACAAATGAGGCAACATGTGTATTGAGTGAGGGAACTGTACTTTTGAACCAACATCGACATTAAAAACACATTGAAACACGACACATCTATCAAATCAACACTAAATACACTTTTTAAACCTAAGGGATATTTCAAATACAAAATTATACTTGTTTAAAATAATATAGAACTTGTACAAAGAAACATAAAACGTCATAAACTTCTGATTTTTATGTCTTTACAGTAATAATTTGTTCTTAAAATCGTACTTTCCAACTTCTTAAATACGTATATTCCAACTACCTATTTTTACCAAAACATATACTAATAAACGCCCTAAAAAACATCCCTTATTCGAAACAGATACTAATCCTTATGAGTACGAATACAATAATCATCCTTGGTTATTCTACTACATAATAAGGAACCTAAATTCAATATTGAAAATGATTTTTTAACGGTGTTTCATAACCTCTTAATACCCCTAGATAATGAAACCTACTTTTTTATTACTGCTCGCTATGCTTTGTTTTTCATGTACTCACGATGAGGATGAAAATGTACCAACACTCAATGTTGCAACAAAAAAAACAGAAAAATCAATACTAGTAGACATCGTCTATGTATTACCTTCCCAAATTTCGTTTGAGGAAACACTTCCTTCTAGTATAAATAGTACTGATTATATTAATTATCTTAACGACCATTACTTTTATCAATATAATATTGGTCTTATCATGGGCACCACAACAACTATTAAAAATGACGAGCTGTTTGACCTGAGAGACAATCGAGGAGACGAAGTATCTACCTTTTTAAACGAAACCAAAAATATATTTCATAAAAATCGTCTTACTATTTATATCATTAAACGTTCTAATATTATTGCTATAGCAGGAATAGGAAAAGATCAACGCGCTTTAATTACGGATGAAAACTTATACACATCAACGACCCCCCATGAGATTGGTCATGCTCTAGGATTGTTTCACTCTCATGAGGGAGGTAATGTAATGCATGATATTAAAACTCACCCTAGACATAGTTTTGACGCAGAGCAAGTTGCACACATGAAAGAAACGATCGATCAAATTAGGAATAGAGACTAACCTAAACCCCTGCGGAAAACAACTAATACTATGTTAATATAACCCCGCACTATCGAAAACAAACAGCATACGTAATGGCCTCGAAATTATATTTATTGAAAATTGCGTTTTAATCAGATATTACTAGTTAATATTACTTATATTTGAGACACATCAACTTAAATATAAATAATTGCATATAGTATTATGGATGTCATACTTTTGAATACCCTTATCAGTTATTTTAAAGCCGAAAAAATAAAAGTATCTCCTACTGAATTAGAATTACAGCTATTTACACACCCGCACACACCTTCTTTATATGCGATATCGGAAACCTTAAATTTTCTGAATATTGAAAATGTAGCAGCTCAGGTAGAAGCACATCAACTAGATCAATTATCCGAACATTTTGTAGCTTTTATAAGTGATGATAGTGGAAAAGAAAAATTTTATCATGTTCAACAACGTGAAGATCAAATCTATATCCATGGCAAAAAAAAGCTCATCACTAAAGAAACATTTAAAAACGTTTGGAACGGTATTATTCTTATTGCTGAGCAATCAAAAAATATTGAAAAAATTAACACTAATACCTGGATCAACAAAGGGTTTATTGCACTGATTAGCATTTTAGCACTCGTATTCTTATGGGGCAATGCATTTACAATTATTTTTTGCATACTTGGTGTATTAGGCCTTTATGTTTCCAATCAAATATTTGAAACACAAAATGACAAAAGCTCTTACCTAGGGGATAAAATCTGCGGTACCGAAGAAGAGAATGGCTGTAGTAAAATCCTCAATATTTCAAAATATAATTTATATATATTCACTCCAAACCAGTTGCTGTTTTCATTTTTATCGGCAGCAATGATATCTGTAATCTTAACAACAAGTTTTACACCTATTCACATAGCCCTATATACCGCAGCGCTACTTGCAATTATATCTTTACTCTGTATTCAAGGTTTTGTCGTGAAATCCTGGTGTAAGTTATGTTTATTATCAAGTCTTATTATAACACTTCAATTTGGCACTATATTACTAAACTCAAATTTTACGTATGTGTCTACCGATTATTTTTGGTCTTCATTATTTTTAAAAGAAATGGTATTATTTATACTCTTCTTTTCAATCCTATTACTCGTAATTTATCAGTATCACAAACTTAAAAAACAAAACTATACACTAAACACTAGTGCCATAGAATTGATTAAATTCAAAAGGTCTCCGAAAACAATTAAAAGTATATTAGTAGATACTGAAAAAATAAAATTTCCGGAAGGAGCTGATCAACTCTTGTTTGGAAACCAACAAGCAACAAATGTAATACGGCTAGTTTTGTCTACAACCTGTTCGTATTGCAAAAAGAGTTTCCATGATTTTCATGAACTGTACCTTAGAAAAGGAACCGAATATCAATTTCAATTAATTTTCAATCATTACGGAGATCTGGCGTCCGAAAGAAACAAAACCTTAGCACAGTTAATTAACACCTATTCTACAGACACGCAAAAAGATTTTTTAAACACACTAAAAGCAGTATTAGAACAACAAAACACCTCAAATAAAGGAGTGCACAACACTCAATATACCGCTAATAATTCTAAAGTCATTACGGACCAAAGAAATTGGTGTGAACGAAATGGAATATTCCAAACACCGATTCTAATTATAAATCAAACTATTATGCCCGAATTTTATGACGCTTCTTTTATAGAGGACATCTTAGCGGTAGAAAATGAAAAACAATAATGTTTATAAACTGTAGACACTATTTCACAGAGCAATTATTTAAAACAACAAATTATAAAAGTTTATTTCGAAAAATGTTTGTGGTTTAGGTTTCAGTAAAATAGCTATTCTATCATTTTATTAACATTTGAGATGTTTTTAACCCTAAACACAGTATAATACTTGTATGTTTCATAAGCGATATTTTATTTAAATCAACTACATTGTTAACTAATTAAAGAACACCCTAATAACATATGAAATTTATTCAATCCTTTTGGTCCAAACCTTTTTTTGATGATACGGAAAAAAATAATTGGAATTATCGGCATTTTGGAGGATTTCATTCTTCTTTTTTATTTTATTGCTCTTGGACTTATAGTTGCCTCTCTATAAAAAAACAGTACCCCAATTTACATTTAGTGACAGATGATAGAGGAATCGAAATATTTAAAGAAGCATTAGACTTGCCATATACTTCTTTTTCTAATGATTTAAATGACCTTGACAATTACAATACTAAACTATGGGCTTTAGGAAAGTTGTATACGTATAAGCTACAAAAAAACACTCCATTTTGTCATATTGATGGGGATGTATTTTTATTTGATAAGGTATTAGATCCTATACTAAAGAGTCCTGTTTTTTATCAAAGTTATGATTTTGATGCAGATCAGTACCATGAAATTCATGAATACATACACCAGAATTTTGATAACGTTCCCTCTGAATATCATTGTGATTTATCCGAAAAAATGAAATTTATCAATGCTGGAGTAATTGGAGGTAATAACAGTGATATTTTTCAACGCTATACCGCTAAAGCATTTGAATTAATTGAAAATAACACCTCAAAACTAGAAGATATAAATCAAGGTTTACTCAATTTATATTATGAACAATTTTTACTTAGTAATATGGTCGCTAAAGAAAATATAGAAACTGCTTCTTTATTTCCTAAACCTAATGATGATCACAATCATAATTTTGCGGCGTTTCACCAAATCCCACATGGAACTACATATGTCCATTTACTTAGTCACTTAAAAAAATCTACTGAGTTCATGGAACAAGTAGTAGTTCGGTTACAACTAGAATATCCTGATTATTATACTAGAGTAGTAACTTTTCATCAAAAAAATAACTCATGAAAACGCGCGCAAGTTTTTTAAACTGGATCAGAGCTACGCTTACTGAAGAATCCCTCAAAATAAAGCGGTCTAAATTTTTAAATATAAGGGAAGAAACTTATGTTTATGATGTACTTGCCATGCTCTCAAAAGAAAATCCAAATTTGGGGATCTATATTACTGATTATATACACCTAGAAAATCAACGGTATCAAATTATGGCTAAACCTCCTTTAGAAACAGCAATAGCTACAGCACAGATAGAGCGTGCCATACACTTTTGTTCAAAAACTACTGAGAAAAAAAGAAATGCTACATTTGTAGTAAATCCAACCCTTTCTAATTTTTTAGCTTCTAGTACGTATCAATGGGATACTATTACAACACCCAACCTTCAACCTATAAACACCAACTATTTATTTATCCCTAGTTTTATGGACTTGGCTCCCAAAGAAGTTTGTTTAACAGCATTACAAGCTGTATTATTAGATATTAAAGACTATAAAGAAGTGTTTACCTATTCAGAATTTTTAGGACTTATGTCTCGTACGATGAAAATTGATGAAAAGGAATTAGCAGCCCCTTTTTTAGAATTTATGACTACACAAGTATTGTATTATAGAACACTATTGCCCGTAAATTAAATTCCACTACTGCTCTATTAAGTTATGAAATTACATAACTATTTATTAAACATAAAAAACCCCAAAGTAAATTACATTATTACTTTGGAGTTTTTGATCATTTACATAATCCAGCTTATTGACAAAACCAAGCTTTAGGATTAACATATTTACAGTAATAATCGTTATAACCCATGCTACCTCCGTTTACCATTTTCATTTCTGTGTTGTCGATTTTTTGTTCTTTCAAGTTTTCTAAGTTTAACTTTTGCATTTTATTAAATTTTAATAATAAGTCCGCTATTTTAGTGTTAAGGCTTTGGACATGACCTTTTCAATCATATCCAAACATACCGACAAAATA
>CALFCI010000155.1 GCA_937951135.1 uncultured Aquimarina sp. | reverse complement strand
GGATAGTAAAATCGACCATGTCGGATCTTCTTGAAGATCTAATTGATAACCAATACCCTCCCATTTACCGTCTAACCATGATGGAGATGTACTACGATATGCGGTGCAACCTGAGCATAATAAGATGCTCAATACTAATGTAAATAATCGTGTTTTCATAAATCGTATACTATGATGTTTTACTCTGAGTTTGATATCATACCAACCGCAGTAGATACTTATTTGCATTGGCATACATTTCAAAAAAAGCCTTTACAATAGTACAATCATAAAGGCTTTTGAATACCGTATAAAGATATATCAACTACCTGTGAATAAGCTCACGAGGCATTCAGCGGATACTAGTTTTTTACATTTCGAGGCAAGCCTCGGAGAATTAAACTCTACAATGTGGATTAAATACCTGCAATTTCTTTTAAGGTACCAATAGTATCTTGTGCCAATTGATCTGCTTTTTCTTGACTTAAAGCTTCCGTATAAATTCTAATAATCGGCTCAGTATTACTTTTACGTAAATGTACCCAGCAATCATTGAAATCTACTTTCACACCATCAATAGTAGTCACTTCTTCTGCTTTATATTTCTCATGAAATCCTTTTAAAATTCCATCCACATCCAATCCTGGTGTCAACTGAATTTTATTTTTACTCATATAATAAGAAGGGTAGCTGTTCCGTAATTCACTTACACTACATTTCTTTTCTGCTAAGTGTGATAAAAACAAGGCTACACCAACCAATGAATCTCTACCATAGTGTGACTCTGGATAAATAATTCCTCCATTACCTTCTCCACCAATGATAGCCCTATTGGCTTTCATTTTTTCAACTACATTTACTTCACCCACAGCACTGGCTTCATACGTACCCCCATGTTTTTGTGTCACATCACGCAATGCTCTACTCGAAGATAAGTTGGATACTGTATTTCCAGGATTTTTACCTAATACATAATCTGCACAGGCTACTAATGTATATTCTTCACCAAACATTTCTCCATCTTCACTTACAAAAGCTAGGCGATCTACATCTGGATCTACCACAAGACCAAAATCAGCTTTTTCTTTCACTACCAATTCAGATAGGTCTGTCAAATGTTCTTTTAAAGGTTCTGGATTATGCGGAAAATGTCCGTTAGGCTCGCAATATAATTCTACTACATCTACCCCCATTTTCTTTAATAATTTTGGAATCGCAATTCCTCCTGTAGAATTTACGGCATCAACAACAACCTTAAATCCTGCTTTTTTAACGATCTCTGGGTTTACTAAGGATAACGCTAACACCTCATCTATATGTAAATCGATATAGGTATCATTGACTTCAATACTTCCTAAATCATCTACTTCAGCAAATGAAAAAGCATCATTCTCTGCTATATTTAATATTTTCTCACCATTGGCCGCACTCAAAAACTCTCCCTTGTTATTCAATAACTTTAAGGCATTCCATTGTTTAGGGTTATGACTTGCAGTCAATATGATTCCGCCATCAGCTTTTTCTAATGGCACAGCAATTTCTACTGTAGGTGTTGTCGATAATCCTAAATCGATAACTTTAATCCCTAATCCTACTAAACTGTTCATTACAAGATTCTGTATCATTGCTCCCGAAATACGTGCATCACGCCCTACGGCTACTACTGGGTGTGCTTTATTGGTTGCCGTTTTCAGCCAAGTACCGTATGCTGAAGCAAACTTTACAGCATCTACCGGTGTTAAATTGTCGCCTACAGCTCCACCAATAGTTCCTCGTATTCCTGATATTGATTTGATTAATGTCATGGTTTGTTTCTTAAATAGTTTGGCGCAAATGTACATGCAATAAAATAGTGCTACAACCCAAAGGATAAATTTATCGATGAAATGCTGAAAAATTAGCTCTTATCCTCTTATATAGTCGATCGTTGTCGATTGTTAGTTGATGGTTGATCGTTTTTTAATCGTAATTCTAATGTAGCTTTTCTTAACTCCTTTTAACTTCTTAACTTCTGACTTCTATTATAGTTGACCGTTGTCAGTTGATGGTTGATCGTTTTTTTAATCGTAAATGTAATACGGCTATTAACTCCTAGCGCTTAGCTGTTCCCTTTTCCTTGACTTCTTTTAACTTCTGATTTCTAATATAGTTGATCGTTGTCCGTTGATGGTTGATAGTTTTTTTTTAATGTACTTCCCTGAATAGCGATTAGCTTTTTCCTTAACTTCTGACTTCTAAAACCGAACTTCCAATTATTATTTTTTGATCTTTCATATTACTAAATGATTTAAAAACCTGTATTTTACACGTATGAATTTTTTAGCCCATATCTACCTTTCTGGAGATGATCCAGAATTGACTATTGGAAATTTTATTGCAGATACTGTAAAGGGGAAACACTTTGAACAGTTCCCGCTCCAAATACAACAAGGAATCCGATTACATCGAAAAATTGATTTTTATACGGATACACATCCTACTGTGCAAACAAGTATCCGTAGATTGTTTCCTAAATACCGTCATTATAGTGGTGTTATTGTGGATATCATCTATGACCATTTTTTAGCAGCAAACTGGAATTTATACTCCCCTATCCCTTTGGATACCTATGTGGCCGATTTCTATGCATTATTAGAAACACATTATAAAATATTACCTAAGCCTATTCAAAAGTTTTTGCCATATATGATTCAGGACAATTGGTTATTGAGTTATGCTACGATCCCTGGTATTAGCACGATTCTACATCAAATGAACCTGCGTACCAAAAAACGTTCAAATATGAATTTTGCGGTTATTGAATTGGAAAAGTATTATACCGAATTTGAAAACGATTTTCATTCGTTTTTTGAAGAGCTTATCCTATTTTCTAAAAATGAAATACGGGCATTTTGATATTTAAGGTAACTTAATACGATCTTAATCAAAGATCCAAGACCGCTTTGCTACAAGAACCAAGAGACAAGGCTCAGGACAAAAAAAATCCATCTCAGCATTCTCCTTGCGGAACTATCATCTTCTTTGTGTCTTTGTATATAGAAACGTAACGTTTGAAGGTCCAATTTAATGAACTCATGACATTTTAGTATAATCTAGCTATAATTAGGACACATAATAATTCACTTGTTCAAAATAAGGCATAAAAAAGAGGCTAACTGAAAAGTATTTCAGACAGCCTCTTAATCATTATTATCTAGAAGATTATTTTACTTCTTCAAAATCTACATCTTCTACATCACTACCTTCAGCAGCATCTGCTTCTGGTTGTTGTTCAGGGTTTGCACCTCCAGCAGCACCTTGTGCTTCAGCTTGCGCTTTATACATTTCTTCACTCGCTACTTTCCAAGCTTCATTAATTTTATCTAAAGCGGGTTGTATGATGGCTAAATCTTTAGTCTCGTATGCCGCCTTTAACTCTGTTAATGCTTCTTCAACTGGTTTCTTTTTATCTTCTGATATTTTATCACCAAACTCAGCCAATTGTTTTTCCGTTTGGAAAATCATTCCATCCGCTTCGTTCAATTTATCCGCAGTTTCCTTTGCAGCTTTATCCGCATCCGCATTTGCCTCTGCTTCTTTCTTCATTGTTGCGATTTCTTCTTCTGTTAATCCAGAAGATGCTTCGATACGAATATCTTGCGTTTTATTTGTTGCTTTATCCGTAGCAGAAACCTTTATGATACCATTAGCATCAATATCAAAAGTTACTTCAATTTGAGGTGTTCCTCTTTGTGCTGGTGGAAGACCATCTAAATGGAAACGACCAATTGTTTTATTATCAGCAGCCATAGGACGCTCTCCTTGTAATACATGAATTTCTACAGAAGGCTGATTATCCGCAGCCGTAGAGAATACCTGAGATTTTTTAGTAGGAATTGTAGTATTAGATTCTATAAGTTTTGTCATTACATTACCCATAGTTTCGATCCCTAAAGAAAGTGGTGTAACGTCTAATAGTAATACATCTTTTACATCTCCTGTCAATACTCCCCCTTGAATCGCTGCTCCTACTGCTACTACCTCATCTGGGTTTACACCTTTACTTGGCGCTTTTCCAAAAAATGCTTCTACCGCTTCTTGTACTGCTGGAATACGAGTAGATCCCCCTACTAATATAATTTCATCAATATCACTAGTAGACAATCCTGCTGCTTTAAGTGCAGTTCGACATGGCTCGACAGTACGTTTTACTAAATCGTCGATTAATTGATCAAATTTAGCTTTTGTTAATGAACGTACTAAGTGTTTTGGTCCACTAGCAGTTGCCGTTACATAAGGCAAGTTAATTTCTGTTTGTGATGAAGCCGACAATTCGATTTTCGCTTTTTCTGCCGCTTCTTTCAAACGTTGTAATGCCATAGGATCTTGTCTTAGATCCATGTTTTCATCTGCTTTAAACTCTTCTGCTAACCAATCAATAATCTTTTGATCTACATCATCACCTCCTAAGTGCGTATCTCCATCGGTAGCTAATACTTCAAAAACACCATCACCTAATTCTAATATCGATACATCATGTGTTCCTCCTCCAAAATCAAAAACTACGATTTTTTGATCTGTTGATTTTTTATCTAATCCATAAGCTAATGCTGCTGCAGTTGGCTCATTTATAATTCTTTCTACAGTTAATCCTGCAATCTCTCCTGCTTCTTTTGTTGCCTGACGTTGTGCATCATTAAAATATGCTGGTACTGTGATTACGGCTCTAGTTACATCTTGTCCAAGATAATCTTCAGCAGTTTTCTTCATTTTCTGAAGTGTCATTGCTGATAATTCTTGAGGTGTGTATAAGCGACCATCGATATCCACACGTGGCGTATCGTTATCTCCTTTTACTACTTTATATGCAGAACGCTCTGCTTCTTTAGAAGATTCGGAAAACTTATTTCCCATAAACCTTTTAATTGAAGATATCGTTTTGGTAGGGTTAGTTACCGCCTGACGTTTTGCAGGGTCTCCAACTTTAATTTCTCCTCCTTCTACAAATGCAATCACTGATGGTGTAGTTCGTTTTCCTTCTGCATTAGGGATTACCACTGGCTCATTCCCTTCCATCACAGAAACACAAGAGTTGGTTGTCCCTAAATCGATTCCTATAATCTTACTCATAATATTGTTATTTATTCGTTGTTTCAAATACTTTTCGATACACATAAGGTCAATGATTATGCCACTGCTGCAGATATGACAGCTTGTCACTATTCTTTTTTTTTACATCAATATCGCATACATACCACGCTTCTAATCGGTAAATGTTTATTTTTACTGTATTAAATAAAATAGTATCATGTCTATAGCAAAGAAAGATTATAAAAGAATTACCGTAAAATCGCTTATCGAAATGAAAGCGAATCAAGAAAAGATATCCATGCTTACTGCCTATGACTATACCATGGCCAAAATAGTAGATAGCGCAGGTATTGATGTCATATTGGTTGGTGATTCTGCTTCTAATGTCATGGCTGGACATGAAACTACCTTACCGATCACATTAGATCAAATGATCTACCATGCTTCTTCTGTAGTTCGCGCTATTAACCGAGCATTGGTCGTTGTAGATCTCCCTTTTGGAAGTTATCAAAGTGATCCTAAAGAAGCCTTACGCTCTGCTATTAGAATCATGAAAGAATCTGGCGGTCATGCGGTAAAATTAGAAGGTGGTAAAGAAATTAAAGAATCTGTTAAAAAGATCCTTCGTGCAGGAATTCCTGTCATGGGACACTTAGGACTTACTCCACAATCCATTTATAAATTTGGAACCTATACCGTTAGGGCTAAAGAAGAAGAAGAAGCTAAAAAACTAAAAGAAGATGCATTATTATTAGAACGCATCGGTTGTTTTGCTATTGTTCTAGAAAAAGTTCCTGCCAAACTTGCTACAGAAGTTGCAGAGAGCCTTACTATACCTGTTATTGGCATTGGTGCAGGTCATGGTGTAGACGGACAAGTATTGGTTACTCATGATATGCTAGGCATGACACACGAGTTTCACCCTAGATTTTTAAGGCGTTATGCCGACCTCTATACTGAAATGCTAGAGGCTTTTAAGCAATATGGCAATGATGTAAAATCAGTTGATTTTCCTAATGACACGGAACAATATTAGTTGATGGTTGATGGTTGATGGTTGATGGTTGATGGTTGATGGAAATTATATAACCATTCTTTATAATCAAAATTATCAACTCCTTTTTTACTATTCACTTATTTAAAAGAAAAGAAAATGATACTTAGTATATCACTACTTAAAAAACAAACTACCCCGAGATAGAACCATCATGGTATCAGAAATTAAGACCAATTTGCTACAAGAAACAAAACGCTATTTTATCTTAAATCTTGGTTCTAAAAGTCTTGAATCTGGTCGATACACTCGAGGCAAAACCTCGGGGAATTCTATGGATCAAACTCCACAATGTGGATTAAAATAAAATTTCAAATGCATTCTACCAAAGATAATCTTCAGGTATTATATGAAGATAACCATATCATCATTATCAACAAACGCTCTGGTGATATTGTGCAAGGAGACAAAACTGGAGATCAACCTTTAAGTGAAGTCGTTAAGGAATATATTGCCGATAAATACAATAAACCTGGTGCGGTGTTTCTTGGTGTCGTCCACCGTTTAGACCGGCCTACTAGTGGTATTATTGTATTTGCACGTACCTCTAAAGCATTGCCCAGACTCAATAAGTTATTCGCCGAAAAAACAGCAAAAAAAACCTATTGGGCTATCGTAGAACAAATGCCCTCAAAACCAGAAGACCGATTAACACATTGGCTTAAGCGCAACCCAAAACAAAATAAATCGTATGCACACATCCATGAAGTTACAGAGAGTAAAAAAGCGATTTTGGACTATAGAGTATTCAAAAAACTAAATCGCTATATAGCCTTAACTATTGACTTGCATACTGGGCGGCATCACCAAATTAGAGCACAACTGGCTGCCATTGGATGTATCATTAAAGGGGATTTAAAATATGGTGCGAAACGAAGTAATAAAAATGGAGGTATTCATTTGCATGCAAGACAACTGACATTTATTCATCCTGTCAAAAAGGAAGAACTTTCTATCGTTGCACCACTACCCGATGATCCTATTTGGGAAGCTTGCCTATAAAATGATACTCAAAAAACTAGGATTAAGTTTCCCCTGCGTTTTTTGAATATCACATTTATAATGTAAACAATTACTCAGTATAGTATGCTACTACCGCATCATAATCATTAATATCAACACCTGCCGCTGTAAGTTCTTCAAGAGCTGTCATTGCTGTTTTTGTTGTAGTAGCCGTTGATCCTATAATAATCATTTTAATCTCATCAATATCACCTGCTGAAATAGTGTAAGCAGTACCATCCCAATTGTGAAAATTAATAAAAGCCATATTAGCCAGAGCATATACTCTAGTAACGTAATCTGCTGCATCTACTGCTCCCGGAATTGAATATGAGAAACCATTAGTATTTAAATACCATAAAATTGCATCCGTATCTAAAACTGCTTGTGTTAACTCAGGGATTGCTAAATTCATAGAAATTCCTGATTCTGTTGATGCATCAAATGTAAATGTTCGTGCATTGGCATTGCCTTGTTCTCCTTGTATTCCTTGAACACCTTGTATTCCTTGAGGTCCTGATGCTCCTTGAGATCCCGTTGCTCCTTCGCTGCCCGCAATTCCTTGTGGCCCTATGGCTCCATCTTCTCCATCAGAACATGAGGCTAGAACAAAGACAAATGCCATAATGCCATATCTCAAAAAAAAATTTACTGCTTCCATAATTTCATATATTTAGTTATGTAAATATTTGGTTACTATTTTTTTTTAAATCGCAATTCGCAATTATTCATGTAACCCTACTTAACAAAGGTCTATTAAGTCACAAAACTAAACAATGGTTAAAACACCGTAAGCAACAAGGTTAAACCCTGTTTTTTTTTGTAAGATCAAATCTTACAGACTTTCAAAATTTATTTGGATTATAGAATCTAATGCTCTTTATAAACTACAATAGAACACCAATAACGGAGAGTAGACATACTTCAGATAAAATTCATTTGGTATTATTTTACGTAGGATCGAAAACTTTCTATCCCTACTGTAGTCAAAATAATTACGCCGCCTATAATAGTATTTATACTCGGTATTTCATTTAAAAATAAAATCCCAAGAATAATCCCATAAATCGGTTGCATACTACTAATTATACTTGCTGTTGTTACCGAAAAAAATTTAAAACTATATAACATCAAGGTATGCCCTATAGCTGTAGTGCCTAATGCTAATGCTGCAATAGGCAACCAATTATCTACAATTGCTGTTCCACTAGATTGTGCTACAAACGGTAAACACAATACCGTTATGATTATTAATTGATGGCTCATTAACGTAGAGCCATGATAC
>CALFCI010000154.1 GCA_937951135.1 uncultured Aquimarina sp. | reverse complement strand
TTATTATGAAAAAAAAATCATTAAATTCATTAAGCCTTAACAAAAAGAAAATTTCTAACCTATCTTTAACTCGTACATTAGGTGGAGGTGCAGAATCAAAGGTTAAATCTGAATGTAAGGTTTGTGATCTTACGACTAATCCAGATAACGGAGCATCTTGCTTATGCCAGACTAAGAACGATGAATGTAATAAACGATAGGTAAATTTGCTAACACCTTAAAATTATTAATTTTAAGGTAAAGCTTTTACGAGTTAGATGTTGTAATATAGCTAGTTTAATAGACTAGCTATGTTTTTTTTAATTATAGTATAATATGTGTTATTTATGCAAAATAAGATTCTTCTCCAAAAGTTGGATGAAATTAATGCTGTCCTAAAAAACGAAAGCGTTACTACTACTGAATTTGGTCTTTTTGGGGGCCATGCTGGAATCGCATTATTTCAATTCTATTACGCTAAATTTTCGAACACTGACAGCGCTGCTGATGCAGGTGCAGCAAACATAGCAAAAGTGGTTAATGAAATTGGCAATACATTCAGAATAAAGACCTATTGCGATGGAATAGCAGGATTTGGCTGGGTTTTAGATCATTTAGAAGAAAATGGATGTATTGAAAATGATAACGATGAGATGCTACAACAGCTAGATTCGTATGTATATCAAGAAATGATTTCGGATATAAAACAAGGAAACTATGATTTTTTACATGGGGCTTTAGGATATGGATTCTATTTTTTTAAACGCTACCGTTGTACTAAATCTGATGAATTAAGAGATCGCTACAAAAAATATTTAATAGAACTCATCGGGTATTTGAGTACCTTGGCAGAGGTGGATAAAAATGGACTAAAATGGCAGTCCAGTATTAAAATAGGTGCTTCTGAAAAGCATTATAATTTTAGTTTATCACATGGCATGGCAAGTATTGTGAATTTCCTTTCAAGACTGCATGTATATGATGACTTCAAAAATGAAACAGCTCCTTTATTACATGGGAGTATATGTTTTATAAAAAGCTTTTTAAATACTGACTCTAGTCAGCATTTTCTTTTCCCAAGTACAGTTAACACAGGAGAACCAGTTTCATACAACGCTAGATTAGCCTGGTGTTATGGAGATTTAGGCATTGGTGTTTCCTTTTGGCATGCTGCCAAAGCTCTAAATGATGATACACTTAAACATGAAGCAGTCCAGAT
Organism: uncultured Aquimarina sp.; assembly: GCA_937951135.1. GTDB lineage: Bacteria > Bacteroidota > Bacteroidia > Flavobacteriales > Flavobacteriaceae > Aquimarina. Next base: position 19,019 of record CALFCI010000154.1, on the reverse strand, counting down.
ATTAAAACATGCTGCGGCACTAAAATCTATAGAGCAAACAGGTGTTAAAGACGCAATGCTTTGCCACGGTTCATTCGGAATTGCACAGATATTTAATAGCATGTATAAGGAATCTAATGAAGTAACTTTTCGTACGGCTACCGAATTTTGGATCAATGATGGATTAGAAAGAGCGATTCATAAGGATGGATATGCTGGTTTTAAAATGCGGATCATGAAAGCTCCTGAATGGAGGTTAGATGTATCCGTATTAAATGGGATAGCAGGAATAGGATTATCTATTATGAGTTATATTTCAGGTGATCATTCTTGGGATGAATGTTTAATGATAGGATAATTAGTATAAAAAATTATGAGTAAAAACCCATACCATAGCTTCTCTAATTTTGTGTTGAGAACCCCTTTGTTTTCATTAGACTATTATAAAGCATTGACCGCTGAGGAACATATCTCTGATGAAAAACTGAAAAGTATATTTAAGAATCCTATGGCGAGAGAAGCACTGTTTCTGGCATCTCCGTCGCTTTATAAGGAACTGAAGAAGTGGGTAAACGGAGCGATAAGTGATCCTAAAAAAGAAGAACTACTGAAGGTTACCTTACTTAAATATATCTCTAGAATGTCTTCTAGATGTACTCCTTTTGGGCTTTTCGCAGGATGTGCTGTTGGAGAAATCGATAATCAAACCAATATAACCCTTAAAGAAGATAAAAAGAACAAGAGGCATACACGTTTAGACATGAATTACCTTGTGTCTTTGTCACAAGATTTAGCAAAATCAAAGAAAATAAGGGAGCAACTCCTTTTTTACCCAAACTCTAGTATATATAGTCTAGGAGATCAATTGCGTTATGTTGAATATAAATATGATAAAGCCAAGCGATTTAACCATATTGTGGAAATCGATAATTCCGATTATCTTGGGTTGATTCTTGAAAAGGCGAGTGATGGGATGTTGGTTAAAGATTTGACAGCCTTACTGGTGAATGACGAAATTACTGATGATGAAGCACTAGGTTTTATAGAGGAATTGATAGAAAGTCAAGTTTTGATAAGTGAATTAGAACCTTCTGTATCAGGTGCAGAGTTCCTCGTTCAGATTCAAAAGGTGTTGAAAACGCTTGAAGGGACAAGCGAACTTTTGGATCGTATTGAGCACGTTAATTCTTGGTTAAAAACACTGGATGAGTCTCTTGGCAATTTGCCAGAATCCTATATAGAACTCAGTGATTATTTAAAAAAGCTGGAAACAGATTTTGAACTGAAGTATTTGTTTCAAACCGATATGATATTGACAACAAAAGAAAATATACTCAGTAAGACTATTGTAGATTCCGTTCGGCGCGGGATTTCAGTGTTAAATAAAATTACGCTACCGTCAAGTAATACCCGTCTTGAACAATTTAAGAATGCATTTTTAAAACGTTTTGAAACTAGAGAAGTAAAATTGTCTATAGCATTAGATGTAGAAACAGGCATTGGGTATCGACAAGATCAAGATTCAGGAGATATCAACCCCTTAGTCGATGACCTTATTGTAGGGAATGGGTCTAATCCTCGTATTTCCGATTTAAAATACTCTGTTATCGATGCTTTTTTTCAAAAGAAATTAATACAATCGTTTATAAATAAAGAGTATTGCATTACGCTTTTCGACGATGATTTTAAAGAATTTGAGGAACATTGGGATGATTTGCCAGATACAGTTTCAACAATGATTGAAGTGGTCAAGCTTAATGGTCAGGAAAAAATTAAATTCAGTCATATCGGAGGGTCGAGTGGTGCCAATTTACTTGGGCGTTTTTGTCATGGAGATGATGAATTAAATACCTATGCTCAACATATAGTCGATACAGAATCCCAGATGAATAAGGATAAGATATTGGCAGAAATAGTGCATTTACCAGAATCAAGAGTTGGCAATATTTTAATACGACCAGGATTTAGGAAATATGAAATACCATATCTTGCGAAGTCTGTTTTACCAAAAGAAAACCAAGTAGCACTCGATGATCTATACATTTCTGTAAAAAACAATCGTTATATTCAATTGCGATCCAAAAAATTGAATAAGGAAGTTATACCACATCTAACGAATGCTCATAATTATTCGTCTAATTCACTCCCTGTTTACCATTTTTTATGTGATATGCAAACTCAAGGAATGAGAGGTGGATTGGGACTTTATCTTGGTCCTTTTGTCAATGATTATGAATTCATTCCTCGAATAGAATACAAAAACCTTATGTTGCATGAAGCCACTTGGAATCTGAAAAAAAAGGACATTGCAAACTTGCAGAAAATCGTCAATAAGGATACTGAACTTCTAGAAGAACTTACTGTATTTCGAAAACAGAAAAAGATTCCACAATATGTCATGCTTATCGAAAGTGACAATGAGTTGCTAATTAATTTAAAAAATAGTAACTCGGTAAAGATGTTATTAAATACCGTAAAAAGTAGAACTCAATTTAGTATTAAAGAATTTCTTTTTAGTGAGGATGGAGTGGTAAAAAATCATGAAAATTTGGAGTACTATGCCAATCAGGTAGTCCTATCGTTTTATAACCGTAAAAAATTAGAAAATGGCTGAAACAGATGTTCAACGAAGTTTCGTACTTGGGGATAGTTGGCTTTATTATAAAATTTATTCAGGGCCACAAACTTCAGATATGATCTTGACAGAAGTTATAAAGCCTTTAAGCGAATCCCTTTTGAAAGAACATAGTATTGACAAATGGTTTTATATTCGGTATGCCGATCCAGAACATCATATCAGGGTCAGGTTTCATTATAATAATCCAGATACTATTGCTAGTATTGCAAACCAATTACTTCCTTTTTTTAAAGATTTGGTCGATAAGAATTTGGTATGGAAAATCCAGACAGATACTTATGTAAGAGAGCTTGAACGTTATGGTAGTACTACCATTGAACTGGCAGAGGAGCTCTTTTTTCATGATAGTGAAATGATAGTGAAGTTTTTAAGTTTAATAGAAGGCGATGAAGGTGAAGAACTACGGTGGTTGTTTTCATTTAAAGCCATAGATTCTTTTTTGGATAGTTTTGGGTATACAGACAAAGGAAAACTTGATGTGTTGCAACATCTTAAAACGGCATTTGCAGCAGAATTTGGCATGCATAAATCCTTTAGGAAACAAATTAAAGAGAAGCACAGAGAAAACAGACAAAAAATAAATGATTTTATGACGTTAATGGAAGATGAAAAGTCTGAATATGCTGAAATAGTAGCAGTTATCAATACGAAAAATGCCAACACTAAAAGTATGGTAGAACGTATGCTAAAACTTAAAAAAGAAGGGAGATTAGAGCTGAGTTTAGATCGATTAATGGAGAGTTATATTCACATGTTAATGAACAGACTTTTTAAGTCAAAAAATCGTTTACACGAAATGGTATGTTACGATTTCTTACATAGATATTACGTATCGTCTATGGCAAGAAATAAGGTTTAATACCATTTTATATTTGAATTTACTCAAAAGAATTCCCCGAGGCTCTGTCTCAGGTGTATCAACTAGATTCAAGATGAAATAGCGTCTTGGTTCTTGTAGCGAAGCGATCTTACCTCTGATACCCCCATGGCTCTGCCTCAGGTAGCACTATGGAGCTTGTATTACCGGTATTTCTAGGCGTAAAAACTGCTCCTTTCCATTGTCATCTTCTCCTTGCCAAAAATTCAGTACAGATGGAGAGGCATCTCCCGCTATAAAATTAAAAGTAGCTGAGGAAAGTGCGGTGCTATCAGGAATGGTACAACCGATTTCATCTGTTTTTGTAAGTAAAGTGATTTTAGGAATATTGGCAGTTCCAGTAGTTATAAATTTATCAAAACTATGACAAATAGAAGGGTTTACATAATGTACTTGAATAGCAAGTGTATCTCCTTTTTGAAGTGCAACTAAAGTCTGTGGAACTATAATTTCTGCAATACCCGTAAATTCAAATTGTGTACCTTGGTCATCATCAAGATTACAGCAGATACAGCTAATGAGTGCTAGAACTAATAGTGCTATTTTTTTCATGATGTAGTGCTAGTATTACTACAAGAATCAAGAGTTTTAGTTTTGTCTTAAATCTAGACTCTTGTAGCAAAGCGATCTAGGCGCTCTTTTAAGTTATATTTTTTAAGACTAAAACACAAAACTATTCATTCGCAATAGCGATAGCTTCTTTAATTTTTTCTTCTAATTCTTCCATTAATTCAGGATTATCATTCAATAGCCCTTTTACAGAGTCACGACCTTGTCCTAGTTTAGTATCTTGATAACTAAACCAAGAGCCACTTTTTTTCACAATTTCGTAATCCACACCAATATCAACGATTTCACCATTTTTAGAGATACCTGCACCATACATAATATCAAACTCGGCAGTTCTAAATGGAGGAGCAACTTTATTTTTTACCACTTTCACACGGGTTTTGTTTCCAATAACCTCACTGTTGCTATCTTTAATTTGTGTAGAACGACGAATGTCTAAACGTATAGAAGCATAAAATTTTAAAGCATTACCTCCGGTTGTCGTTTCAGGATTCCCAAACATCACCCCGATTTTTTCACGCAATTGGTTGATAAAGATAACGGTGCAATTGGTTTTGCTAATTGAGCCTGTTAATTTTCGTAAAGCCTGAGACATTAATCGCGCGTGTAATCCCATTTTTGAATCTCCCATTTCACCCTCAATCTCACTTTTTGGAGTCAAGGCAGCTACCGAGTCAATCACAATAATATCAATGGCTCCAGAGCGAATTAAGTTATCGGTAATCTCTAGAGCTTGTTCTCCATTATCGGGTTGAGAGATGATTAAATCATCGATGTTTATCCCTAGTTTTTCAGCATAAAAACGATCAAAAGCATGTTCTGCATCAATAAAAGCAGCAATACCGCCCGCTTTTTGAGCTTGTGCAATTGCATGTAAGGTTAAGGTTGTTTTTCCTGAAGATTCAGGGCCAAATATTTCAACAACTCGACCTCTAGGGTAGCCACCAACACCAAGTGCTAAATCTAAACCAAGAGATCCTGTAGAAATCACCTCTACTTCTTGAACAGCACGGTCTCCCATTTTCATTACGGTACCTTTACCATATGCCTTGTCCATCTTGTCTAGCGTTAATTTTAACGCTTTTAATTTCGCCTCTTTTTCTTTTTCTATCGTACTCATGCTGTGTCTTTTTACTTACTTATAAATGATTGCTGCTAAAATACTACAACTTTTTGTGATCTTGATTTTTAAAAGTAGACTTCTCTATGAAATTTATTAACAATAGTATTAGAATTGAGTCAATCAGAGATAGGAAAAAACGCTGAGGAGTAAAAGCTAATCCGGACCATGAAGTGGTGTCAGTTTTACGTATAGTTTATTATGGAATAAAATCATCATTTTCTTTTACACAATTCTGATTTAAGACTACTATTTTGTAATTTTGCACTTTAATTTTTTTCTTTCATTAACTTAAAACGGAAGTATAGCATGCAACTGTACAACAAATTAAGTGCAAAAGAAAGAGCAGCACTTATCGATGAAGCCGGTACTGACCGCTTAACGCTCTCTTTTTACGTATATGCACACATCGGAAATCCAGAAGTATTTAGAAACCATCTATTTATCCATTGGGATGCTTTAGATGTATTAGGTAGAATTTATGTTGCCAAAGAAGGTGTAAATGCGCAATTATCTGTGCCAGCACCAAAGTTTAATGAATTCAAGGAACATCTGGATAGTATTGTGTTTTTTGAAGAGTTGCGTTTGAATATTGCCAGAGAACAAGATGCCAAATCTTTTCTAAAGCTAAAAGTAAAGGTTAGGGATAAAATCGTAGCCGATGGTTTAAACGATCATGCTTTTGATGTGACCAATAAAGGAGTCCATGTAGACGCCGAAAATTTTAATGCCTTATTAGATGATCCAGATACTGTATTGGTAGACATGCGAAATCATTATGAGAGTGAAATCGGGCATTTTAAAGGTGCTATCACTCCCGATGTAGATACGTTTAGGGACTCTTTGGATCTTATTGAAGAAGATTTAAAAGATCATAAAGAAGACAAAAAATTAGTAATGTATTGTACAGGAGGAATTCGTTGTGAAAAAGCGAGCGCCTATTATAAACACAAAGGTTTTAAAAATGTATTTCAGTTGGAAGGAGGTATTATTGAGTACGCTAGACAAGTAGAAGATCAAGGATTAGAAAATAAGTTTAAGGGGAAGAATTTTGTTTTTGACCATAGACGATCCGAACGTATTACTGAAGATGTGATCTCCAATTGTCACCAGTGTGGTACAGCGTGTGATACTCATGTTAATTGTGCCAATGAAGCCTGTCACTTGCTGTTTATCCAGTGTGAATCCTGTGCAGCTGCCATGGATACCTGTTGCTCTACAGCATGTCAAGAAGTGAATAGCTTATCGTACGAAGCACAAAAGGCATTACGAAAGGGAAAAGGCAATAGTAATAAAATTTTTAAAAAAGGAAGATCGGAAGTATTGAGGTATAAGCAGTAAAGTAGTATTGAGATTTTAGAAGTGAGACCGCTTGTACTATTATATAAAATTAACACCATTTGGAGTGATCCCTATATGAAATAGGGATCAGTATCACCATGCCTTTGAAATATCAATACTACTTCAGAAAAAGGAATCCATATAAAATTAAACAGACACTATGGTTGGTACAAAAATTCATAGTATCTTTAGCAATTAAGAGGTCGGTAAATAATAGACGCTCACGCAATAAGTAAGAACCATATTTACAGCGGAATAATGGCTAGTAAATTTCAATATAGCAAGAGATTATGGGGTGTAGCAGTTGTTCCTCCGGGAAAGACGGGCAACCAAAAGGGTGTAAGAATAACGGTACCTGTGGTACTGATGGTTGTAATAAATTAACAGTTTTTGATTGGTTAGCTAATATGTCACTGCCTAGTGGTGTAGCGCCATTTCATTGTGCAGAAGTTCGTTTTAAAAATGGCAGGAAGGCCTTTTTTAAGATACCACAAAATGTAAGATTAAGTATTAGTGATGTTGTAGCAACAGAAGCTACATCAGGTCATGATGTGGGCGTGGTGACACTAACCGGAGAGTTGGTTAGAATTCAAATGAAACGAAAGAAAGTCGCTGTAGATGATACTGAAGAAGTAAAGAAAATCTATAGGAAGGCGACTCAAAAAGACATCGATATTTGGCAAAAAGCGAGAGATCGAGAGGATAAGATGAAAGTTCGAGCACGTGAAATTGCAATTCGATTGGCATTGCAAATGAAAATTTCGGATATCGAGTTTCAAGGTGATGGTTCTAAAGCCACGTTTTATTATACTGCGGAGGATCGTGTTGATTTCAGACAATTAATTAAAGAATTTGCGCACGAGTTCAGTACTAGAATCGAAATGCGACAAATAGGCTTTCGGCAAGAAGCAGCGCGACTAGGAGGAATAGGCTCTTGTGGTCGAGAATTGTGTTGTTCGACATGGCTTACCGATTTTAGATCTGTTAATACCAGTGCGGCACGATATCAACAATTATCATTGAATCCGCAAAAATTAGCAGGGCAATGTGGTAAACTAAAATGCTGTCTCAATTACGAATTAGATTCCTATGTAGATGCATTAAAGCATATTCCCAAAAGTGATGTAAAGCTTAAAACAGAAAAAGGGATCGCAGTCTGTCAAAAAACAGACATTTTTAAAGGATTTTTGTGGTACGCCTATGAAGGAGAGTGGATGAATTGGCATAAAATTTCTGCAGCGCATGCCAATGAGATTATTACGGCCAATAAAGCCAATGAACCCGTAGGAAGTTTAGAAGAGTTTGCTTCAGAACTGATAGAAGATACTAAAGTAGAATTTGAAAACGTTGTAGGACAAGATAGTTTAACACGTTTCGATCAACCCAAGCAAGGAAATCGAAGAAGAAATAAAAGTAGGAATAGAAAAAAAGGAAGTAATAGTCCTGAAGCGAAGTCTACAACAAGACAACGAAATACGCCTAAAGGAAAAACACGACAGCAAACTAAAGGCAAACCTAAGGCACCTGTTAAACAACAATCTAAAAGTCAAGAAAAAACAGCAACTAAAAGACCAAATACCAAGAATGCCAATACCAGACCGCCAAGAAATAAAAAACGAAAACCACAGCAAAAAAATAATGACAAGGGTTAAAGCTATTGGTATAGGCATAGGGTTATTTCTAATGCTATTGTCTTGTGATGGGAATAGAGTTTTTGATGAGTATCAATCGATATCGGGTGGTTGGGCAAAAGAGGATACGATCAAATTTACATTGCCCGATTTGGATAGCATACAGCCTTATCGGTTATTTATAAATTTGAGAAATGATAATTCATATCCATACAGTAATTTGTTTTTGATTACTAAAATGCAGTTTCCTAAAGGTAAAATAATTACAGATACCTTAGAGTATGAAATGGCAGCTCCCGATGGACAGTGGTTAGGCACTGGATTTACAACAATTAAAGAAAGTAAATTAATATATAAAGACCCTGTGTTATTTTCAGAGCAAGGAGTTTATACGATAGCTATAGAACATGCCATGCGACAACAAGGAGAAGCAGAAGGGATAGAAAACCTACCGGGTATTACAGATATTGGTTTTAGAATAGAATACGTGACAAATCACTAACATCATGGCAAAAGCAACACCGAAATCAAAAAAGAAGACAACAACTTCTTCTAACAATACATTAAAATACATCAAGTGGTTTTGGATCACTTTTGCAGTAGGCATTAGTGCTATTGTATTGGTGTTTTTATTGGCCAGTTGGGGTGCTTTAGGAGAAATGCCGACTTTTGAAGAGTTGGAAAATCCTAAAAATGATTTAGCTACGCAAATTATAGCCGCAGATGGTGTACAAATTGGAACATTTTTTAATGAAAATAGAACTCCAGTGTCGTATACCGATTTGCCCAAACATTTGGTAGAAGCATTAATCGCGACAGAAGATGTGCGGTATTATGAACATTCGGGTATTGACGGTAGAGGTACCGTGAGGGCTTTCGCCTTTTTAGGAAGTAAAGGTGGGGCGAGTACTATTACACAGCAGCTTGCCAAACAATTGTTTACTGGTGGATCTCAGAATAAGTGGGAACGCTATATGCAAAAGATAAAAGAATGGGTCATTGCAATTCGTTTAGAGCGACAATATACTAAAGATGAAATTATTACCATGTATCTTAATAAATACGATTTCCTTCATCAAGGAATTGGAATTAGCTCTGCATCCCGTATATATTTTAACAAACAGCCTAAAGACCTTGCCATAGAGGAAGCTGCTATGCTAGTAGGAATGCTAAAAAACTCCTCCTTATTTAATCCCAATAGAAGACCTGAAAAAGTAAGAAATAGAAGAAATGTAGTACTTTTTCAGATGGAAAAGTATGGGTATTTGAACGAGAAAGTAAGAGATAGTTTAAAAGAATTACCATTAGGACTAAATTATACTCCAGAAAGTCATTCGGATGGAACGGCTACGTATTTTAGAGAATACCTGCGAAAATGGATGAAAGATTGGGCAAAAGCCAACCCAAAAGGAAAGAATGCAGAAGGTGAAGAGGAATATTACAGTATCTTGAGCGATGGGTTAAAAATTAATGTCTCTATTGACTCTCGTATGCAAAAATATGCTGAAGAATCTGTGGCAGCTCATATGGCAAATTTGCAAAAGGAGTTTAATAAACAAGAAAAGAAAAACAAAAAATCTCCTTTTAGAGATATTAGTGATAAAGAAGTAGAACGTATTATCAATAGGTCCATTCGTTCCTCAGCTCGACGAGCTAAAATGTTGAAACAGGGTAAGAGTGAAGACGAGATTATTGCATCTTTTGATAAAAAAGCAGAAATGAGAGTGTTTTCCTGGAAAGGAGAGATCGATACTATTATGACGCCCAGAGATTCTGTTTTATATTATAAGAGGTTCTTAAGAACGGGATTAATGTCTATGGAGCCACAAACAGGACATGTAAAAGCATGGGTTGGAGGTATTGATTATAAACATTTTCAATATGATCATGTATATCAAGGTGCACGACAAGTAGGATCCACATTTAAACCTTTTGTATATGCTACTGCAATGGATCAATTAAAGTTATCTCCTTGTGATACTATGCCAAGATCTCAAATTACAATTGCAGCCGGTACACATGGTGTAGATAAAGATTGGACACCAAAAAATAGTAGTGGAAAATATGGCGGATATATGACACTTAGAAGTGCGCTAGCACAATCGGTAAATACGATCTCTGCACGATGTATGGATAGAATTGGGCCAGAACCTATAGCGCGTTTGGTGAAAAAGATGGGAGTAACTTCCGAAATCCCGGAAGTAGCTTCTATATGTTTGGGAACTGTAGATTTAAAACTATTCGAAATGGTAGGTGCCTATAGCACATTTGCCAATCAAGGGGTATATACCAAGCCGGTTATGGTGACTAGTATTGAAGATAAAAACGGAACGGTATTGTATCAATTTGTTCCAGAAACCTCGGATGTAATTAGTGCGGATGCTGCGTATGTAACCGTAAATCTTATGGAAGGAGTAACTCAATCTGGTTCTGGAGCTCGATTACGATCAGGGCCATCCTCACGGTACGATTATAAAAATGTAATCACTGGCTATCCATATCAATTTACGAATCCAATAGCAGGTAAAACAGGAACCACACAAAATCAAAGTGATGGTTGGTTTATGGGTATGGTTCCTAATTTATGCTCTGGCGTATGGGTAGGTGGAGATGATAGAGCTACACATTTTAGATCCGTATTGTTTGGTCAGGGAGCTGCTATGGCATTACCTATTTGGGCAGGATTTATGAAACGCTGTTATGCCGATTCTACACTTACGGTATCCAAAGGAGTGTTTAAAAAACCAAAAGACTTAACGATAGAAGTAGATTGTAAGGAGTTTAGAAAAAACAACAAAGCAGCACAGCAAGTAGAAGATGAGTTTGATATGTAGGAATATAGATTTTAGACCGATTGCACTATTAGATACGAGAAGTGAGAAAAAAACCCTTAGCGCTTTATAGTCTTAATCTCTTATTATCTACAATAGAAACAGGGAGTAAAAAAGGAGTTATGCTGTTGATTATGGAGAAGAAAAGTCTTACCGTCTAACAGTCTTTGTGCCTAAAATAGCAATACAAAATCAATCAGAGAAAAAGAAAGCAAGACCATCACTGACAACTAGCAACCATCAACTAAAATAGAAGCACAAATTATTTCACTACTCTCCCATTTTTAGTATTTTTAAAAGATTAAAATAAAATACTATGATCCAAAAAACAGTAGCCAGTGTTGAAGAAGCTTTACAAGGAGTTACCGATGCGATGACTTTAATGCTAGGAGGCTTTGGACTTTGTGGAATTCCAGAAAATGCCATTTCAGAATTGGTGAAACAAAATTATACGAGATTAACGTGTATTTCTAACAATGCTGGAGTAGATGATTTTGGATTAGGACTATTATTACAGAAAAAACAGATTCAAAAAATGATTTCTTCTTATGTAGGAGAAAATGCTGAATTTGAACGCCAAATGCTAAGTGGTGAGTTGGATGTAGAGTTAATCCCCCAAGGAACACTAGCAGAACGATGTAGAGCTGCACAAGGCGGATTTCCTGCATTTTATACCCCAGCAGGATACGGTACCGAAGTTGCAGAAGGTAAAGAAACACGTGAGTTTAATGGTAAAATGTATGTGCTAGAACACGCGTTTGAAGCCGATTTTGCCTTTGTCAAAGCTTGGAAAGGTGATGAAGCGGGTAACCTTATTTTTAAAGGGACTGCCAGAAATTTTAATCCCTGTATGTGTGGTGCAGCAAAAATCACAGTGGCAGAAGTAGAAGAATTACTTCCTGCCGGAAGTTTAGATCCAGACCAAGTGCATATCCCAGGTATTTTTGTGCAACGTATTTTTCAAGGAGCTCATTATGAAAAGAGAATAGAACAACGCACAGTGAGAAATATAGTTTAGAAGCTAGAGATTAGATCGCTACGCTTTTAGAGACTAGAGTTTAGATAAAGAAGAAGTACGAGATACAGCTTCATAAATAAAAAACAACGAATAACTACTCTCTGGTGACTAATGTCTAAGACAGGAATGATGAAGTTAAGTTATCTTGCTAATTACAGAACAAGAAAGTCTTAATTTTTGTCTAAAAAAGAAGTACGCAGTATGATTTACGCTTTCAGCAATATAAAAATAAAAACAACTAATGGCTATCCTCTAGTGACTAATGCCTAAAAAAGGATAGGAATCAAAAACAATTACGACCAAATAAGTCAATAATAAATAACAGTAAAAACACAAATTATGGCAGTATTACGATTAGGCGATGAAGCACCAAATTTTACAGCAGAAACTACAGAAGGAACCATTGATTTTCACAACTGGCTCGGAGAGCAATGGGGGATTTTATTTTCGCATCCAGCAGATTATACACCAGTATGTACTACAGAATTGGGTACAGTAGCCAAATACACCGCAGAGTTTACTAAACGAAATGTTAAAGTAGCGGCACTTAGTGTTGATGGAGTAGCATCACATCATGGATGGATTAAAGATATTAATGAAACTCAAAATACGACAGTAAACTTTCCTATCATAGCAGATGAAGATCGAAAAGTATCAGAGCTATACGATATGATCCATCCCAATGCTGATAGTCAATTAACAGTACGTTCTGTTTTTGTGATTGGACCCGATAAGAAAATTAAATTAACCATTACCTATCCAGCATCTACAGGAAGAAACTTTGATGAGTTACTGCGGGTAATAGATTCATTACAATTAACAGCATATCATAAAGTAGCTACTCCAGCCAACTGGAATAATGGTGACGATTGTGTGATTGTACCTGGAGTAAAGAATGAAGATATTCCAGCATTATTTCCAAAAGGTCATAAAGAAGTAAAACCATACCTTAGGTTAACGCCACAACCGAATTTAAAGTAAGATAAGAATGTAGGAGTTAAGAAGTTAAAAAGGTTAATTAGAGATTATAAGTTTGTGGTCGGAATATGGAAGCGTTAGTTTTTTATCTTCCGATTTCGAACAACTAATTAGAGTGCTATTTTAGAAAGACCAGTTTCAAGTTATTTTTGAAAAGCTAATGGTTAAGTACTATGGGCTATTATGAAGTATCGAAAGCCATATTAGCATTATGATTAAAAAACTATCAACTGACAACCATCAACCATCAACTAAATATGTTAGACAAAACAGGTATTGCAAAGCGAATCGCAAAAGAATTACAAGACCGATATTTTGTAAATCTAGGTATTGGGATACCTACTCTGGTAGCCAATTATATACCAAAAGGGATTGAAATTGAGTTTCAAAGCGAGAATGGAGTGTTGGGTATGGGCCCTTTTCCTATAGCAGGAGAAGAGGATGCTGATTTGATTAATGCAGGAAAACAAACGATAACGACATTGCCAGGTGCGTCATTTTTTGATTCTGCAACCAGTTTTAATATGATTAGAGGAAAACACGTAGACCTTACGATATTAGGAGCAATGGAAGTTGCTCAAAATGGAGATATTGCCAATTGGAAAATTCCAGGTAAAATGGTTAAGGGAATGGGTGGTGCTATGGATTTGGTGGCTAGTGCAGAGAATATTATTGTAGCCATGATGCATACCAATAGAGCAGGAGCCTCTAAACTATTAACAAAATGTACATTACCACTTACGGGAGTAGGTTGTGTGAAGAAGATTGTGACTAATATGGCAGTATTAGAAGTTACCGAACAAGGATTTAAATTACTAGAAAGGGCTCCAGGAGTTACAGTAGAAGCCATTCAAAAAGCTACAGAAGGAACATTGATTATCACAGGTGACATTCCTGAAATGATACTATAAATTATCCTTATATAGCTAACTTAACCATTAAACCTAAATTAGGCAGTAGGGTTTGATTGTATACCCAGAGTAGAAAATGCTAAGCTACATCATATAAGTAAATTGTATAAGAGAAAGAATTTCCTCCACCAAACTGTTATAATACAAGTTCATGTAAAGGTATCCGTTAGGATATTGAACACTTTTTTAAAGAAGAGGTATTCGTATTGATATGAAAATCTTAAAAAGAAGGAAAAAGACTACGCTATAAATCAGATTTTATTTACATAGATGCGTGGTTTAGCCGTATTATTAGCGAATATCCATCTTAAATGTTAAAATTTTGAGTATTTAAACCTTTTTTTGTGTTTTTTAACGATGTTTTTGATTTTTTTATGTATATTAGCAGTGTTAGAAAGTATTACGCCTTATCAGTGTTATTAAAATTTTGAAAGCGTAAGTAATAAACCCACACAATTCCCCAGAATCATGAAAAAGAGAATCAACATCCTACAAAAATCTATCAAGCCTACAGTTGAATTAATTTCAAATTGTATGCATTTAGCGAAGAAAGTATTTTTATTAATGTAATTATATCTGAATACGTTACCCCACGTTTTCAGGTACATGTTAGTTATTCGCAAGCGTCCCAAGATAGGGATATATAAACCTGTTATACTTTTTAGTGTAACAGGTTTTTTTATGCTTTTGTGCATCATTAAACATTCAGTTAAAATCATGTTAGGTCGATTGATTGTTTAGAATGTAAAGGGGGAAAATAATATCGATACCTTCCTAAGAATAATCAAACTTAGCTTAGAAAATTTATTCACTATTAATGCTTCAACTGTTGTTGCGAATGAAGACCTTGTTTTAAATCATCGAGATACTCCAATCCTTTTTTTAATTCAAAATCGGTATATGCTTGTGTAGCCCATTCGATAGCCTTAGTATAGTCCCCTTTAATTTCATTATAGAAAGCCATATTAAAACAGGCTTTTCCTGCAACTTCAGGATCTGAATTATTGGTTTCTTTTAACCATAATGCAGCGGCCTTATCCCACTGTCCAGTTTCTACATTTCGTCGTGCGATTTCAAAATTTGACGTAGCTTTCGTATAATAATCTCGGTAAATTCTTTTTTTGTACGGAAAAGTCCTAGAAGCATACCGCTCACCAATATTACGACTTATTTGCAGTACTGCTTGTTTTCTGTTTTTGGCAGCTTCTATAGCTTTTATAGGATTAATACCACTTCCCGAAGATGAAGTGCGTCTATTTACAGCCAATTCATCTCTAATTGTTTTGGTTACAGGGTCATACACCCTCCATCCTGTTTTGATTTGGGTATTGATAGTAACCGTATGTTCCAATGACGGTATTTTGATTCCCAAAGGCCCCGTAATCTCTGTAGCCCTAGTATCATAACTAACCGTAGCATCAGTATCATAAATCGATAGTACAAATAAAGCATCTACAGTATGAGTTTTACATAACGCAGCTACTTCATCCCAAGATAATGCAGCAGGAAAAACACCTCCTCCTGGGTTGGATATGGTAGTGCTATTAATAGTAGTTATGTCTGTGAATTTTTGATTTTTTGACAATTCGTTTTGTAATGCTACAATTGCCTGTAGTGCTCCTTCGGCATCTAGATTTGCACCTTCAATAGACAGTATTTTATCTACATCATCCAATCCTGCATTTTTTTCTGAAGGAATACTTCGATTTAAGATACCAATTTTTTGCACACTAGGATGTAATGATACAATCGGAGGTTGCATAATTTCGGTGCTTACCGATTTTTTAGCTCCACAAGAGGTCAATGCTAAACTCAGCACCAGTGCGGCAGTAAGTATAGTGATATAACGATAGTTCATAAGTGCTATTTTTTTTAATTTGTTATGGGATCTGCCTTAAGATACCTTTGATCTAAGTAATGTTACCCTAAATATAGAATACTTGTTGCATACCTTGATAAAAGTAGTAATAATTCTCAACTCAGCTGACAGTAGATACTGCTCATTATGTAATCCAGATATTAGGCGTATCATACTACAAGGATGCTGTTAAAAATTAAACGCCAAAGAACAGTAGCACCTGTCTTTGGTGCTTTAAAGGAATACATGGGGTTACCAATACTTTAGATATTTCATCAAGCAAACAAGTGTATGTATCAGGAATTGTCTATAAGATGAAGAAGTATTTAAAACTCATTGAGTTCTTTTTTTTAGAAATAATTCGACTATACGAACCCATAAAAGCAGTGCTGTCTCTTTTAAATACAGTAAAACCAATACAAATATAAAATATGAAAACCGCCGTTTAAGGCAGTTTTCGCATACGTTTTTTAAAAATTAATCGATTGTAAAACGGTTACTTGTGTTAGGTATAATTTTTTAGTACACGACAAAAATTAGTCGATATGCTTTAGGTTGCTGATCATCATCGTTTTATGATTACTTGCTCTGTTAAACCTACTAGGTCTAAATTACAAAGTGACGATGCAACTTTACATAGAGAACAACTATTTTTTAGTCTTGGTTCTTGTTTCTTAGAACATTACAAACGATTGTATCCTTGAAATAAGTTGTTTAATTACTGTTTTTCAGATGCTTGCTAATTTTTGTCATGTACTAAGGTATAATTTACATGAAAATAATAGGCTTTGCTACTATAATGCATTTATAGCAGTATCTAACCAAGATGTAATACTTGAAATCCAATTTTTTAAGTAATCATTTTCTTCCTTATATGTTTCTCCTACAAAATCATTGAAGGGTACGAAAATCCCTAAAATATCCCATCGATCAAAGTTTTTATCAGAGGCTTTTGTAGCGGTTAATACGTTTTCGTAGGTATCGATTTTTGAAAGGATAGCACCGTCTGCAAAAGCACCTCCTCGTAGTGTATTCCATCGTTCTTGTACTTGTGCTACAAAATTAGGGTCTTCTAGCAATCGTTCCCACCAAAATGGAACCACCCAAAAATCATCGGGGCAACGTTCATTAAAACGATATGACCATACATTAGTACTAAACCCTTCACAGTGAGTCAAGATAAAATAGCGTCTTGGTTCTTGTAGCGAAGCGGTCTTATCTTTGATACCCCGATGGCTGTAGTTTATAATTCCGTTGTTATTTTGAATATAGTATGATGGATCGTTAGACCTGCTAGTTTTAAAACCTAGCAGGTCTAGTGTCCTGTTTTTCAGGGTTAAGAGTTGTTAACGCAATTATAAACTAGAGCTACCCTTATTTAATGAAGTATACTGTAGTAGTGATCAAGATTGTTTCACTATACTATATCCCTTTTGGGATGGCAGCAATAAGTTTTTGAGTGTATTCTTTTTCAGGATTTTGATAGATATGGTCGGCATCTCCACATTCTTCTATTTTTCCTTTGTTCATGACCAATAACTGATCCGACATATATTTTACTACGGCAAGATCATGAGAGATAAAGATATAGGTAAAGTTGAAGTTTTCTTTTAATTCATTGAGTAAGTTTAAGACCTGCGCCTGTACCGAAATGTCTAAAGCACTTACCGATTCGTCACATACAATAAGTTTAGGCTGCATGGCAATGGTTCTCGCAATTCCAATACGTTGGCGTTGCCCACCACTAAACTCGTGTGGATACCGGTTAAAATGTGCTGAGCTAAGTCCTACCCGTTCCAAAATGTCAATCACCTTTTCTTTCCGAATGGTATTATTTTCATATAATCCATGCGCTTGCATGGGTTCCATAATAGCCTTGCCTACGGTTAGTCTAGGGTTTAATGAAGCAAAGGGATCTTGAAATATCAACTGAATGTCTTTACGAAGTGCTCTCAAGTCTGTACTAGAGAGTTTGGTAATGTCTTGTCCTTGATATAAAATTTGTCCACTATCTATGGTATTCAATTGTAATATAGCGTTTCCTAAAGTAGATTTTCCACATCCGGATTCGCCCACGAGTCCCAAGGTTTCACCTTCATATAACTTGAAACTTACATCATCTACCGCAGTAAATCCTGTAGTACCCCACCAGCCTGATCTGGTATAATAGGTTTTCTTAACATTACGAACTTCTAATAAAGGCGGAGTATTGTATAATACCTCATGGCGTGCTTGACGCTGTTGAGGCGTGATGACAGCAGTATTGGCATTAGTGTTTTCTACATAGTCGGCTATAGTGGGTAATCTTTGTAAACGAACGTCTAACGAAGGTCTGGCATGGATCAATGCCTTGGTATATTCTTCTTTAGGATGTAAAAACACCTGTTCAGTGGTATTGTATTCCACAACTTTACCTTGATAGAGTACTAAAATGTTATCCGAAATCTCTGAAACCAAGGATAAATCATGAGAGATAAACAAAACACTCATTTGATAGGCCTTTTGTAGGCTTTTGAGCAATTGTATGATCTCTTTTTGTACCGTTACATCTAGTGCAGTAGTCGGTTCATCGGCAATCAATAGTTTGGGTTTACAGGCAATCGCCATAGCGATCATAATACGTTGTTTTTGTCCACCGCTTAATTGATGTGGGTATGAAACATACGCTTTTTGAGGATCAATAAGCTGTACTTGTTCAAATAACGATAGTACCTCTTGTTGTGCTGCTTGAGCACTCATATCAGTGTGTTGTAGTAAAACCTCTAAGACTTGTTTTCCACATTTCATAGACGGATTTAAAGAACTCATAGGTTCTTGAAAAATCATTGCAATCTCATTACCTCGCAATGCTCTAAATGCCTTTTCATCAAGATCCAAAAGTTCAGTATCGTGATACCGAATACGACCTGAAATAATGTTGGTAATCTTTTTTGGCAGTAACCCCAAAATAGCTAAAGCGGTAATGGATTTTCCACTACCCGATTCTCCAACTACACCCAATATTTCATTGGGAGCAATGCGAAACGAAATGTCATGTAACACTTGGTTTTCTTTCCCATCGGTAGTAAAAGAAAGGCTAAGGTTCTGTATTGAAAGTAGTGTATCCTCCATCGCACAAAAAATACGTAAAGTTATGGAGAGATGCAAGTAGTTTCTGAGATTCTGAGATTTTGAGATTCTGAGATTTTGAGATTTTGAGATTTTGAGATTTTGAGATTTTGAGATTTTGAGATTTTGAGATTTTGAGATTTTGAGATTTTGAGATTT
>CALFCI010000153.1 GCA_937951135.1 uncultured Aquimarina sp. | reverse complement strand
GCTGCTTCTGACACTAAATCAGGAATGATATCTATTTGCATTAATAAATACTTTGGTTGTTTTTGAAGTCTCACAAAATATACTCCAATACTTTTTTGTGTTAATCCTAAAATAATTTCCTCTAAGGCATATAATCCGGATTGATCCATATAGGGTACTTTATCCATACGCACAATCACATGTGATGCTGAATCTGGAATTTGCTTTGCTAAATCTTGTAACTCACTAGTAAACCCAAAAAACACGGGTCCATTAAGATGTTTGATAAATACATCTTCTTTTTGACTGATTGAGAAGTTTAATTCATCCTCCCATAATTCTTCTTTAGGGCATTCTGATTCTTGTTCTTTTTCGAATCCTTTTAAAGATTCTACTTTAGAAGTACTCGCAGTGACATCACCCATTTTTTTCATGAACATTAATGATGATAATACGAGCCCAACACCTACTGCATATACCAAATCCCAAAACACGGATAACACCAACACAACAAGCATGATCAATACTTCTACTTTTGGAATGTCTGGAATTGCTTTTAATCCTTTATAATCCATCACGCCAATACCCACTGTAATTAAAATTCCGGCCAATACTGCTGCTGGTATTTTTGAAGCTACAGGCGCCAAGACTAACATTACGACAAGTAATACTATTCCCGCAATCATTCCTGACAGCCTGGTCTTTCCTCCTGCGTTGATATTGACTACCGTTCTAATCGTTGCTCCAGCCCCTGGAATTCCTCCAAAAATTGCTGCAATTGTATTTCCTATACCCTGCCCAATCAGTTCTTTATTGGGTTTATGATTTGTTTTGGTCATATTATCTGCAACTACCGAAGTTAATAGTGAATCGATCGATCCTAAAAACGCCAAAGATAATGCCGTAAAAAAGTAAGGTGTAATCGTTCCAAAATTAAAATCTGTAATGATGCCTAAATTAGGGGTTGGAAATCCGCTAGGGATTTCTGCTATAGCGCGATACGGTAATCCCAATCCATACGCTATCCCAGACATCACTACTAATGCAATCAATGTACTAGGAACGGCTGTCGTAATTCTTTTAAATCCATAAATAATCAAAATAGTACCCAAACATAACATCAGTTCTAAATAATTAATACTTTTAATGGCTCGCGGTAAACTGGTCACCGCACCCCAAACGCCTGAAGCCTCTTTTTTGGCTAATGTAACCGCAGCTTCTTCAATTTGTGCTTTTGAAATATCTTTTGCTTTAACAATAGTCTTTTTAAAATCTTCTAATACTAAAATTCCTTCTTGTGCTTCTTCTTTTAGAATTTTTTCTAAAATAACTTCTTCGGCTTGCGGTATAAATTGATCTACAAAGGCTTGATCTTCTTTTGGATAATAGCCTAATGCTGGTAACAATTGGGTAATTAAGATCATGACACCAATAGCGGTCATAAAACCAGAAACTACAGGATATGGAATGTATTTTATATATTTTCCAATCCCAATCAATCCCAATCCTATCTGTAATAGTCCTCCTAAAAGAAATACCGTTAAAATAGCAGGCATGGCTTTGGTAATATTACCTTCATTTACGGCAATTAGACCTGAAATGACTAACATACTTACTGCCGTCATTGGAGCAGTAGGCCCCGAAACCTGAGTATTTGTACCGCCAAATAATGCTGCAAAAAAACTAATAAAAATAGCTCCATACAGCCCTGCACTAGGCCCTAAACCAGAAGATACTCCAAAAGCTAATGCTAATGGTAAAGCTACAATTCCTGCTGTTAAACCGCCAAAAGCATCTCCTTTAAAATGTGCGAAAAAATCTTTCATCCTTATGTTTTTAAAACTAAAAATATTGTGTTATACCATTTTTATACCGGCTTTTATTTTCTGTATTACATAAAAAAACGGCACCACCATAAATATATACTATGATCATACCGTTGACTTGATTTATGCTCTTACAACAATAACGTATCTTATAAGAAGCTCACTTTACCATTAGCTACATCATACATAGCACCTACAATCTTGATTTCGTTATTCTCTTCAAGCTTGTTTAATACCTCACTGTCTTTTCGAATCTGATCCATCACTAATTTCACGTTTTCTGTAGCTACAGTATCTACGAACGCTAAGTTTTTAGAGGTTCGCGATGTAGCGTCACTAGGTGTTGCAATTGCCTGAACTGCGGGTTGGATCTTAGACACTAATGCAGTAAGGTTTCCTAACTCTGCATTATCTACAGCACCTTTAACCGCACCACAACTGGTATGCCCTAACACTACAATAAGTTTTGCTCCTGCTAATTTACTAGCAAACTCCATACTTCCTAGTATGTCTTCATTTACTATATTTCCTGCTACACGGGCACTAAAAATATCACCAACACCTTGGTCAAATACTAATTCTGCGGAAACTCTAGAATCGATACAACTCAGCACCGTTGCAAATGGAAATTGTCCCGTGGTTGTAGCCTCTACTTGTTGTATTAAATCTCGTGTTGCTTGATTTTTATGTATAAAACGAGTGTTTCCTTCTTTAAGTTCGTTTAACGCCATTGCTGGCGTCATCGCTATTTGTGTCTGTTTAGTTTGTACATTCATTATACTGGAAGTTTTGATTTAAAAAATTGAGCGTAACTCTCTGGGTTGGTCACAACCCCTCTTAGAGAAAGCAATGTAATATTAATGTTTTTTCGCTTAGCCTTAATCGCAAAATTATCTAATATTTCAATAATATCAGCATCTAAAAAGCGGGTTTTCCGTACATCGAAAGTTAATTCTGTATGCTCCGGAAGCGCTGTTAACTCCTTTAATATTGCACCTTTATTAATAAAGGTAACCTCTTCTGCCAAAGTCATTTTGATTTTTGGTTGATCGCTACTGTTATCTTCAATATGCAAAAAATGTGAATTTTGATAGTTCTTGATTAGAATTACAACAATACCACATAGTAAGCCTAAGCTTATCCCTACCAATAGGTCTGTAAAAACAATACCAATCACTGTCACTAGAAACGGAATATATTGTTTCCAACCCATTTTCAATACTTCTATAAATACTGATGGTTTTGCCAATTTAAATCCTACTATAAATAATATAGCGGCTAATACCGACAATGGTATCATATTCAGAATCGAAGGAATTAAAATTACTGAAATCAGTAAAAGGAATCCATGAATGATGGCTGACAATTTAGTTTTACCTCCCGCTTGTACATTTGCTGAACTTCGTACAATCACTTGAGTAATGGGTAAACCTCCAATCATACCCGAACATATATTTCCTATACCTTGAGCAAATAACTCTCTATTGGTAGGTGTAACACGCTGTTCAGCATCAATTTTATCAGTAGCTTCTACACATAATAAGGTTTCTAAACTTGCGACCAACGCAATGGTAAATCCAGTAATCCATACTTCTCTAATCGCTAATGCCGAAAAATCAGGGAAACTAAATTGTCCTAAAAAAGAGGAAATATCTGTGGCTATAGGAACATTTACCAAATGCTTATCTGCTAATGTAAAACCATCTACACCTTTTGTAAGATTATAAAAGACAATCCCTAATACAACGGCGACTAAAGGCCCTTGTACTAATTGAAAAACCTTAGCTTTATTACCCAATACTTTGTCCCATAATAACAGTATTGCCAAAGCAATAACTGCAATAACCGTAGCACTCGTATTGATATAGGAAACCATGTGAAATAATTCTGAAAAGGTATTTTGACCATCCATTTGTGAAAAGGCAAAGTCTCCCTCTGGACTAGCGTCATAACCAAAAAAGTGAGGGATTTGTTTTAAAATAATGATGATACCGATACCTGAAAGCATCCCTTTAATTACCGAAGATGGGAAGTAATATCCAATGATTCCAGCCTTTAACACCCCAAATAACAATTGGATAACCCCGCCTAAAACTACCGCTACTAAAAAACTCTCATAGCCTAAACTTCCAATGGCAGTTAATACAATTGCTGCTAGTCCTGCAGCTGGACCACTAACACCTATTGCAGATTTACTAATGGCACCTACCACAATACCACCTATAATACCAGCTATTAAACCCGCAAAGGGTTGTGCTCCACTGGCCAAAGCAATTCCTAAACACAAGGGTAGTGCTACAAAAAACACTACAATACTTGCAGGAATATCATTTTTAATAAATTTCATATTTTAATACTTTAAGCGATCACTACTATAATGGCAATGACCTGTACATTTTATTGATTTTGAGTTTATATGGTATGGTTCTACTCCATACAAAACAATATACAGTATACCTAATTACCGATACTATTAATATTCATCTAAGTACTAGTAGCAATACATTGAAGTTTTAACTAGTACTAGTGAACTTCAATACTAGTGGGGGTGGTTTAACATACTCTAGAAACACCGAAGTATGTCGCGCTTCTACTTCTGTAGTATATTGCAAAAAAGCTTTATAAGAAATAACGCTTGGAATCCATGCGTAATGCCAAATTTTTTCTTGTTCTACATCTTCTTCAATTTCTGACTTTTCTTTTTCACTAGACTCTTCAGATTCTTCTAAAACATAGGAATATTCCTCGTGTTCACAATAAAGGTTAACAGCATCTATGATATATTGGGTTGGTCCCAAAGATGCGACAATGATTAACATTATTTTCGATATGTAATATAGTATCGACAAGGGTTATTTTTTTATGGTAAAAATACGTGTATTTTGTAAAACATTTGTTAAATGATCCTTAAAAAGATATAGGGTGTAATTGTACTGTTATAGTTCTTTTATATCTGATGCAGAAATCCATCCTATTTTACCATCAGCAATTTTAATTTTCTTCCAATCATTTAGCACTTCTAAAACTTGAATTTTAGTCCCTTCATGCAATTGAAATGCGGTTTCACTTCGCAAATTAGGCTCACTTTTCACAACGGTTTCTTGAGCAAATACAATAGCATTTTGAGTATTTTGAATGTCGGTATATTGCACATACGCAAAACTTATGGAGACAAGACCCAATAGTAACATTACCATTGAACCTGCAAAAAACAATCGTTTTTTGGACGGCTGTTGTGTCCTATAGTACACTAGATACCCAATAACAAATAGTAGGACTGTAAGTATCGATAACCATGCCCAACCTTCAATACCAAATGCATAAATAATACTATCAAAAAAACGAGAAATAACTCCTTTTGGAAGGGCTTCAATAGCATCGATTGTCGCTTTATTTGCAAATGCCAAATTGTTTTGTACATCTTCATCATTGGGAGATAACAGCAATGCTTTCTCATAATAATAAATACTCTCTCCTATCGCATTCAACTTATAATGCGCATTGGCAAGATTATAATATAATGCTGTAGACGCTTCTCCAGATTCAATAATCGAAGTATACGCTTTAATCGCTTCTTCGTACTGTTCTTGATGATATAAGGCATTGGCTTTTTTAAAGGTAACTTCTCCTTGTGCAAAACTGAGTATACTTACTAAAGTAAATATAGCTGTCAGGTATCGGGTATTGGGTTTCAGTCTTAATTGCATCTATTCTTTCTTATCTTAGTTCTATTTTTTTAACGGGTCTCACTTTTCACTTTTCACTTTTCACTTTTCACTTTTCACTTTTCACTTCTAACTTCTAACTTCTAACTACTATATTACAATTGCTTATCCAACGCACTGATCACGCGAGAAGCCTTATCATAATCTTGTTGCATTCCTGTAGTTGTGGAAGGCGTATATCGAGCAAACTCACAACTTTCTAATAACGCAATAAACTCTATTAAAGTCGTTTGCTCTGTATTTCGTTCTTTCAACAGGCGCTGTATTCTATCTTTACTCATATCGCTAGTCTGTATGGCCAGCTTTCCTTTTAGATAGTTATGCAATGCACGCTCCATCGCGATATAAAATTCTTTTTGGTTCCCTAAATTTTTCTTCGCTTCAGAAAGGTACTTCCGTGCCAATTTATCTGCTTTTCGTATTCTATTTCCACGCACATCACCTCTGCGCTCTTCTTGTTTCTTTCCAAAAAACAAAAATAATGGAATCGCTAATAAAGGCACCGTAAGCGCTAACCAATACCCTACCGAAGTAAAGAAATATGGGGTATCTATCGGTTCAAGGTCGGCATCATTTTTTATAAATCGAAATTGATTTCCAGTTTGTGTTACCTTTTGTTTGGTAACCCCATTAGCATTAGAGTCTGTAGCTATTGCACCTGCTGTAGGCTCTGGGCCATTATTTACTTGCAATACAATGGGATTCGATTGCAAGGTTGTATAGCGTTCTGTTTTTGGGTTAAAATACGAAAACGAAAGTGGTGGGATTGGGTATTTTCCTTTGTATTGTGGGACTAAAGTATACGAATCTTTAATAGTACCAGCCATTCCAGTAAGGTTAGTACGTACACGTTCATCATGCTCTGGTTCGTATTGCTCTATCCCATTGGGCACACTAAGTTTAGGCATGTTAATGAGCTTTAGATTTCCATTACCCGATACTGTAACGTCTACGGCTATAGATTCTGAAGCATCCATTGTCGTTCTAGAGGGAGTTACTTTAAAATCAAATGTTCCCACTGCTCCAGAAAAATCAT
>CALFCI010000152.1 GCA_937951135.1 uncultured Aquimarina sp. | reverse complement strand
CAAGAGACAAGAGACAAGAGACAAGAGACAAGAGACAAGAGACAAGAGACAAGAGACAAGAGACAAGAGACAAGAGACAAGAGACAAGAGACAAGAGACAAGAGACAAATAATTTTTTGACCTTCGGTCAAAAAATTATTTGAAACTCAAAAACTCAGAAACATAAAATCTTACTTATAAATAAATTCATATTTGTATCTTTGTATTCCTAAATAGTATCTAACCAACATAGAAACTATAGGCAAAACAGACAAACAGATGAAATTAGCACTACTTACTATAGGCTTATTATCGCTCGCAGTAGCTGGAATAGCTATTAAAATATGGGCAAAAAAGGATGGGAAATTTGCAGGCACTTGCGCTAGCCAAAGTCCTTTTTTAAACAAAGAAGGAGAATCGTGTTCCTTGTGTGGCAAAACTCCTGATCAATACACAGATTGTAATGACACCGAACATTCTAAGTAGTAGTGTTGCACTTTATATAATTAAATATAACAGCGTACACTAAGATTCTAAAGCGGTAATAATTCTTTAGAATATTAAAAACCCTCCAATGCATTTTATCTAAACTACTAATTAACGTCATAGTTTTGAATACCGAAAACAATATCCTATCTGATCAAATTAAAAATGCTAAAGAAGGAAAACAAACGGCTTTTAATTATCTTCTACACACCTTCTGGAATGACGTATATCGCTTTCAATTACAACGCACTCATAATGAATATGAAGCTGAAGACATTACGATACAAAGCTTCTCTAAAGCATTTGATCATATTCAAACTTTCAAAGAAGAATACACCTTTAAAACTTGGTTGATTCAAATTTCAAAAAATATTCACATTGATTTATTACGCAAAAAAAAAGCTTCTATTCATTCACAAACTACAAATGAAGTTGACCATTTAGCGTATAAAATTGCAGACGACAACCCTTCTCCAGAGGATAAACTAATAACCGAACAAAACCTAGCACAACTACTTCGATACCTTAAACAATTAAAACCTCATTATCAAGAAGTATTAAACCTTAGGTATTTTCAAGAACTATCATATAAAGAAATTTCAAAAAAACTAGATACACCTATGAGTACTGTAAAAGTGAAATTACTTAGAGCTAAAAAATTACTTGCAGAAATTATTATAACGAATCGATAGTGCGCTTCTTAAAATTTATAAAAAAATTAGGCCCTGGGCTCTTATTTGCAGGAGCAGCAATAGGAGTTTCTCACTTAGTACAATCTACAAAAGCAGGAGCTAATTTTGGATTCGGATTACTCTGGGCATTACTCCTAATAAATGCTGTAAAATACCCTTTTTTTCAATTTGGCGCGAGATATGCAAATGCGACTGGTGAAAGCTTACTTGATGGATATCACAAACTAGGCAAACCTTTTCTAGTCATTTATTACCTCTTAACTTTTGCTACAATGTTTACCATACAAACTGCCGTCACATTGGTTACCGCAAGTCTAGCTACAGATTTATTTGGTATTGAATTGAGCTTATTTACATGGAGCCTCTTAATCACACTATTATGCTTGGCTTTGGTTACCCTTGGTCGATACACTGTACTAGATGCCTTAATAAAGGGAATCATCATTACATTATCCCTAAGCACATTGTTTGCAGTAGCACTAGCCATTAGTAATCTTAACACCCCTGTTCCTTTACAACAAATACTACCTCATGAAACCAGCGATCTAATATTTCTAATTGCTTTTATGGGATGGATGCCTGCACCACTCGATGTTTCTATATGGCATTCCTTATGGGTTGTAGAAAAAAACAAAACACATCAAAATACTATCAAAAAACAAGGACTCCTTGATTTTAATGTTGGATATATAACGACCGTCCTATTAGGCATCGGTTTTGTTTCTCTAGGTGCGCTAGTATTATATAATTCTGGAGTTCCTTTTGAAACCTCTGGCACAGCATTCTCAAAACAGTTGATTACATTGTATACCAAAAGCTTAGGAGATGAATTTTTGTATATTATCAGTATTGCTGCGTTCACCACCATGTTCAGCACTACGCTAACCACACTGGATGCTTCGCCACGTGCAATGGCAAAGACCACCGAACTACTATTCAATAATAGTCAATCTAAAAAACTACGCCTTATCTGGAGTATCGTTTTGGCCGTAGGAACAGTAATCATCCTCCAATTTTTCAGCAAAGAGATGGGGATACTTATTACCATTGCCACAATACTCTCATTTCTAACGGCTCCTTTTTATGCCTATATAAATTTAGCACTCATCACAAGTAAGCATACACCTCTAGTATCCAGACCAAAGATAGGGTTACGAATTTTCAGTTGGATCGGCATTTTTACATTAGTCGCTTTCAACATCTGGTATCTCATCACTCTTCTTTAGTCAAAAGACTAAATTCTTAAATCTGAAGCACACTATGTTAGTCCGATAGAAATGTTCTAATCGAATTTAGCCTAGGGTATACATTAGATATCTAGTACAGCTAACACTCCTAACGAAGTCTTTATACAATTTGTATATCACTTTTTCGCATATTTAACAGGGTACTATTAAGAATTACGATATCCGATTTCAGATTTTAAAATACGAAATCCAAAATCCAAAATCGGATATCGTAAATCGTATAACATACTATGCAACTAAAATAAACTTCTTCATGACATTAACCGAATTACATACGAGTATTAAAAGATACATTATTGATGTTCTTTTAATACTCGTATGTGTATTCATGTTTCATCTAAACAAAAAGTAGCACAAATTAATACAGCTAATTTTAGAACTCATTTACGATAAGACCTTGGGGGATCTTACAAAAATTCTTAGCATATTAGAAAATGTACCTCTAATGCCTATGCAATAAACGCAACTAATTTTACCTTAGGTAATAAATAATACTACTTAAGACTAAAAGAAGTAAAACCTTTTACAACATCATGAATAGGGGTTACCCATTTATCATGGATTTTTTTATCATACTTGATAAATTTTTGAACCAATCCTTTAGGAGCGGAAACTTCTTTTTCGATTGCAGTGATGTTGATAAATTTTTGATTCTTAATCAACCATCTCTCCAATCGTTTACGATTTATTTTCGTTTTTTTAATCAATTCTAATTCTTCTTTTGACATCATTGTTTCTACTATTTATATGTCTAAATAATTATGGTGTTATAAATTAAGTTAAATTATGTGTTGGAAATTCGGCCCAACAAACCGTATTAATTTCAAACTTAATCGGTTATAAAATTAAAAAAGTCTTTTCTACAAATGAAGTAAAAACTTACTTTTTTTATGGTTTTACCGTAAAAACATACAACCAATTCACACTTATTCCCCACTAAAAATCAATAATCTAAATATAAAAAAAAGCATATTACCTCATCAATCACAAAACTCCTTCCTTACATTTAGCGCCCACATCTATTGGAGCTATTTTTCAAAAAAAATCAGGAACAACCCTGTTTATGTAAAAATACCTATTCCTAAAAAAAAACGTATTCCTCCCTTTTTATAAAAAAATCAAAAAACTCTTTTTTCACACTATCATAATCTTTAATTTCAAATAAAAAGAGGGTTTTTAGAAAAAAAATAATTTGTAATACATGGACACTCATTACTTCCAAAAACTCTATAAATATCCGTAAAAACTGCAATAAACTAGTAAAAAACAACAAAAAATAATAATAATTTTTTAAGTAACCACCAGATCAACTCTTTATACCTATTCGTAAAAGGTTAATTTTTAAGACTATCTTTTTTATGTGATTTATAAGGATGCAATCTATAGAAGTTTTAAAATACTATCTAAGATCAATGCTTTCTTTGTATTTTTGCATGAAACAAGAACCCTTATGGAGCAGAATACCACAATTTCTTCACCCCCTCAAAAAAAACCCAAGTGGTTACGTGTTAAACTTCCTACTGGAAAAAAATACACAGAACTGAGAGGTCTAGTTGATAAATATGACTTACATACTATATGTACTTCTGGAAGCTGTCCTAATATGGGTGAATGTTGGAGCGAAGGAACTGCTACTTTTATGATCTTAGGAAATATTTGCACACGGTCATGTGGCTTTTGTGGTGTAAAAACAGGAAGGCCCGAAACTGTAGTATGGGAAGAACCTGAAAAAGTTGCCCGATCCATCAAAATCATGAATATTAAACATGCTGTAATTACATCAGTAGACAGAGATGATTTGTTAGATGGAGGCGCTATTATTTGGGCAGAGACCATACAGGCAATTCGTAGAATGAATCCAAATACAACCCTAGAAACATTAATTCCCGATTTTCAAGGCAAAACAAAAAATATAGATCGTATCATCGCTGTAAAGCCTGAAGTTGTTTCTCATAATATGGAAACCGTAAAACGGTTAACTAGAGAAGTTCGTATACAAGCAAAATACGAACAAAGTCTGGAAGTATTGCGATATTTAAAACAACAAGGCATACAACGTACCAAAAGTGGAATCATGTTGGGATTAGGAGAGCAAGAAGATGAAGTAATTCAAACTTTAGAAGACCTCAGAAATGTAGGTTTAGACATTGTTACTATAGGACAATACCTTCAACCTAGTAAAAAGCACCTCCCTGTAAAACAATTCATCACTCCCGATCAGTTTAAAAAATATGAGGAAATTGGATTATCTATGGGATTTAGACATGTAGAAAGTAGTGCTTTAGTACGTTCCTCTTACAAAGCACAAAAACATTTGACTTAAAAAATAAATAAAATTGTATAGTTCCCTACCTATTCGAGTTGCGATTAATGGTTTTGGTCGCATAGGCCGCAATGTAGCTAAACTTTTAATATCAGACTCAAGGTTTAAACTCATTGCTGTTAATGACCTTGCCGATACAAAAACACTAAGTCATCTCTTAAAATACGATAGTATACATGGAGTACTGCCGCATGAGGTGACACATACAGCCCAACATATTATAGTAAACTCCCATACTATTGAAGTTTCTCATTATGAAGACCCTATACAATGCAAATGGAGTCCTCTAGATATTGATATTGTTATCGAGGCTACTGGGAAGTTTAAAACGTATGATTTAGTACAAAAACATATCCTAGCTGGCGCCAAAAAAGTAATACTTTCTGCTCCACCATTAGATGACAAAATAACCACAATAGTACTTGGTGTTAATGACCACCTAATTACGGGATCAGAACAGATAATCTCTAACGCCTCTTGTACCACTAATAATGCTGCTCCAATGATCAAAACCATCAATGAGTTATGTGGTATTGAGCAAGCTTATATTACTACAATACACAGTTATACCACAGATCAAAGTTTACACGACCAACCACACAAAGACCTCAGAAGAGCCAGAGCTGCTGGACAATCTATAGTACCTACAACCACTGGAGCCGCAAAAGCGTTGACCAAAATATTTCCCGAACTCCGCAATGTTATAGGCGGATGTGGTATTCGAGTTCCCGTTCCAAATGGCTCGCTTACAGATATCACTTTTAATGTGAAAAACGAAATATCGATAACCGAAATCAATACCGCTTTCAGAAAGGCTTCTCAGACTACATTACAAGGCATTTTAGCCTATACCGAAGATCCTATTGTTTCTATAGATGTTAAAGGGAATCCACACTCCTGTATATTTGATGCACTCATGACCTCTGCCATCGGAAAAATGGTGAAAATAATTGGATGGTATGATAATGAACTAGGATATAGTAATAGAATTATTGATTTAGCTTACAAAATATGTAATAAATAACTATATTCGTTACGCTATATTCAAGAAAAATGCCCACCCTACTAAAAAACAGTATTGCAATTCTTCTATTTTGTTATAGTTTGATGCTTCCTGCGCAAACCACAAAACAAGCTATAGAACACCCCGAACTGGAAGAAGCCATTGAAAGCTATCTAACCAGAGCCTCTCGTTCCATATACAGAGCAAGACTAGAAAATGCGTTAACCTATATTACACTCGCTAAAGGGCTTGCTATTCAATCTCAAAACAGACAATACCGTGCCAAAACAAACCGTGTATTAGCTGAACTCTATCTAGAATTGGGAGATGTAAAAAAGGCTGAAAAGCAAATTCTAAATGCCATTACCATTCAAAAGGAAGAAGACGATCAAATCGCACTCGCTTATTCTTATAATGTATATGGATCCATTTGCACTGAACTCCAACAACATGAACTCGCTAAAGAAAACCTACAACAAGCTTCTTTATTCATTGATAAAAATGCAATAGATAGTCTTAAGGGACCTGTGGGTCTTAATTTTGGACTACTCGCATTAGCCGAAGAAAAACCAGAGCTTGCTATTAAGCGTTTTAACAGTAGCCTGCCTATCATTACTAGTCTAAACCAATTTTATTATAAAGCTAAATTATACACCAATAAAGCTCAAGCACAACTTATACTAGGGCGTATTGATGAAGCCAAAGAAACCAATGATCTTGCAATGCAAATTGGTAAAGAGCAAGGCTATGATGAAATTCGATCAGATTGCTATCAATTATATAGCCAAATTTATGAGCAAAGAGAAGAATATACGGTATCCCTATCCCATTTAAAAGCACATCAGAAATTTAAAGATTCTTTATTTAATATCAATAAAGAAATTATCGCACAAGAAGCTGGTGCAAAATTAGACTTAGATGAGAATAATGTGTTAATGCAAGAACTAACCGAAGAAAACAAACAACAACAAAAATCTTTAAAATTTGGCCGTTTAACCACCATATTAAGTATTGCACTCATTACAATTCTATCTTTACTTACATTTTCATTATACAAAAACAACAATTTAAGAGCAAGTGCTAATAAATTATTAAAGGACAAAAACACCGAATTGGTGCTGGCTAAAGAAAGTGCAGAACGTGCAAGTGAAGTCAAAGTACAATTTTTATCTACAATCACTCATGAATTAAGAACTCCATTATATGCAGTTACCGGACTAACCCATTTATTACTGGAAGAAAGCCCAACTCCGAATCAAAAAGAACATCTAAATTCTCTCAAATTTTCAGGAGAATACCTACTCTCACTCATCAATAATATACTAGATCTAAACAAACTAGAAGCTAACAAAGTAGAATTAGAAAACACCTCATTCAATCTCAAAAAGCGAATTGGAGATGTATTAATTGCCTTAGGTAAATCCGCAAAGGATAGAAACAACACAATACACTATGAATTTGATGAGGCTGTTCCAACTAAAATAAAAGGAGATCCTTTAAAAATATCTCAAGTCCTCATTAACCTTATTGGAAACTCCATCAAGTTTACACGAAATGGCAACATTTGGCTTCGTGTAAAGATGAAGAATCAAATCAAAAACAAAGTGTATTTACATTTCGAAATTCAAGATGACGGCGTTGGAATTTCTGAAAAGAAACAACAGTCTATTTTTGAGAATTTTACACAAGGATCAGTTCAAATTAATAGACGATTTGGAGGTACTGGCTTAGGGTTATCTATCGTAAAAAGTTTACTTTCTTTAATGGATAGCGAAATCAAATTAGAAAGTCAACTGAACCAAGGGTCTAGATTTTTCTTCGAAATTAAATTTGACATCTACGAAGATAACCTGATCAACTATACTGAAGAAGCCAAAAAGATTGATTATGACGTTATGATCGATAAACAAGTACTCGTAGTAGAAGATAATAAAATCAATCAACTAATTACTCGCAAAATTTTAGAAAAAAGCAAAATGATTTGTGATGTTGCCAATAATGGTGATATTGCTGTAAATAAAGCAATGAATAAAACTTTTGACCTTATCCTTATGGATATTCATATGCCAGGCATTAGTGGTATAGAAGCGACAAAGCAAATTAGAGAATTTAATAAAGAAATTCCAATCATTGCATTAACTGCCGTAACCCTAGATGATAATTTAGATGAATTTTACACCAATGGTTTTGATGATATCATTCCTAAACCATACAAAACAGAAGAATTTTTCTTAAAACTTCACAAGGCATTCACAATAAAGAAACAGCATAGTTAATCAATGCTATTATTGAACCTAAACGAAAAAGTATTTTAACCCAATCCTTCTATCATTCCTGTGCAATTAGTTTTCGTAGGACTGGATAAAATTAGTAATCAAGGCATCAAATTGTTGCCCATGATTTAAAAACATAGTAGTAATCGGCTGATACCACAACGATACTGAGGACAACTCATCTGCCAAGCGCACATAATCCTTTTCCGTAGTCACTATCAATCCTTTATTTTTTAAGTGCTCCAATTCCTTAGCCGTAAAATGATGATGATCTGGATACGCAAGATGCGTAAATTCCAATCCCAATTGCTCGTAATACGTAACTAATGGTTTAGGATTCGCAATTCCAGTTACCAAAGTAAAAGGTTGACCTTGTAACATTGCTATAGGATTACGAATACCACCATTAGTAATCATAGGCTCATACGCAATTCTTGAAAAGAATAAAGACTGATGAGCAGCTATCCCCAATCGTTTTGCAATACTACTTTGTTCATCCTCAGATAAATCTTTAGGACATTTAGTCACCACTATAATATGGGCGCGTCTAGCACCTTGCTTAGGCTCTCTTAAATTACCAACAGGCAATACTATATCCTCACTATATAAATCATAATATGAAGTCAATACTATATATAATCCCGCCGTTACTTTACGATGCTGGTATGCATCATCCAATATAATCAATTCTGGCTTTGGGTTTAGTGTTTGTAATTTTGCAATACCTTCTTGACGGTTTGCATCCACTGCAACGTGAATCGACGGATATTTTAATTTAAATTGTAATGGCTCATCTCCTACTGCTTTTGCAGTATCCAAAAGCTGTACCGCCTTAAAACCAGTAGTCGCTCTTTTATACCCTCTACTTAAAGTTGCCAGTACATAAGCATCCTTTAACACCCTAATTAAATACTCTACCATTGGAGACTTACCTGTGCCGCCAACACTAAGGTTACCAACCGCAATGACCGGAAAGTCATAAGACATTGAAGATTTCAACCCACGATCGTACAAAAAATTACGTACCCAAGTACTCAAATAGTACACAGGCACAATTGGCCATAACAACTTTCTTAATATGCGTATCCATGTATTCATTAAAAAACTTCTTATACGAATGCAAAAGTATAAAAACCAAACGTTGATTATTGTCTAAAGTTTTTTTACTTTTCAATCTTAATCGTTTTACTTAAATCAAACCTCCTATTTCCCTATGAAGATTAAAACCATAATACAACATCTCGAACAATTAGCTCCACTTACATACGCTGAAGATTTTGACAATGTAGGGTTACTTGTTGGAAATACCGATACTGATGTTTCAGGAATTCTCGTAACTCTCGATACGCTAGAAAGTGTCGTTGATGAAGCGATTGAAAAAGGATGCAATCTCATCGTAAGCTTCCACCCTATTGTATTTAAAGGAATCAAAAAATTTAATGGACAAACCTATGTAGAGCGTGTGGTGATGAAAGCTATAAAACACGACATTGCTATTTTTGCTATACATACAGCTCTAGACAACACTTTACAAGGTGTTAATGATATGATCTGTGAACAATTACAACTACAAGATAGAACCATATTAATCCCACAAGCAGGAACCATTAAAAAATTAACCACTTTTGTACCAATTGCAGCTACGAATACTGTAAAAAATGCTGTTTTTAAAGCAGGCGCAGGAAGCATCGGTAACTACGAAAATTGCAGCTTTAGCACAGAAGGCTTAGGAACTTTCAAACCATTATCCAATGCCCAACCTACACTTGGAAAAATCGGTACCACACATATTGAAAAAGAAAATCAATTGCAATTTACGTATCCCAAGCATCAAGAAAAGGCGATCCTAAAAGCCCTTTTTAGTAGTCATCCCTATGAAGAGGTTGCCTATGAAATCACTACACTACAAAACAAAAATCAAAACATCGGCATGGGCATGCTCGGAACATTGCCTGAACCTATGGATGAGATGGCAGCATTACAACGCATAAAAACTGCATTTAAATCAGGATGTGTACGACATTCTAAATGCCTAGGAAAACCCGTGTCCAAAATCGCCGTATTAGGAGGTAGCGGAAGCTTTGCAATTGGAGCAGCTAAAGAAGCCGGAGCAGATCTATTCATTACTGCGGATTTAAAATATCACCAATTTTACGAAGCCGAAAATCAACTCATCCTAGCAGACATTGGACATTATGAAAGTGAGCAATACACAAAAAACTTAATTCTTACTTATCTTAGAAAAAAAATCAGTAATTTTGCACCTGCCTTACCATCAGGTAAGGTCATTTTATCGGATATAAACACCAATCCTATTCAATACTTATAAGAATTATGGCAAAGAAAGAAGTTACTGTTGAGCAAAAATTAAGAGCATTATACGACCTGCAATTGATTGACTCTAGAGTTGATGAAATCCGTAACGTACGCGGAGAACTTCCATTAGAAGTAGAAGACCTTGAAGATGAAGTAGCTGGATTACATACCCGATTAGAAAAATTAAATTTAGAGCTTGATGCTATTGATGAAAGCATCAAAAATAAAAAAAATCTAATCGAAGAAGCAAAAGTGCTCATCAAGAAATACACAGAGCAACAAAAAAATGTTCGAAACAACAGAGAGTACAATTCGCTAAGTAAAGAAATCGAATTTCAAGAATTGGAAATCGAATTAGCAGAAAAAAACATCAAAGAACACAAAGCACAAACGGTTCAGAAAAAAGATACTATCGAACAAACTAAAAATAGATCAAAAGAACGCAACGAACACCTTTCACACAAAAAAGGTGAATTAGATGCTATTCTTGCTGAAACGAAGAAAGAAGAAGAATTGCTATTAACCAAGTCTGATGATTACCAAAACGAAATTGAAGATAGATTAGTAGCTGCTTATATAAGAATCCGAAAAAATGTGAAAAATGGTTTAGCCATTGTACCTATAGAACGTGGTGCTTCAGGTGGATCTTTCTTTACGATTCCTCCACAAGTACAAATGGAGATCGCTTCTCGCAAAAAGATCATTACCGATGAACATAGTGGAAGAATCTTAGTCGATCAAGAATTAGCAAAAGAACAAAAAGAAAAAATGGAAAAACTTTTTTCTTCATTCTAATAGCGATTAAACTAATAAAAATCAAAGCCTTAGTATTATGTACTGAGGCTTTTTTTCATTAATTTCATGTCCTGAATCGCCTATAGCATCCTGTAAAAAATCGACGCTCCTAAATACCTTAGCACCCCTTTTACTTATGAAACCAAATGTACTTATTATCGGTCATGTTTGGCCCGAGCCCAATTCATCCGCAGCGGGAAGTAGAATGCTTCAATTACTCCAATTATTTATAACACAAAACTGGAAGATCACATTTGCCAGTAGCGCACTTCAAGGCGATCATGCGATCACTCTAGACGACACTCTCATTACACAAAAAAAAATTACCCTAAACGACTCTTCCTTTAACGAATTCATACAATCAATACAACCACAATATGTAATCTTTGACCGTTTCATGACCGAGGAGCAATTTGGATGGCGTGTCGCTCGACACTGTCCAGATACCATTCGCATTTTAAACACCGAAGATTTACATTGTTTGCGAAAGAGCAGACAACAAAGCATTAAAAAAAATAAACCATTTGAGTACACCTCATTGACCAGAGAAGACATCACTAAACGTGAAATTGCTAGTATCTATAGATGCGACCTGACCTTCATGATTTCTGAAGCTGAAGTACAACTACTACAAGAACTATTTAACATTCCTAAAGCGCTTCTTTCATACCTTCCTTTTCTCTTTGAACCTATAACCCACACCGATATCAATCAACTCCCTGCGTATCAGGATCGCAATCATTTTATAACTATTGGTAATTTCAGGCACGATCCTAATTGGGATAGTTTTGTATATCTTAAAGATGCTATTTGGCCTGTAATTAAATCCCAACTTCCTAACGCAGAATTGCACATTTATGGAGCATACCCTCCCCCTAAAGCGTCACAATTACAGCTACCTAAAAAAGGCATTTATGTAAAAGGCTGGGTGAAAAATGCTGAATCCGTAATGAAAAATGCGCGAATATGTCTTGCTCCATTACGTTTTGGAGCCGGAATCAAAGGGAAACTAGCTGAAGCAATGCGTTGTGGCACCCCTAGCATTACCACTACAATTGGCGCCGAAGGTATGAAAGGCAATTGCAACTGGAATGGTAGCATCCACAATGACCCTGTAGCGTTTGCAAATGCCGCTGTACAGTTATACCAAAATAAAGAACAATGGTTAGACGCACAGCAACAGGGGATACACATTATAAATACACGTTTCCAAAAAACGATGTTTACGCAATCCTGTATGGATACAATGATCTATATCCAAAAAAACAGAACGACACATCGTTCGCAAAATTTTATAGGAGCCATGCTACACTATCACACTATGCGCAGTACAGAGTTTATGTCACGCTGGATTGAAGAGAAAAACAAATAATAGATCTCAGCATTGAGTTCAAAAAAAAGCCTACCTTAAATAAAAAAAACTGCATTGTAACCGTATACTCTTTTTTTAATTTATGATATTTGTAAGTATTAAACCCGGATTATGCAATAGCACTTCGTCATGAGGTTTGAAATTGCGATAAAATATGATCTTTTCTAAAATTTAGCATAGCATCGCTATGGTTAAGTTTAAAAACATAGCGGAGCGGTATATCTTGAAGTAGTTTCAAGCCGTAATAGATTTTCTACTGCATAATCCGGGTTAAAAATATTTTGCTTTTTTGCGATTATTCTTCATCCTTAAATCATCAAATTAATGAGTGCAATTCCTTTGATAAGTATTATTATTCCTGTTTATAATTGTGAGAATGATATTTCTTTTGCAATTGATAGCGTATTGAATCAAAATTTTTTAGATGAAGAATTAGAAATTATAATAATTAATGATGGGTCTACAGACAATACAAAAACTATAATAAACTCTTATTCAGATAAACACCTCTTTATAAACGCATTTCATCAATCGAATATAGGAATAGGAAAAACTAGAAATGTAGGAATAAGCTATACTAAAGGTAAGTATATTTATTTTTTAGATGCCGATGACTTTTTAGCTCCACATTCACTTAAACCTATTCTAGAAAAAATGTCAAAAGACAATCTAGACTTAGTTGGATTTAAGTGTAAAAATACTGCTCTAAAACAAGTGGAATCCGTACCTAATATAGAGGAATCTATAATCAATTCTAAGATAATATCAGGCGCTAATTTTATAGAAAAAAATGATTTTATGCATACAGTATGGTGGTATATCTGCAATAGAGATTTCCTTTTAAAAACAGGGTTAAAAATAGCAGAAGGAAATGAATTTGAAGATTCTATCTTTACAACCAACTTACTGTTCTTGACAAAGAAAATGATTTTTTTACCATTAAATATATATAATTACTATTTAAGGGAGTCATCTATAATGAATAGTCAAGAACCTGAGCATAATATTAATATGGTATATATGTATCTTAATACAATCATTAGCTACAGCTCTTTTATAAATAAAATAGAGAAGGACAAGGCTATGACTAAAACGCTTATAAAAAAAATAAAAACAAGACAACAATGGTTTGCTTTTTTTGGAATATCTAGAGCCATTAAATCAAAGATGCCAGTAAAAGAAATACACCATATATTAAACAAAATGACCTTAGCAAAAGCATACCCTTTAAATGATTTTATTGGGGTGTATAATAAAGGAAGAAAGCTTGAGCTTTTTACTTTTTTATTTAACCGAAAATACTTGTTATATTCTGTAATTTACATCTATAGAAAAATCTCAATTAAAAAATCTTAATCGAGGTTTTAATTACTTACATCACCCGCATAGTTATCTGATGAGAATTCTTCCTATTTAGATTAACGCAAATATTTGCATAAACACAACTTTTAGGCTTGATCCATTTTATGTTTGAATTTGCTCAAAAGAAAAATGATGAGTTTTGAATATCTATGAAATATAAAATGGTATTAATTCCAAAACACCAAATTTTAGACACAAAAAAATCCATCTAAACTAAAGCTTAGATGGATTTTTTTAACTTAGTTTAAAATTGTCAATTTATATTAAGACGACTCAAACCTCTAATATTCTGAAACAGTTTCTTTTCCTTCCAACCAAGCGATCATATTAAGAACAAGATAATTCCAATTCTGGAAGCCCTTATTTAAAACGGGTTTCCCACTTTCTGGCAAATAGTATTCATGCATGGCTCCATTTTCGTCAACATCCCGACCGAACATAAGTATACTTTCAATAGCCATTTCTTTAGCTTCTTCTTTATAGCCATAATCAACTAACCCTTTAAAAACCATATAGTTCGAAACTCCCCAGATAGGCCCCAACCATGAAGATGGATTACCCGTTGCCCTAGGGTCATACATTTTTTCCAGAGGAGATAAAGTTCTTATCCCATAAGGTGAATTAAAACGGGTTGAATCACGATAGTGTTCCGCTACTATTCTTTCTGCTTGTTCTGGTGTGGCAATTCCTGCCCATAAAGCCATAAAACCTGACCAAACATCTAAACGCACTATTACACAATCCCATTTTTTAGGAGCTCCAATATGGATTTCCTGCCAATGCGTAGGAGCATGATAATCAGTCATATTCAAATCTACACTATAATAAAACCCATCTCTTTCATCCCAGCAATGTGTTCTTATATTTTGTAATAAGGTTTCCGCATCCTTTTTATATATGACCGCTATTTCGGACAATTTCAAAGATTCGGCAATATATTCCATTGCTTTCAATTCCTTGTAAAATAAACTATTTAGGTAAATAGAGCCCGAGCTCTTATCTGGACGGCCGAACGTAGATGGATCAGTATCAACTCCAATACTAACATCATTTGCCCAAAAAATCAAACCAGTTTCCTTATCCTTGTAATGACTTTGATACGCATTCACAAACGCTTGTAAAAAATAGAATTTTTCTCTAAGCCATTCTGCATCTCCCTTATTCTGCTCAACCAAAAAGCCTGCATGCTGCGCCAGACAAGGTTTGTGCATATTATTTTCGAACAAACCTCCATACTTCTTAGTAATAACCTCCATCTGCTCAACGCGACTTCCTGCATCCCTAGGAATCCTAAAAGGTATCCAACCATTCATCCCGCCATAACTCAGGTAATTTAGAATACTCCCTTGTTCATACTTCAGTGCCTCTTTCTTATCTTTTTCACTCCCTTGATCCAGCAATATTTGTCTAATAGAAACATTGGTTAGCCAAGAATCCCAATCCCACAATACATCAGCATACTGGTCACTTCCCGGTGTGATAAAAGGATATTCTAGTGCTCCTCCTGCCTCTTTAAACATCCCCTTATAATCTGAATAAATATGTTTTTTAAGAATTGGCACATAATCCTCCCAACTTTTATCGTTTTGACCCATTAATAAGATTGGGACAAGGGCTAAAAATATTGTTATTTTAATGCTCTTCATAATTATCTGCTATTGTTTAGTATTGTATTTATTTCACACGCTTAAATAACGAGGTATAACCTGAGTATTAAAGCTCTATTTTTAAAGCTTTAATATTCAGGTAGATTTTATAATAAAAAACGGAAGCTTATAAAGCTGCTACGTGTTTCGTTAATTTAGATTTTAAATTAGCGGCTTTATTCGTATGAATAATATTTCGCTTTGCTAATTTATCAACCATAGAAATAACACCAGGCAATAATTCCTCTGCTCCAGACTTATCAGACTCACGCAATTTTTTAATAGCATTACGCGTAGTTTTATGCTGATATTTATTTCTTAAGCGTTTTGCTTCGTTACTTCTAATCCGCTTTAACGCTGACTTATGATTTGCCATTTTTTTCTTTTTCTTTTAAATTTTAATATAAAATTTGTAGCCCGTAGGGGAGTCGAACCCCTCTTACCAGGATGAAAACCTGGCGTCCTAGCCGATAGACGAACGGGCCAATATATATTCAATTAGCGGATGCAAAAATACAACTATTTTTGAATGCTACAAGTCTTATTTTATTTTTTTATAACATTTGAACTTAAAAATTAAAAACAAGACCATTCGGAACCAATATTTTCAAACAACATTCACAGCTATCAAGCCATTTTTGGCATAAAAACCTATAATTCTTTCAGCACATACAATACTATTAGCCTATAACAACCACTACCATAAAAACTTAAAACAGACTAAAAATTAATCAAGATATCACATTATCACGATTCGGGAGTAGAAATGCTATTAATACGCCTTTGCAAATAACACACGTATCGACGAAGGGTTACCACTATAGACACACGTTCCTGCCTCTTCTTTAGCATCAAATGGAATACAACGTATCGTTGCTTTGGTCAATTCCTTAATCTTTTCTTCTGTTTCATTCGTGCCATCCCAATGTGCTGAAATAAATCCTCCTTTATCCTCTAACACCTTCTTAAACTCTTCAAAAGTATCTACAAGGGTAATATGTGTATTTCTATATGAAGTAGCCTTATCATGTAAATCCTTTTGAATTTGCACTAATAAATTTTCTACGACACTAATCACCTCATCTTTCGCTACAAATTGCTTGGTTAGCGTATCTCTTCGAGCCAATTCCACTGTTCCTTTTTCTAAATCCTTTGGCCCTATCGCAATACGCAATGGCACCCCTTGAAGTTCGTATTGCGCAAATTTTGCTCCCGGACGGTGCGTATCTCTATTATCAAACTTAACCGTAACACCCTGAGCTCGCAATTGAGTTACCAATTCATTGGCAACCACAGTGATTGCTTCCAATTGTTCTTCGCCTTTATATATCGGTACAATTACCACTTGTATTGGAGCCAAATTAGGAGGCAATACCAATCCATGATCATCACTATGCGTCATAATCAATGCCCCCATTAATCGCGTAGACACCCCCCATGAGGTCGCCCACACATACTCTTGTTTTCCTTCTTTATTCGTAAACCTTACATCAAATGCTTTCGCAAAATTCTGTCCTAAAAAATGAGATGTTCCTGCTTGTAACGCCTTTCCGTCTTGCATTAAGGCTTCGATACAATAGGTATCATCTGCTCCAGCAAAACGTTCACTTTCTGTTTTACGCCCTTTAATTACTGGGATTGCCATAAAATCTTCCAAAAAATCAGCATACACATTATTCATCTGTGTTGTCTCTGCAACAGCTTCGGCTTTAGTCGCATGAGCAGTATGCCCTTCTTGCCATAAAAACTCAGCCGTACGTAAAAAAAGACGTGTTCTCATCTCCCATCGCACCACATTTGCCCATTGATTAATTAGTAATGGAAGATCTCTATACGATTGAATCCATCCTTTATAGGTACTCCAAATAATCGCTTCTGACGTAGGACGCACAATCAACTCTTCTTCTAATTTTGCATTTGGATCTACAATTAATTTCGTAGCATCATTAGGATCCGTTTTTAAACGATAATGCGTCACTACCGCACATTCTTTTGCAAACCCTTCTGCATTTTTCTCTTCCGCTTCAAACAAACTTTTTGGAACAAATAATGGAAAATATGCATTTTGATGCCCTGTTTCCTTAAATTTTTTATCCAATTCTGCTTGCATTTTCTCCCAAATCGCGTATCCGTATGGCTTAATCACCATACATCCCCTAACGGCCGAATTCTCTGCTAGATCAGCTTTGACAACCAGTTCGTTATACCATTTTGAATAATCCTCACTACGTTTTGTTAGTTTCTTACCCATATACTACTATTTGGCACAAAAATTGTGACTATGTTAAATATAAAATTATTAGCGCAAAACTAACTAAATTTGTAATGTTCAACAATAAAAACAAGGAGATATGATAGGTAAAATTAATATTCAGAAAAATAATATTATAGGAATTGCTATATCTGCCTGCATAGCACTCCTCTCATCATGTAGCGCTACAGCTCCAGTGGTTAGTGATGATGGTATTTACGCCAATTCAAAAAATAAAACCGAAACAACTTCAAATTCGACACCACCTAAAAGCGACTACTATTCTGGTTATTTTTCAGAAAAAGCAGCTAACTACGAAAGTATTACTGAAGAAGGTGACGTATTTACTAATATTGATGACTATACTAGTGAAACATCTGATCCTAATGCCGAAGCTATAGACACAGAAGGAATC
Source organism: uncultured Aquimarina sp. (assembly GCA_937951135.1). Classification (GTDB taxonomy): domain Bacteria; phylum Bacteroidota; class Bacteroidia; order Flavobacteriales; family Flavobacteriaceae; genus Aquimarina. The sequence continues at coordinate 33,951 of CALFCI010000152.1, read as the reverse complement.
AACTACGAGGCAGGAAAAGCAGCCTGGGGAACAAATCCAACAAACGTGAACGTCAATGTTTACAATAATGGATTTAGAAACAATTTTTGGAATACACCATTTGGTTGGAATTCAAACTACTGGGGAGGATATCATAATAATTTTTACGGAAACAACTTTTACGGAAATAATTGGGGATGGAACTCTCCATTTTATAACAGTTATTACTATTGCCCTCCTTTTTACGGATATAACGCATATTATAGCCCAAGGTTTTACAATCGACGATATATTGGATACGGTAATAGATATAGTAGATATCGCGGTAGAAGCCTTGCTCGAAACAACTACAACTCAAGAGGTAGAAACTATAGAGCTCGCACCAATTATGGAACTCGAAAAAGAGGCACAGGCGGTACGTACAGATCACGTTCTTCTGTAAATTCAGGAGTACGATCTAGAGGAACCACAACCAGAAAATACTCTGGAAACAGCACTAGAAACAGAGGAACTTACCAAGGAACAAAACGCTCTAGAAGCAATACCTATTCTGGAAATACAGGAACTCGTTCTAGAAGCAACACGACGAACAAAAATTACTCAGGAAATAATTCTTCAAGAAACAGAAGTTACTCTTCAGGATCTTCTAGAAGCAGAAGTAATTCAAACTATTCCAGAGGCAGAAGTTCTAACGGAAGTAGATCATCTGGAAGCAGCCGTAGTAGAGGAAGAAGATAATAAAGAACAACACCCACAACACATGAAAAAAATCTTGATAATAGCCATCAGTATATGCTGTGTAGGGTTTACCTCTGCACAAAGTGTAACTGATGCACTGCGATATGGAACTGAAAACATTAGAGGAACTGCTAGATACAGAGCTATGAGTGGCGCATTTGGCGCATTAGGAGGCGACCTCTCTGCAATTCAAATCAATCCTGCTGGATCGGCTGTTTTCATGAAATCATCGGGATCAGTAACGCTATCTTCAGCACGAATCATCAACAAAAGTGAATACAATACTACTGCCAATGAAAATAATAGCCTCAATTTAAATTTCAATCAATTAGGCGCAGTATTTGTAGTTAAAAACAACCCAAAAAACTCAACTTTAGGCAAGTTCACTATTGGCATTGCTTATGATCAAACAGCAAATCACTTTGATGATTTTACAGCACTAGGAAATAGCACAAATTCTATAGACAATCTGTTTTTAAATGACGCCCAAGGCATTCCGTTAAGCCTTATTTCGTTAAACAGCAATGAAACCATTGATGATCTTTATTCGTTCTTAGGAGAAAATGAAGGGATAGAAGCACAACACGCTTTTTTAGGACATGAAACCTTTATCATTGAAGCGAATGACCTCAACAATCCAAATAACACATTATATAATTCCAACATTACATCCGGTAACTTTACACAAGAATACCAATACCAAAGCACTGGACTAAATGGTAAATTTTCATTAAATGCCGGAGTTCAACTTCATGAAAGATTCTTTTTAGGCGTTAATATGAACTCTCATTTTATTAGTTTTGATGAAACAAAAACATTTTTTGAACAAAACAATAATACTGGAAGCACCATAAACGAAGTCATTTACACCAATGGACTTTCTACTACAGGTAGTGGGTTTTCAGCACAAATTGGAGGGATCGTTAAAGCCTCTGAGATGTTACGCTTTGGAATCGCTCTAGAAACACCTACTTGGTACTTTATTAATGAAGAGACCACCCAGCGACTAGAAACGTTTAGCAATAGTGATGGTCGATTTTTAGTAAACCCAAACGTAATCAATATATTTCCGGAATATCAATTACGCACTCCCGGTAAAGCTACCGCTAGTGCCGCTTTAATATTCGGATCACGAGGGCTAATTAGTTTAGATTACAGCTATAAAGATTATAGTTCTTTAAAATTTAGTGGTAGTACTGATCTTGGAGATTTAGATTTTTCTTTTCAAAACAATGCTATTGACAATTCGCTACAAGGAGTTTCTTCGATACGACTTGGAGGAGAATGGAGAGTCTACAAATGGAGTATTAGAGGCGGTTTACGATATGAAAACAGCCCTTATAAAGACGATAGTATTGTCAGTGATACCTCTGGGTTTTCATTAGGAGGTGGATATAATTTTGGGAAATTAAAATTTGATGTCGCTTATGACTATTTAGGTCAAGAGCGTACCGAACAATTGTATTCTAATTCTGGTTTTCCAAATACAACAAATATTGACAAATACGCAAACAACCTTACTTTTACTTTAGGTTTAAGTCTTTAAAGCGATATCTGAAACTTAGAAAACAAACTAACAAACGTAAAAAAATACGGTATTTTTCAAAATTACAGCACCTAGATAGCTACAGCTAACGTACTTTCTACCGAATCAAAGAAAAGCTACCTGCAAAAGTTCTACGTCTCATATTAGCATCTCTAGGCTCGTTAAACTCTACTCTAAACCAATATTCTGAAGAAGGCATTAAAGCTCCATTATAAGTACCATCCCAACCAATACTTCCGGGCTGAAGTTGCTTTAATAATTTACCGTTACGATCAAAGATATAAATCAATGCTAAAGGTTGATCTTCGATATTAATCAAACTCCAAGTATCATGAAATCCATCACCATTGGGAGTGAAATATTGAGGATACCCTAAAATCATTATTACCTCAGAATCCACCTCGCTACAGCCCGCAATATGTCGTCCTGTAATCACATGATCTCCAGGAAAAACATCAGTAAATACCGGAGAATCCTGAAATTCTAATCCATCAATACTATATTCAAAATCCTCAGGATCACCTACCGTAATTTCAGGAATAGCAGTTATCGTATACCGTCCCGCAAAAGATTCTTCTGCTATAGTATAGCCTACTGCGGTTAAGGAATTGGTCACATTACTTACTACAATATCATCTGAACCCACAGGGTCACCATTGATATCACGACCTTCTAGTCTATAGGTCCCAGGCCTTGCATTGTCATAAAAAGGTGTAGTTACAGGAACTGGTAAAAAGGCATTAGAAGTGGTGCTAAACTCAAACCATTGATAGGATACTGCATTGTTAAATCGTCCTTGAATAATTACGGGACCATTACCACAAATCCCGATATCATCCCCCAAACCTTCTTCCAGAATACTACAATCTGTAGTTCCCGCATCGGGTTCTCCTAAATTCGTTTGTTGCAATTGAATGATACCTGCTTCATTAGCAAAATTAGTCAGTAAAATAATATAATACTCTCCAGACTGCCCTGTAGGAATCGTAAATGTTTCTGTTTTCACTGGGTTTTCCTCTACTGTATTTCGCGACCAGCTACAATCCATAATATTAGTATTATCCATATTATCAATATAATACTCCTCATCATCTATATTATTTCTGCATTGTGCAGCACTCAAATCCTCACCATCACCATCATTATCACACCCTGTAGCTAAATCATCACAATTCACAAAGAAGGTTTGAAAAGGTCCCCAAGCCACAAAATCTACATCCAACTGGCGCTCTCCACGTTCAAATGTATTATTATCATTAATCTCTACCCATTGTACAATATCAAACTCTAGCACTCCCGGTTGATCGATACGAATATAAAACCAAGCAGGATTTGGAGATGTATTTAAACACCCTATTTGTCCCAAACTTTCTACACCTGTAGTATTCGGAAATGTAAGTTCTTGTGATGCATCAGCGCAAAAAGGCATTGCGGTTTGACAAGGAAGATCATCTTGAGCAAAAAGCACACTGCTATTCCAAAATATACAAAATATAGTGCAAACAATAAGGGGCATTTTTTTTATCATAATATCTATAACGTTTATAAGGAATGATTTCGTGTGTACGACTCAAATTTATGGAATATTTATTAAAGTGAAATATGATTCTTAAATTCTCTAAGATTATGGATTAAAACGGTTCACACGTTGCTTTTTACCATTTAGTAACTAGCACTTACCATTCACTCATTTTTAGCATGTTGAACTGTTATTATTCTTAATTTTAAATTTAGAAAGTTGTATAGTACAACTAGTGTATAATCATTAATATAAAATCATGAGTACATTCGAAAAATTAAAACAAAAAAACATTACACAATTAAATAAAGAACAAATCGCTAAAGTTATTGGAGGAATTAACCACTGTGATAGCAGATTATTTTTATGTGCCATAAATACACCCAACTATAGCACATACAGATCATGCGCATATAGTAGTTTACGTGGTGCATCATCATGCAAACGAGATCGAGTTTTGAGACATTATTATAAACTATATAATTAATTGACAAACCTATAAAACGGTATACATTCTATGTCTTCATTAACTTTTAAGACATCATAGAGTACAAAAACCTCTAGAATTATATAACTCTAGAGGTTTCCTTAACTAGTTACACATTCAAACTACTAAATCTAATCAAAAGTTTAAATATCTCAACTCTTTATCGATAAAACCTATTTCAACTCCCACGACAAAATCGTATCTTTGCACCCAATTATAGATATCGTAAGCATTAGCAATAAGATTCTTCTTATCTTTTTGGTAAGGCCTGAATCTATATTGTAATGAATTTAATACATATGAAAAGGGATAAAGCGACCGAAGAAGTAGACATACTGGGAGACAATCATGTATCCACCAGTGCCATCACTCCACTAAGAGCAGATGCGTTTGAATTGAGTGACAAGGACAAAATTGAATCCATCAAAAAAGATGTACATCATATCATGGAAACCTTAGGGCTAGACTTAACCGACGATAGTCTAAGTGGTACTCCACAACGTGTAGCCAAAATGTTTGTAAACGAGATTTTTTCAGGATTACATCCAGATCGAAAACCGAAAGCTTCTACATTTCAGAACAATTACCAGTATGGTGAAATGCTAGTCGAAAAAAATATTACCCTATACTCTACTTGCGAACATCATTTACTCCCTATAGTAGGTCGTGCTCATGTAGCGTATATTTCCAACGGTACGGTTGTAGGATTATCAAAAATGAATCGTATTGTAGATTATTATGCCAAACGACCACAAGTACAAGAACGATTAACCATGCAAATTGTACAAGACCTCCAAGCCGTTTTAGGAACTCCAAATGTCGCCTGTATTATTGACGCAAAACACTTGTGCGTAAACTCTAGAGGGATTCGAGATATTGAAAGCAGTACAGTTACTAGTGAATTTGGTGGTAAATTTAAGGAAGTAGCAGTACGTAGAGAGTTTTTAGACTATATCAAATTGGATACTCATTTTTAAAGTTTTAAAAATAACAGCGTATGTGTAACAATTCAAACAAAACACCTACTAATTCAACATACTAACGTAACGACAACACGCATGAGTTCTTTGCATACTACACAAGAATTAAAAATTTACAATTCTATTTCGGGTCAGAAAGAAATATTTACACCAATTACTGAGGGTAACATTGGTATGTATGTATGTGGACCGACGGTATATAGCAATGTACATTTAGGGAATTGTAGAACTTTTATTTCTTTTGATTTAATATATCGGTATTTAAAACACCTAGACTACAAAGTACGCTATGTACGAAATATAACCGATGCCGGACACTTAGAAAATGATGCAGATACTGGTGAAGATAAAATTGCCAAAAAAGCAAAATTAGAACAATTAGAACCTATGGAAATCGTACAACGATATACCGTAGATTTTCATCATGTGTTATCAAAATTCAACACAATACCCCCAAGTATAGAGCCTACAGCAACTGGGCATATTATCGAGCAAATCGAAATGATCAAAACTATTATCGATAATGGTTTTGCGTATGTTGCCAATGGCTCGGTATATTTTGATGTGCAAAAATTTGACGTCTCATATAAATATGGCAAATTAAGTGGTCGTAATCTTGAGGATATGGTCAATACCTCAAGGGCACTTACTGCACAAGACGACAAAAAAAATCCACAAGATTTTGCCCTTTGGAAAAAAGCAGAAGAGGTGCATATTATGCGATGGCCTTCTCCCTGGAGTGATGGATTTCCTGGATGGCACTTGGAGTGCACCGCAATGAGCACTAAATACTTAGGAGAACACTTTGATATTCATGGCGGAGGTATGGATCTTAAGTTTCCGCATCATGAATGTGAGATTGCGCAAGGTGAAGCTGCTTGTGGAAAATCTCCTGTAAACTATTGGATGCATGCCAATATGTTAACACTTAACGGGAGAAAGATGTCAAAGTCTACCGGAAATACCATTTCACCTGGAGAGTTATTTAGTGGAGAGAATAGCATCATGGGAAAACCATTTGCACCTTCAGTAACTCGCTTTTTCATGATGCAAGCGCAATACAGAAGCATCTTAGACTTTTCTAAAGAAGCATTAGAAGCCTCTGAAAAAGGATTTCATAAATTAATGGAAGCTTTACAAACACTATCCAAAGTGATGACAAGTTCAACAACAACTGGACTTGATATCCAAGAATGGAGACAGGAGTGTTATGATGCGATGAATGATGATTTTAATAGTCCAATTCTTATCGCTAAATTGTTTGAAGCCGTAAAATTCATCAATACAGCGAAAGAAGGGAATGCTACAATCACTGCCGAAGATCATGCAATACTGCAACAAACATTACATGATTTTGTTTTTGAAGTATTAGGATTACAAGATACCAATGCAGCAACCGAGGACACTAGTGAGCTACTCTCTGGAACGGTTAAACTATTAATTCAACTCAGAGCTGAAGCTAGAGCAAATAAAGATTTTGCCACTGGAGATAAAATTAGAGATGAATTGTTAGCCATGGGCATTCAACTAAAAGATGGACGCGAAGGGACTACATTCTCTTTATCCTAAGACTGTAAGACAAAAAGATGATGAGATACAAAAAGGAGAACATCTAGATTTTTAACCTCTAATAATCGTATTGTCATAACAACCTTAAATGATGAAAAAACTTACGATACAAAACATATTAACTACTCCTTTTATTGGACTCATTCGTGTGTATCAAAAAGTAATTTCACCTTTAACCCCTGCTACTTGTAGATATCAGCCTACTTGTTCACACTATAGCGCAGAAGCTTTGCAAAAACATGGCATAGGAAAAGGAAGTGTATTAGCCATAAAACGTATTTGTAGCTGTCATCCTTGGGGAGGTAGTGGATATGATCCTGTACCTTAGGAAGAGTTAGTATTGATATATAAGTATTTAGTAATGAGAATTTTATGCACAGTAGTTATGAAAAAAGATAAATCCTAAAGACTAGAAGTTATATTAGAGTGATGCGAAAAAACGATCAACTGACAACGATCAACCAACAACTAAAAATTATGAATTCATAATTAGGAAACCTTTATATTTACATAGAAAAATAGCACACACATGATATTCACAAAAATAATATGGAATCCAATCGAAGGAATCAACTTAGGTTTCTTTACCATTCATTTTTATAGTTTAATGTTTGTTGTTGCCTTTTCCTTAGGATGGCAATTGATGAAACGTATCTATATTAGAGAAGGCATTTCGATGGAAAAATTAGATTCTGTTTTCATTTATGCTGTTGTGGGTACCTTATTAGGAGCACGACTGGGACATGTGATTTTTTACGATTGGGGGTATTTTAAAAATCACTTATTAGAAATTTTACTCCCTTTCAAGTTTGACCCTTTCGAGTTTACAGGGTTTAGAGGATTAGCAAGTCATGGCGCAGCGATTGCATTTATCATTGCCATGCATTTATATTCCAAAAAAATACTAAACAAACCTACAATGTGGGTTTTGGATCGAGTAACAATACCTGCCGCATTTGGAGGTATTTTTGTACGTATGGGTAATTTTTTCAACTCCGAGATCATTGGAAATACTACTGATTCTGTATTTGGAGTTAAATTTATACGCGATGCGATTCCGGGATACCAGGCGGTAAAAGCAACGGGTATTGACAATGTAAATAAGGCTTATGCTGCATTAATAGAAAACCCTCAATTTTCAGAAATTTTAGCAGCCATACCATACCGTCATCCGGCACAATTATACGAGGCGTTTGGTTATATTTTTGTTTCTTTTATGCTATGGTTTTTCTATTGGAAAACAGAGAAACGAAATCAACCAGGGTTTTTATTCGGGATGTACTTGATCCTAATTTGGGTAGTTCGTTTTATCGTAGAGTTTGTAAAGAAAAGTCAAGGTGGGTTTGAAGACCAGCTAGGAGAAACTTTATCGACTGGACAATGGCTAAGTATCCCATTTATTATTGCTGGTTTGTATTTTGTATTGCGGTCTAAACCAACAGAAATAAACAAGTAACATATCTGCATAAAAAAACACCCTACTAGGTTTTAAAAACCTAGTAGGGTGTAGTGTAAGTATATTAGATAATAGTCGTCTTAAAACAACTCTCCTGAGTCTTTTAGTTTTTCTGTATTTGCAACCATTCGCAATTCATCCACAATCTTTTGGATATTACCGTCAATAATATTACTCAAATCATAGAGCGTTAATCCGATACGGTGATCCGTAACACGCCCCTGTGAGTAATTATAAGTCCTAATTTTTGCAGAACGGTCTCCAGAAGACACCATACTTTTTCGTTTTTCAGAATCTGCTGCTTGCTTTTTTTCCAATTCAATATCATACAAACGAGAACGCAATACCTTCAGTGCTTTTTCCAAGTTTTTATGCGATGATTTCTGGTCTTGACAACTTACAATCATCCCTGTAGGCTCATGATGTAATTTAATAGCAGAATAGGTAGTATTCACCGATTGCCCTCCAGGCCCAGTAGATGTAGTACGTTCTATACGTACTTCTTTCATATCTAACTCTACATCAAATTCTTCTGCTTCTGGCAATACCATTACGGTTGCAGCACTAGTATGCACACGACCTTGTGTTTCCGTTTGAGGCACACGTTGTACACGATGCACTCCGGCTTCAAATTTCAACACCCCATATACATCCTCTCCATTGACTTCAAAGATAATTTCTTTATACCCACCACTAGTACCTTCATTCAAATCTACAACACTAGTACTCCATCCTCTACCTTCACAATATTTGGTATACATTCGAAACAAGTCTCCTGCAAAAATACTAGCTTCATCTCCACCCGTTCCTGCGCGAATCTCCATCACACAATTTTTAGCATCTTCAGGATCTTTAGGCACCAACATAAAACGAATATTTTCTTCTAGCCCAGGCAGTTGTTCTTTTGCCTCTTCCAGCTGCATTTTTGCCATATCCACCATCTCAGCATCACTCCCGTCAGCTATAATTTCTTCAGCCTCCTTCAGATTATCTGTTAACTCAATATAACGTTCCCGCTCGTCCATTAATAAACGAAGATCTTTATATTCTTTGTTTAAACGCACGTATCGTTTTTGATCTGCAATAATATCAGGTTGAATGATCAAGTCACTCACCTCATCGTATCGTTGTTTTACAATATTTAATTTATCAATCATAGTCTATATCCCTCTACTGGTAAAGTTTGCTAAAGTACTATTTTTTACTAAAAAAATCCTCACAGGTTTCTAAAAACCTGTGAGGATTACTATAATATCAGCGATCCAAACTATTACTTCCCAGCATCTTGTTTTTCAGCTCTTTCTTTTGCTTTTTTAGATCGATTCGCAGCACCTGGGTGCGAAGACATTAATGATCCTTTACCACCATCTCCACTCAACTCTGCTAATTTCGAAAAAGCAGTTTCCATAGCATGATAATCAAATTCATATTTCACCATAAATTCGAATCCATATTTATCAGACTCCGACTCATTCGCTTGAGAAAATTGTGCATTTAGTACATTTTCTACAAAGCCTCCAACTTGCTTATCTTCCAGAACTTGACCATTTTTCACATTTGCACTTGCCAAATCTTTCCCTGCAGAAATTGCATGTGCTGTTCTGTAACGCTCTTTAGAATGTCCTAGTTTCACATGTCCGATCTCATGACCAATAACACTTAACAGCTCATCATCTGTCATTAAATCCATAAGTCCCGCCATTATCCTCACACTTCCATCTGGAGTAGCAAATGCATTGATATCAGTCACTAAATATACTGCGAAATTTAGCCCTGCAAGATCTTCTACTTTAACACCTGATACTAATTTACTCAACCGTTCTTGATACGCATTACCTTCTGGAGCTACAGGGTTATTATTATCCATCCAAGCTACCGATTGTAAGGAAAGTGCTGCCATATCATCGTCAGATAATGTTGCCGCTTTCACTAACTTTGTTCCCGCTTTGATATTCCCTTTTTTAAGTAATTTTTTTCCAAATTGCGCATAACTCCCTATCGCAAAAAGAGACATTGCTATTACTAATATTTGCTTTTTCATTTGATGTGTGTATTTAAAATCATATTTCTATTCTTATTTTTCAGCCTAATAAAACTACTTTCTAATGTCTTTTTTCAACAAAACCCTAGAAGATATTCTAATACTATTCTTGAAAAAAATTAATACTCGTAAGTACCAAACTCACTTTGTATCGTCAATCTTTTTTCTGGAGATGCTTCTACACGTCCCACGATTTTAGCATCTACATTAAATGTTTTTGAAATTTCAATTAATTGTTCTGCTACTTCTGGTGCTACATATAATTCCATTCGATGCCCCATATTGAATACTTGATACATCTCTTTCCAATCTGTACCTGAACTTTCCTGAATTAATCGAAATAATGGTGGCACTTCAAACATATTATCTTTGATGATATGCAAATGCTCTACAAAATGTAAAATTTTGGTTTGTGCACCTCCACTGCAATGTACCATCCCATGTATAGTATCACCATCAAATTGTGATACTATTTCTTTAATAATTGGCGCATACGTTCGAGTAGGTGACAATACTAATTTACCAGCATCCAAAGGTGTACCTTCTACCGCATCAGTTAGCCCTTTATTTCCTGAATACACCAATTCTTCTGGAACCGCAGCATCATAACTCTCAGGATATTTCTTAGCCAATGCTTTATGAAATACATCATGTCGTGCCGAAGTTAATCCATTACTCCCCATTCCTCCATTATATTCCTTTTCGTATGTAGCTTGCCCAAAAGAAGACAACCCAACAATTACATCACCTTCACGGATATTTGCATTATCAATAACATCAGCTCTTTTCATACGTGCTGTTACTGTAGAATCTACAATAATAGTACGCACCAAATCTCCAACATCCGCTGTTTCTCCACCTGTACTATGCACGGTTACTCCATACGATTTTAAATCCTGTAATAACGCTTCTGTTCCGTTAATAATGGCAGAAATCACTTCTCCTGGAATTAAATTTTTATTCCGACCTATGGTAGAGGACAATACGATATTATCCGTAACGCCTACACACAAAAGATCATCTATATTCATAATTAATGCATCTTGAGCAATTCCCTTCCATACCGAAACATCACCTGTTTCTTTCCAATACATATATGCTAAAGAAGATTTTGTTCCTGCACCATCTGCGTGCATAACTAAGCAATACTCTTTATCCTGAGTAAGATAGTCTGGCACAATTTTACAAAATGCCCTAGGAAACAATCCTTTATCTATTGTCTTAATCGCATTGTGGACATCTTCTTTAGATGCTGAAACCCCACGTTGCGCATATCGCTTACTTACTTCTTTACTCATGATACTGTTCTGTATTTAACCCCAAAGCTTGGGGAGGGCAAATATACAGTAAATCTATAGTATGAAAAAATGCTATTTTTCCAAATTTCAACAAATCATAACAACCTGGATTTATGCAGTAGAAATCCTATTACAGCTTGAAACTACTTCAAAATATACCTTCGCTATGTTTTTTTAAACTTAACCGTAGGGACGTTATTATACTAAATTTTAGAAATCATCATATTGTATCGCAATTTCAAACCTCATGACGAAGTGCTATTGCATAATCTGGGTTAAAAAGAACTATTCTTCAATACCCCCTGGGATTACATCTGGTAGTTTTTCCATAGCATTCTGGGTTATAAAATAACCTATCCCTCCTCCTACTATAGCGCCTAAAATAGCCAATCCAATGTACTCAAATCCTGAATCACCCCACAGCGCTAAGCCTACAACAGCACCAGAAACCTCTAGCACAAACCAAGCAACAACTGTAATAATAATGTATTTTTTAGCAGCTACACCTTTAGCTTCTGTCATTTTTCGTATTTCCTTTATCAAGAAAACTAATCCAAAAATTTCTAACATATCTATATAAATTAATGATTGGCACAAAGATATAAGCATTCCTTCGCATAGAAGACACTGTTTTCAGGTATTTTAAAATAAGGAAATCCGTATTTTAGATTTTAGATTTGTTGACCTTTGGTCAACAAATCTCTTCTCTCTTCTCTCAATACTCTCTTACCCAGTCTCTAAAACCTCAGAAAAAAATCAACGCGTAAACAACAATTCTCTATATTTCGTCAAGGGCCACAATTGATCATCTACTAACAACTCTAACTTATCACAACTATATCGAATAGTATCAAATAATGGTTTTACCTGAACACAATAAGCTGTTGCCTTTTCTTCTGAATTTTTCAAAATATTTGCTTTTCTACGCTCCTCTGTCATCTCTTTCACTTTGGCATTTATCAATCCAATGTGCATAGAAATATCTTCAATGATCTCTAATTGCTCTTTTGCATATTTCTTAAAGTCCGTATTATATATTGTTTTTAAGCCCGAAACATTATTAAGGAGTGTGTTTTGATATTTAATCGCCGTAGGAATCACATGATTTCTAGCGATATCCCCTAGTACACGCCCTTCGATTTGAATCCGTAATGCATATTCTTCAATTTCGATTTCGTAACGCGCTTCTACTTCCTTCCTATTCATTACACCTGTAGCTTCATACACTTCAAATGTTTTTTTAGAAATTTTAGCCTTCAGGGCTTCAGGCGTGGTTTTATGGTTACTTAATTTGCGTTTCCCAGCTTCAATCTCCCATTCCTTGCTATACCCATTCCCATCAAAAAGGATATTTTTAGATTGCTTTATATATTCTCGTAAAACATTAAAAATAGCTTCATCCTTTTTCAAGCCCTTTTTGTCAATTAAAACATCTACTTCTATTTTAAAATCTTGCAACTGCTTAGCGACAATAGTATTAAGTATTGTCATAGGATTAGCACAATTCGCTTTAGACCCAACCGCTCTAAACTCAAATTTATTTCCGGTAAAAGCAAAAGGCGAAGTACGATTACGATCCGTATTATCTAGTAAAATTTCAGGAATTTTACCTACTACATTCAACTTTAGATCGGTTTTTTCTTTAGGCGACAACTTCCCATCCGTTACTCCTTCTAGTTCTTTAAGCACGGCCGTTAGCTGCTCTCCAATAAAGACCGACATTATTGCAGGTGGTGCCTCATTACTTCCTAAACGGTGATCATTACTTGCCGAGGCAATCCCTGCACGCATTAACGCTTCATGTTCATGAATAGCTTTAATTGTAGTAATAAAAAAGGTTAAGAATTGCAAATTACTCATTGGTGTTTTACCGGGTTGCAGTACATTAACCCCCGTATTCGTTGTCAAAGACCAATTGTTATGTTTTCCAGATCCGTTTATCCCTGCAAATGGTTTTTCATGCAATAACACCTTAAGCTCATGACGCTCTGCAACCTTATCCATAATATCCATAAGCAAAGCATTATGATCTACGGCAAGATTCGTTTCTTCAAAAATAGGAGCCATTTCAAATTGATTTGGAGCGACTTCATTATGCCTTGTTTTTACTGGAATCCCTAAGCCGATACACTCTACTTCTAAATCTCGCATAAATGCTAATGCTCGATTAGGAATGCTTCCAAAATAATGATCATCCAATTGTTGCCCTTTCGCAGAAGAATGCCCTAATAATGTTCTTCCTGTCATTACAATATCAGGCCTAGCATTCGCCAGCGCACGATCCACCAAAAAATATTCTTGCTCCCAGCCTAAAGAAGCATTTACTTTTTTCACATTCTTATCAAAATATTTAGCGACTCCAGTGGCTGCCTGATCCATAGCATGTAATGCTCGTAACAAAGGAGTTTTATAATCTAATGCTTCCCCTGTATAGGATACAAAAACGGTAGGGATACACAAGGTAGTTCCATAAATAAAAGCAGGTGAAAAAGGATCCCAGGCGGTATACCCTCTAGCTTCAAAAGTATTTCGAATACCTCCATGTGGAAAAGAAGATGCATCCGGTTCTTGTTGTACCAATTGGTCACCACCAAAACGTTCTATTCCTCTACCCACACCTAAAGTTTCAAAAAAGCTATCATGCTTTTCTGCAGTTGCCCCTGTAAGGGGTTGAAACCAATGCGTATAATGTGTAGCTCCCATCGATAGTGCCCAGTCTTTCATAGACACTGCAATTTGGTCTGCAATTTTTCGACCAATTTTGGTTCCATGTTCCATAGCATCTTTAACACTAATATAAGCCTCTCTAGTGAGGTACTGCTGCATCGTATCTTGATGAAAAACGTATCTTCCAAATACTTCTGATCGGCGTTCTTCCTCTTTCACCATCACAGTGTTACGATTCATCGCCGCTTTTAGTGCTGTAAATCTAAGCATTGCCATATTTACGAATTTTGTACAAATATAAAGATTATGCACCCTTTTTTTTAAGAAAAACCAAAATACCCCATAAAAAAGTGGGGTCTAGATAAAATTACATACCAAAACCACATTTAACCCCCTATTTTTTTTTAGATTTCAGAAAAGAAAGTTAAATTTGCGAGCTACAAACAGTTCAATTTATTATAGTAAAATTATGAGCAAGATTAAATTAGAATACATTTGGCTGGATGGTTATACACCAACCGCAAACCTTAGAAGTAAGACTAAAGTAGAGGAACATGAAGATTTTCAAGGAACTCTTGAAGAATTAGGAAACTGGTCTTTTGACGGAAGTTCTACCAAACAAGCAGAAGGTGGATCTTCAGATTGTTTATTAAAGCCAGTGGCTATTTATAAAGATCCTGCGCGTATTGATGGATACTTAGTAATGACTGAGGTATTAAATGCAGATGGAACTCCTCATGAGTCTAATGCTAGAGCTACAATTAATGATGATGATAATGATTTCTGGTTCGGTTTTGAGCAAGAATATTTCATTATGGATAAAGAGACATTACTACCCTTAGGTTTCCCTATTGGAGGTTTCCCTGGACCACAAGGAATGTACTATTGTTCTGTAGGTGGAAGAAACACACACGGAAGAGATTTCGTAGAAGAACATGCTGATCTTTGTATTGCTGCTGGTCTTAACTTTGAAGGAATCAACCAAGAGGTTGCTTCTGGACAATGGGAATTCCAATTGTTTGCAAAAGGTGCTAAAAAAGCTGGTGACGAAATATGGATTGCTAGATACTTACTAGATCGTCTTACTGAGCAACATGGATACTACATAGAATACCACCCAAAACCTATAAAAGGAGATTGGAATGGATCTGGTATGCATGCTAACTTCTCTAACGAAGTATTAAGAACATGTGGTTCTCAAGAAGTATATGAAACTATCTGTGAAGCATTCAGACCTGTAACAAAAGAACATATTGAAGTATATGGTGAGTTTAACGATCAACGCTTAACAGGCTTACATGAAACGGCTTCAATTACTGATTTTAGTTATGGTATTTCTGATAGAGGAGCGTCTATACGTATCCCTATCATTACTGTAGAAAAAGGATGGAAAGGATGGTTAGAAGATCGTCGTCCAGC
Source organism: uncultured Aquimarina sp. (assembly GCA_937951135.1). Taxonomy (GTDB): domain Bacteria; phylum Bacteroidota; class Bacteroidia; order Flavobacteriales; family Flavobacteriaceae; genus Aquimarina. The sequence goes on along the minus strand of CALFCI010000152.1, from coordinate 18,252 downwards.
TTCTAATGGAGATCCTTATAAAATTGCTGCTAGAATCATCAAAACTGTAAAAAGTGCTGATGTTTCTGTAAAAGCATAATTATTAGTGGAGACGCAATATTTTGCGTCTCTACTACAATATTTTGCGTCTCGACGTTATAAAAAAGACCTCCAAAGAAAATTCTTTAGAGGTCTTTTTATTTTTATGTAGAGACGCAATATCTTGCGTCTCTACAATATCTTGCGTCTCTATTCGTCTAATGATCGATCCATATTTATATTTTCATAATTACGACGAACAAATTCTAATGCTGTCGTTAAAATCTCTCCCATAGATTCGCAACGTCGAAAAGTAAGATCTAAAGTAAAATCATACAGATGCTCTCGAAGCATCTCTCTATTCTCTAGTGTCGAAATTGTATCCATGCGCATACACGCTAATAAATTATTAGCCCTAGAACGAGCATTCAACATTCGTTTTGCTAATACCGAACGTTCTTCTTTTTTGTACTGCTCAATCGAACTAAGCTGCAATCGAGTACTAACCAATTCTACCATTGCATAATTCTCTTTAAAAAATTGGGGCTGGTATACTTTTAACTTCCCTTCAAAACACTGTTGATCAAAATCTATTGCTCGTATTTTATATTCCACATGGTCAAAATCATGAGTTGGAATGACTACATAATTATAAGAACGCATATCCCCTAATAACCGCATCTGGCAACGTTCATTAAACTTCACAAATTCTTTGGCAATTTGTGCTTTAGCCTGATCTGTTAAATCCTCAAGAAAATCTTTGATAAAAACATCTCCAGGAATACCTGCAATATGTTCTTCTATCAATGTATTTTTATACACCAAAAAGTTAATACGATTGGGAGAAAACATATGTTCTAGCTCTAAACCATAAATCCTAGAGGCGTCTGCTGTTTTTACATAAATATAAGCATAGTTATCATTCAAAATATTACGCACTTTAATTCGGAAAGGTTTTGAATTTCCAAACGTACAATAATCAACCGCATCGATATTTAAAAACGCTATAGCATCTTCATTTCCATCGGAGTGTAAAATACTATACACTTTTTTTAAACTGGACTCTATTTCGATCCGCTCGTGCTCTTCATAATACACCCGAACCCATAGCGTATCTTCATCATTGGTATCATACACGACTACGCTACCCGCAAAGCGCAATAGATCGTCATAAAATACTGAAATCTTAATTGTACGATTACATTCTTTAAGATATGTTGCTAATCCAGCGGTTATCGGATACGCTGGTTTTTTTTTAGACATGAGTTGTTCTTCCATCCGGCATCTTGCTTATAATCTTACAATATAATTGTAATTCTTGGATTCTTACACACTATCTATAAAATAAAGGGGAGACAAGGCTGTATTGAGAACTAAGAGAAAATTAGACGGATAGCTCCAAAGACGACGCTGCGCTGAGATGACGCTATCGCTGAGAAAAAAGAGAAGGAAAAGAAAAGAGAGAAGGAAGAAAAATTAGACAGATAGCTCTAAAAATCTATTCGTCTAATTTTCTTTTTCTGCTCTATTTCTCTAAACATCTTAGCGAAGCGTCGTCTCAGCGCTAACGGCATATCCTCTTAATGAAACGTAATCTTAACAGATTATAAACTATGAAACTTCGAAAAAACCCGTATTTTAGACCCAAATACAAACAATTTTGGAACATATTCTTAAACTGCAAAATCTCACCAAAAATTTTGGAGGTATTACTGCTGTCAAAGCACTCTCTTTCACCATTCGCAAAGGAAATGTATATGGGATTTTAGGCCCCAATGGTAGTGGTAAATCCACAACATTAGGCATGGTACTTAACGTAGTTAACCCTAGCTCGGGCAGCTTTACTTGGTTTGATGGGCAATTATCAACACATGAAGCCCTCAAAAAAGTAGGAGCAATCATTGAGCGTCCCAATTTTTATCCTGATATGACGGCGGTACAAAACCTGAAACTCGTATGTAAAATAAAAGAGGTTCCCACCATCAAAATTGAGGAAAAATTGAAACTCGTAGGATTATTAGATCGTAAAGACAGTCCATTCTATACGTTTTCATTAGGAATGAAACAACGATTAGCCATTGCTTCTGCACTCCTTAATGATCCTGAAATTTTGATCCTCGATGAACCTACCAATGGATTAGACCCACAAGGAATTCATCAAATTCGAGAAATCATTAAAACGATTGCTAACCAAGGCACTACAATATTACTCGCTTCTCATTTATTGGATGAAGTAGAAAAAGTATGCAGCCACGTATTAATCATCCGTGAAGGACAAAAACTATACGCGGGGCGTGTGGATGAAATGAATGCTAGTTTTGGTTTTTTCGAATTACAAAGCAAACAACAAGAAGTCTTACATAATTGGTTATCAAAACAAGATTTTATAGGTAAAATCAAAGAGGAAAATGGAATACTTACTGCATTCTTAACCAAAGAAATGAGTGCAGAGAGTTTAAATCGATTACTGTTTGATCATAACATTATTCTTAACCATCTTGTCAAACGAAAAGAAAGCTTAGAAGAACAATTCTTACAGTTAACCAACACAACATCCAATTAATTATGCTACGATTACTGAACATAGAATTACACAAACTACGGTACACCAAATCGGCTAAAATTATTACGATATTGTATTTCATTTTGATTACGTTAATTGCTTTCCTTGCCTCAAGGGAATATACTTTTTTTGGTAGCAGCTTTAGATTTGCGGATCAAGGGGTATTTAATTTTCCATACATCTGGCATTTTAATACCTATATGGCAACCTGGGCCAAATTCTTTTTGGTACTGGTTATTGTATCTATGATTTCTAGTGAATATAGCCATCGAACATTAAAACAGAATTTAATTGATGGATTAAGTAAAAAGGAATTTATTGCTACAAAATTCTTAACCCTTACCTTCTTTGCACTACTTTCTACGCTATATATAGCGCTATTATCACTCATCTTAGGATTTAGTTTTACAGAACACATAGAACTATCCAATGTATTTGGTGACACCATCTATCTGGCTGCTTATTTCTTAAAACTCTTAGGCTTTTTCTCTATCTGTATGTGTGCGTGTATATGGGTTAAAAATTCAGCATTTAGTCTAGGCGTTGTCTTCATCTGGTGGGTTATAGAAAACATAACCTATTGGATATTATCCTATATTTTTCCTGAAGATAGCACACTTCCTCAAAGCATACGTCAATTCTTCCCATTAGAAGCCATGGAAACACTAATATCAGAGCCCATAAGCCGCATGGAAGTAGTTCAATCTGCTGCGAATCAATTTGCAGGAGGCATCAATATTGACTATGCTGTACATTGGTATGAATTGGCAATTGTAACGGTCTGGATTGCTATCTTTGTAGGACTATCGTATTTGATTTTACAGCGTCGAGATTTGTAATACAAAAAGAGACCATTTGAAAAATTTCAAATGGTCTCTTTTTATATTTATTTATTTTATAACTACGCTTACTTCATCACTTTCGCCATCACATGATATCGAGGATCATCTATATTATGTTCCACTACATTGGCAAGTCTAGGCGAAGCTTTAATCATTAATGCTTGACATTCCTCACTAAGGTGCTTGACACGCACTGTTTTTCCTGCTTCTTCATATTTACCGACCAAGGTATAAATTGCTTCTAATGCAGAATGATCCGTAACCCTAGATTCTATAAAATCAATTTCCACTTTATCTGGATCATTTGCTACATCAAACTTATTATTGAACGCTTGAATACTTCCAAAAAATAGAGGACCCCAAATTTCATATACCTTAGTACCGTCTTCTTTTATATGCTTTCTTGCACGTACTTTCTTTGCGTTGTCCCATGCAAAAACTAAGGCTGAAATAATCACTCCGGCAATCACTGCAATAGCTAAATCGAATACTACAGTTAATCCAGAAACCGTAATTAACACAATCACATCTGCAACAGGTACTTTGTTTAAAATTCTAAAACTCGACCAAGCAAAGGTGCCAATCACTACCATAAACATAATCCCTACCAAAGCTGCTATAGGTACTTGCTCTATTAAACCTGAAGCAAAAAGAATAAAAAGCAATAAGGTTATTGCTGCTACAATACCCGAGAGTCGTGTACGTCCTCCTCCTTTAATATTAATAATAGATTGTCCAATCATAGCACAACCACCCATACCTCCAAATAGCCCTGTAATGATATTGGCGCCTCCTTGCGCCAAACATTCACGATTGGAATTCCCTCTAGTTTCTGTTAATTCGTCAACAAGATTAAGTGTCATTAAAGACTCTATCAATCCAACTGCTGCCAATATTAACGCATAAGGCCCTATAAATCGTAACGTTTCCCATGTCAGTGGTATTTTAGTAAAAATCTCTGGTTGAAACTGTGGCAATCCTCCTTTTAATCCTTCTCCCCCTCCATCTTTAATAAAACTTCCTACGGTACCCACATCTAGTTTTCCGAAAATAACAATCGCAGACACTACAGCAATGGCAATCAATGCTTCCGGTAATTTGGTAGTAATTTTTGGCAATCCCCACATGATTAACATGGTCAAGAGTACTAAACCTAACATTAGCAACAAATCATTTTGGGCAATCCATGATTTTACTTTGCCTTTTTTCTGTATGCTATAAATAGTATTGTCTTTCATTCCGAATACTATTTTTTTAGTTTTCAAATCAAATACTTGTCCTTCATGTACCATGTATTGATCCTCTTTAGTCTTTAGGTCAGAAAGCCTTCCTTCACTAAAGTCAAAAATTGCTGCTCCTGTAATCAGATCGTATACTTTTTGATCTTCACGTATCTCCATTCGCTTCTCTACAAGCGCTGTTTCATATTTATCATTATTAAAAATATCTTTCTCTATCTTTTTAAACATTCCTAATTGCGATAGAAATATTACAATGGCTAATCCATTCACAAATCCCATCATCACAGGATGCGGAATCAATCGAACAAACTTACCTAACTTTAAAACTCCGGCTAGCATTTGTATCACTCCCATAAGAATAACAGTCGCAAACAAATAATACAATCCTAATTGTTCACCTTCAACCCCCATAGCGTTTCCTTCGGCTACCAAACTTACCATAACCACAGCTAGTGCGCCTGTTGCTCCAGAAATCATCCCTGGGCGACCTCCAAAAACAGACGTAATCAAACCGATCATAAACGCTGCATATAATCCAACCAATGGATCTACTCCGGCTACAAAAGCAAAAGCTACAGCTTCTGGAACTAAAGCTAATGCTACCGTCAATCCTGATAAAATATCATTCTTGGCATTGGCTACTCTTTTTCTTACAAACTCTGTCATAATACCGATTTTTGGAGGGGCAAAAGTACAGCTATTTTACAGTTAAACAAATGGTTATTGGGTATTTAGTTGATGGTTGATCGTTGTCAGTTGATGGTTTTTTTAATTGTAATTCTAAATTTGGGCATCAGATATCAAGTAGTTGATCCTTTTTTTAAATCGTACCCCTACTATAGCGGTTAGCTTTTTTCAACTCCTCTAACCCCTTAACTTTTGACTTCTAAATCGTGCTTCTAAAACCGTAAATCTATTGTAGTTCCAAAACTGCAAAGATTTTTCGTCTTAGCTCTTGAAGCGCAGCGATCTTATCTCTAAATATTACAAATACTTTTGCGAAAACAATAGTTTTATATTCGCATAGGAGTTCTCTAAAGCTTTTTTAGTTTTTTTCTTTCCTTTCCATTTTACTTTGGTAATATCTTCTTCTAGTTGCGGAATCATCTCTCCTTCAAAATCAGTCTTCATTTCAAACCAATAGGTCACTTTTAGGCGATACTCTCCATTCCGTTTAAAGACATGAAAAGTTTTATATAAAAACTTCGTGATTTCTAATCCTGACACTCCTGTTTCTTCTTCTACCTCACGAATGGCTGTGGTTTCAATATCTTCTTTCTTTTCGGCTTTACCTTTGGGCAGATCCCATTTGCCATTACGATAGATAAACAATACTTCATTAACCGCATTATACACTTTTCCTCCTCCTGCAATTACTACAGGAAGTTTGGTATAGAGTACCGTTAATAGTTTCTCTTCTTTTTTATGATACAGATGGTATTGCGTTGTTTTTTTCGCGATAATCCCTTCTATAATTTCTAAAAAATTAGCTTCCTTAATCGGAATTGTTTCATACCCATCTATCGCCTTTTTAGTCGATAGAATAATTGGTGTGTTATTCACAAAAACTTTATACATTTGCACTATGATTTTTGATACAACTACCGCAAAAAAAACGGCCGAACTGCTCTTGCAAATTAAGGCTATTAAATTACAACCGCAAGACCCTTTTACATGGGCTTCTGGATGGAAATCTCCAATTTATTGTGACAACCGCATCACTTTATCTTATCCATTGATTCGCAAATATTTACAAGAGAATTTAGCGAAATTCATAACGCAACAGTATGGCAAACCTGATGTGATTGCCGGTGTAGCTACGGGCGCTATTGGTATTGGACTGCTGGTTGCAGAGGTACTAAACCTGCCTTTTATCTATGTACGTCCAGAACCTAAGAAGCACGGAAGACAGAATCAAATCGAAGGTATTGTACCCAAAGGGAAACGCGTAGTTGTCGTTGAAGATTTGATCAGTACAGGTAAAAGTAGTCTTAATGCTACAAAAGCATTAACTGCTGCAGGTGCAAATGTACTAGGAATGGTTGCTATTTTTAATTATGGTTTTACTACAGCAGATGAAAATTTTGAGGCAGCTAATCTCGCTTTACACACATTAAGTGATTACGACCACCTTGTTACACAAGCTGCTGAAACCAAATATATTACTACAGAACAACAAAACGTTATTAAGGATTGGAGAAGTAATCCTGCGGCATGGAGCCCTAATCTATAAATTATTTGATCATGAATTTAGAAAGTACTACAGTAATTGTAAATAAAAACCCCGAAGAAGTTTTTGCATTTTTGACCAAAGTTGAAAATTTTGAACAATTAATGCCTGAGAGCAAACAAAACTTTGAAAAAATCAATGAATCTCGCTTTTTATTTCAATTGAAAGGGATGCCCGAGATTGTTTTGGAACAAAAAGAACACACCCCCCCTACTCAGGTAGTACTGGGTGCAGCTAGTAAAAAATTACCCTTTACATTAATTGCTGATATCACTGCTACACCAGAAGGTAAAAGTGAAACGAAATTGAAATTTGAAGGTGAGTTTAATGCCATGATGGCGATGATGATTAAAAATCCTATTCAGAATTTTATTAATGCGCTGGCTGAGAATTTGGGTAAGGTATCGTAATTAAATATCCTCTAAAAAAACGATTGGTATTCCCAAAACATAGTATATAAAAAAAGCCATTTACAGGATCTTGTAAATGGCTTTTTCATTTTGATACTTACAAACAAATACGCATCAAAATAATTTCTTAATTCGTTTAATCCTACTTCACTCCCATCAACTCTACATCAAACACTAAAGTAGCATCGGGAGGAATTACGCCTCCTGCACCATTAGCGCCATACGCTAAATTTGGCGGAATTACAAAACGAGCTTTGTCACCCACTTTTAAAAGTGCAATACCTTCATCCCAACCTGGAATTACCTTACCTACTCCTAATGGAAATGCGATCGGCTGTCCTCGTTTAAGAGAGGAATCAAATACAGTTCCATCAGTTAAAGCTCCTGTATAATGCACAGACACTTCCTTTCCTTTTTGTGCTTGTGCTCCATTCCCTTTTTTCATAATCTTATAGTACAAACCACTTTTGGTTTGTTTAAAACCATCGATCAACCCTGCTAGTGCTGCTGATTTTTTCTTTTTTGCATTTGCTACACGCTCTGCCTTAGAATCATTAAATTTTTGAAATGCCGCTACCGCATCAAATGTTTTTGCTTTTGCTCCCACACGCTCTATAGTCACTTTTTTTATCTCATCACCTTGAGCTATAGCATTCACAACATCCTGCCCCTCTGTCACTTTACCAAACACCGTATGTTTTCCGTCTAACCAAGGCGTAGGCACGTGAGTAATAAAGAACTGACTACCATTAGTATTAGGCCCTGAATTTGCCATAGATAGTATTCCTGGACGATCATGCTTTAATGTTTCGTTGATTTCATCATCAAAACTATATTCTGGACCACCAGAACCATTTCCTTTTGGATCTCCACCTTGAACCATAAAATCTGGTATCACTCTATGGAATTTTAACCCATCATAGAACGGTTTCCCTTTAGCAATGACTTTGTTTTTAATTTTACCTTCAGCAAGACCGATAAAGTTACCAACCGTACCTGGCGTTTTTTTATATTCTAATCGTACGATAACATTTCCCTTAGAAGTCTGAAAATGTGCAAATATTCCTTCTCTTTCATTCGTATTTGCTTTTGTTTCTACTGCTCCCTCTTCTTCTTCTGTTGTGCCTCCCTCTAGTTCATTTACTTCTTTCGCTTCCTCTACCTCATTTACCTCTTCTATAGCGTCATTCGACTCTTCTACTTCCTTTACTTCTTTTTTACAAGACCATATAAGCAGTATAAAAAGGCTCATGATCAATAGCATTTTGTTATTCATGTGTTCTGTATTTATGTTTAATCTAATATGTTACTGTAAAAATATCTATTTTTTTCTATTAAAAAACAACGTATTAATACTTTTAATTTTTTTTAACTTTTTGTCCTGAGTACATGACAAAAAATAGTTGTTCTCGATTCAAAGTTGCATCATCACTTTATGATCTAGACCTACTAGGTTTTGGAAACCTAGTAGGTCTAACAGAGCTTCTAACTATAAAACAATGATTATCAAAAACTTAAAGTATCGATGCTGTTTTTTGTCATGTACTTAACTTTTTGTCATAAAAATACCCTGAACACTATATTAGTTATTCAGGGTACTTATATATTAAAAAAAAATGGTAGTCTTTATTTTACGCCCATTAATTCTACATCAAAAACCAATGTTGCATTGGCAGGAATTACACCTCCAGCACCGCTAGCACCGTATCCTAAATGTGGTGGAATTACAAAACGAGCCTTGTCTCCTACTTTTAATAATGCGATTCCTTCATCCCATCCAGAGATTACTTGTCCCATGCCTAATGGAAATGCAATGGGTTCGTTTCGTTTATATGAAGAATCAAAAACAGTTCCATCTGCTAAACTTCCTTTATAATGTACAGAAACTTCCTTTCCTTTTTCGGCTTGTACACCATCACCGTTTTGTATAACCTTATAATGTAATCCACTTTCAGTTTTATCAAAACCAGCAGCTAATTCTGCTAAAAGTGTTTCACTTTTCTTTTTTGAAGCAATTTCACGTTCAGCTTTTGCTCCGTTAAATTGACGAAAAGATTCAACAGCATTGTATTGTTCTGCATCAGCACCAACACGTAGTATTTCTATTGCATCAATAAGATCTTCTTGTGCTACAGCATCAACAACAGTTTGTCCTTCTATCACTTTACCAAATACAGTGTGTTTTCCGTCTAACCATGGCGTAGGAATGTGTGTAATAAAAAACTGACTCCCATTGGTACCTGGTCCCGCATTAGCCATAGATAATACGCCTGGCACATCGTGTTTCAAATCTTCATGAATTTCATCATCAAACTGGTACCCAGGCCCCCCTGATCCAGTACCCTGAGGATCTCCTCCTTGAATCATAAAATCTGGAATAACTCTATGAAATTTTAATCCATTATAATAAGGTGTTCCTTGAGAAATAACTTCATTTTCTAAATTTCCCTCAGCTAATCCTACAAAGTTACCTACCGTTCCCGGAGTTTTTTTATATTCTAGTTGAACAATAATTTCTCCTTTTGTAGTATTAAATTTAGCATATAAACCGTCTTGCATAGCGTGCTTGTATTTTTGTTTTAAGCTGCAAAGATAACGAAGATGTTAGATTTCAGTTTTATTTTTACTTAAAAACTTAACTATTTTTAGTGCTTTTCTCACGACATCCCTCACTATTTTGAAATGTGCAATACATCACATCAAATAAATTTCAATACTCCCAAACGCAAAAAATAATTTTATATCGTATTCCGCGGTATTCTTAATTTGCTACTTCACTAATAAATTTGATACGATATAATCGCAATTCTTCATCATCATAATCTCCATCAAACTCTTCCATAGCATCTTCTACCCTGTCATTATCTGCATCCAAAAAATATTCGTGAATTTCTTCTTGTTGATCTTCATCTAAAATTTCATCGATCCAATAGTCGATATTGAGTTTTGTTCCACTATATACAATCACTTCCATTTCTTTAATGAATGCCATCATATCCATCCCTTTAGCGGCTGCAATATCATCTAGGGGTAACTTTCGATCTACATTTTGAATAATATATAATTTCAATCCACTATTGGCTCCTGTAGTTTTCACTACAAAGTCATCTGGACGTAATATTTCATTTTCTGTTGTGTATTTTGAGATGAGCGCTATAAAATCAGCTCCGTATTTTTTTGCTTTTCCTTCTCCTACCCCATGAACATTAGCTAACTCTTCTATGGTGATTGGATATTTTAAGGCCATATCGTTTATAGACGGATCTTGAAAAACCACAAAGGGTGGTACACCTAGCTTTTTCGCGACATCACGCCTTAGATTTTTCAGCATGGTAATTAACTTCACATCACTTCCTCCTGCTTTATTTGCTGCTTTAGCCGCAATAATAATCTGCTCGTCGTTTGTTGCTGTAAACACATGATCTTCTGTCATCATAAAGGATACTGGATCTTTAATAAAACCCTTCCCTTTATCCGTAATTTTAATCACCCCATAAGTCTCAATATCTTTTCTTAGATACCCTGCTACGAGTACTTGTCGAACCAAAGCCATCCAATACTTATCGGATTTCATTTTTCCGGTTCCAAAGAAAGGTTGCTCATGCGTTTTATGTGAAATAATAAGCGCATTACTTTTACCAATCAGCACGCGCACTAAATCTTTTGACTTGTATATAGCTCCTGTTTCGTGAACTACTTCTAGTAATAACTTCACGCTCTCTTGAGCCTCAGTTTTCTTTTTTGGATTGCGCACATTATCATCCATATTCGCACCATCTCCATTCACCTCATCAAACTGCTCTCCAAAATAATGTAAAATAAATTTACGCCTTGAAATTGAAGTTTCAGCAAAAGCAACTACTTCTTGTAATAACGCATGGCCTATTTCCTGTTCTGCTACAGGTTTACCACTCATAAATTTTTCAAGCTTTTCGATATCTTTATAGGCATAATATGCCAAGCAATGACCTTCTCCTCCATCTCTGCCTGCTCTACCCGTTTCTTGATAATAACTTTCTATACTTTTTGGAATGTCGTGATGGATCACAAAACGCACATCGGGCTTATCTATCCCCATACCAAAAGCTATGGTTGCCACCACTACATCAGCATCTTCCATCAAAAACATATCTTGATGCTTCACCCGTGTTTTAGCATCTAACCCTGCATGATAAGGCACTGCTTTTACGCCATTGACTTCTAGAGCCTGAGCTAATTCTTCTACTCGTTTTCTACTTAAACAGTACACGATTCCGCTTTTACCACTATTTTGTTTTACAAAACGAATAATATCGGCATCTACATTTTTAGTTTTAGCGCGTATTTCATAATACAAGTTGGGCCTATTAAATGATGCTTTAAATGTATTGGCATCATGCATTCCCAAATTTTTAAGAATATCCTCTTGTACCTTTGGCGTAGCTGTTGCAGTAAGTCCTATAATTGGTATATCTGCACCTATCCGGCCTATAATAGCTCTTAAATTACGATACTCTGGTCTAAAATCATGTCCCCACTCACTAATACAATGCGCCTCATCGATTGCCAAGAACGAAATTTTATGTGCTTTCAGAAAATCAACATATTCTTCTTTCGTTAAAGATTCTGGAGCTACATACAATAATTTAGTAACACCATTGGTGATATCGTCTTTAACTTTTTTAATTTCTGATTTGTTTAATGAAGAGTTGAGTACATGCGCTATTCCTTCCTCTGTAGAAACACTTCGGATGGCATCTACTTGATTTTTCATCAATGCAATCAATGGAGACACTACTATGGCAGTCCCTTCTGTCATTAACGCTGGTAATTGATAACATAGTGATTTACCTCCCCCAGTAGGCATGATCACAAATGAATTTTTTTTACTAAGAATACTGCGAATAACAGGCTCTTGTAATCCTCTAAACTGACTAAAACCAAAGTACTTTTTTAAAGCATTTTGTAGGTCGATTTCATTCAAAACCATTCGATGTTTTATCTTTTATATTCCAATTCAATTCGATAACACTAAAAAATTCTATTTCCCTTATCCAATTTTTTAGCGGAAGTGTCAATTTAAAATCTTAAATATACCGCAGTAGTATTTAAAATTCTATAGGTATTCAATACCTTTGTATATTTAAAGATAATAAAATCTTTGATTGATAACACGAAAATTTTCTAAATTTTGAACATTCACGACACCATACTCTCTTATGCCAAGAAAACTATTAACGAAGAAGCGAAAGCAATCGCACATCTAGAGGAACTTATTGATGAAGAATTTGCTAAAGCAGTGCATATTATTCATAAATCTAAAGGAAGAGTTGTAATTACTGGAATTGGCAAAAGTGCTATTATCGCTCAAAAAATAGTTGCCACGATGAACTCTACTGGAACTCCTGCTATTTTTATACATGCTGCAGATGCGATTCATGGAGACCTCGGTTCTGTACTAGAAGACGATGTCGTTATTTGTATTTCCAAAAGCGGTAACACTCCAGAAATCAAAGTATTAGTTCCATTTATTAAAAACTTCAAAAATACACTTATCGGCATCACCTCAAATAAAGATTCTTTTTTAGGAAAACATGCAGATTATATTTTACATGCATTTGTTGAAAAAGAAGCTTGCCCTAATAATCTTGCACCTACAACAAGTACAACTGTACAATTGGTTATGGGAGATGCATTGGCTGTATGCTTATTACATCTACAAGGGTTTTCGATTCGTGATTTTGCAAAATACCACCCAGGTGGTGCATTAGGTAAAAAATTATATTTACGCGTAAGTGATATTACCACAAAAAACGAAAAGCCTGAAGTCTCACCTTCTGCCGATATCAAAAGTGTTATTGTGGAAATGACCGAAAAACGATTGGGTGCTACAGCAGTTACCGAAGATGGAAGTATTGTAGGATTCATCACTGACGGAGATTTACGTAGAATGCTTACTAACAATAATTCTTTCGAAGGGTTAACGGCTAAAGATATTATGACCTCTAATCCTAAACGAATTCCCAACGATGCCATGGCTGTTGACGCTTTAGAAATGCTAGAAGAAAATGGAATTTCTCAACTGTTAGCCGAGCAGAATGGTAAATATAAAGGGATCATACATATACATGATTTAATAAGAGAAGGTATTTTATAATGAAAAATAAATCAAAAATAAATCCAGAAACTATGTCTTTTCTAGATCATCTAGAAGAACTACGATGGCATATAATTCGCGCTATTGTTGCCGTACTTATTATGGCTACAGCAGCTTTTATAGCAAAAGAATTCGTTTTTGATGTTTTGATTTTTGGTCCAAAAAAAGCGGACTTCCCTACCTATAAAGGACTTTGTAATTTCGCAAAACTATTGGGCTTTGATGAAAGCTTGTGCTTCAACGAACTTCCTTTTAGTGTGCAAAGCAGAAAAGTAGCCGGTCAATTTTCTGTACATATATGGACATCCATCACCGCTGGTTTTATTGCTGCGTTTCCGTATGTGTTATATGAATTCTGGAGATTTATAGCTCCAGCCATGCTCTCTAATGAAAAGAAATATTCTAAAGGTTTTATTATTGTCTGTTCCTTATTGTTTTTTACCGGTGTACTATTTGGATATTACATTATCACACCATTATCAATAAACTTTCTTGGCGGGTATCAAGTAAGTAAAGAGGTTATTAATGAGTTTGATATTGACAGCTATATTGGTCTGGTAAGAGCTTCAGTAATTGCTTGTGGATTGATTTTTGAACTCCCTGTAGTGATGTACTTTTTAACAAAAGTAGGGCTAGTCACTCCTGAATTTCTAAAAAAATATCGTAAATATGCCTTGGTAATCGTATTAATTCTTTCAGCATTGATCACGCCGCCAGATATTGCAAGTCAGATTATTGTAGCGATACCTATATTGATCTTGTATGAAATTAGTATTGTGATTTCTAAAATTGTAATTAAACGACAGCTAGCAAATTCATAATTATGAATTTCAAATTGTGAATACAACACCTGTTTCACGATTTTTAAACGTTAGACGTAACAGATTGTTAATGATAATAAGCATACACTAATTATGAATTGGAACCTATGAAATTAAAAGCGGAGAACCTCATCAAATCATATAAAGGCAGAAAAGTCGTGAAAGGAATTTCTTTGGAAGTGAACCAAGGAGAAATCGTAGGATTACTTGGCCCTAATGGAGCTGGAAAAACGACTTCCTTTTATATGATTGTAGGACTCGTGAAGCCGAATAGTGGTAGCATTAGCCTAGACACTACAGATATTACAAAGTTTCCGATGTACAAGCGTGCACAAAACGGGATTGGATATTTAGCACAAGAAGCTTCTGTGTTTCGAAAGTTAAGCATTGAAGATAATATACTGAGTGTATTGCAGCTTACCAAACTATCTAAAAAAGAACAGTTGCATAAAATGGAATCCTTAATTGAGGAATTTAGTTTAGAGCATATTAGAAAAAGTCGTGGTGATTTATTAAGTGGTGGAGAACGTCGTCGTACCGAAATTGCTAGAGCTTTAGCTACAGATCCTAGTTTTATTTTATTAGATGAGCCTTTTGCAGGGGTAGATCCTGTTGCTGTAGAAGATATACAACGTATTGTAGCGCAACTTAAAGACAAAAATATTGGTATCTTAATTACCGATCACAATGTACAAGAAACCTTAGCCATTACAGATCGCACCTACTTAATGTTTGAAGGAAGTATCCTGAAAGCTGGTATTCCAGAAGAACTAGCCGCAGATGAAATGGTACGTAAAGTATATCTAGGCCAAAACTTTGAACTGCGAAAAAAGAAATTGGACTTTTGATAGTTGTTATTTGGCAAAGAATCAAGAACGCTTCGCTTTTTAGAATCAAGAACCAAGACTAATGCCTTAAAGCACTCAATTATCGTTATGATCTCGATAGTACTTTGGAATTCAATTCTAAAGTCAACTACCTCGGAGCAAGCTCACGAGGCATCCGTCGGATAACTATTTTTTACATTTCGAGACGAGCTTCGGAGAATTAAACTCCCAATGTGGATTAAATCCTAATTCGTTGCTTCAACTTTTCTAAACACTACAGATAACAACACATATAATAAGATAATACAAGGTATTGCTATAAACTTAAGCAATACGATCAATACTAATGACAATAGCAAGAAAAGGTATCGCACTTTATTATCAGTAAAACTCCAGGTTTTAAATTTTAAAGCGAATAAAGGAATTTCAGCATTGAGTAAATAACAACTTATTAGCGCTAACCCGATCAAAAACCATATATTCATTAGTAATGCTACAATCCAAGGTGTTGGTTGAAAGTTAAGGATTAAGGGTAAACTGATAATGAGTAATGTATTAGCAGGAGTTGGCAATCCTATAAATGAACTCGTTTGCCGCGTATCAATATTAAACTTTGCTAAACGGTAAGCAGATGCCAACGTTACACTTAGCCCTAGTAGGGATACATAAGAAATATCTATACTATCCCATAATTGCCCTGTGGTGAGCGTACTCGGCACTACATAAAATGGTTTTCCTACAACTTGTAATAACAATTGGTAGAGCACAATCCCAGGCACTACCCCGCTAGTAACCATATCTGCCAAAGAATCTAATTGCAATCCTAATGGACTTTGTGCATTTAATACTCTAGCAGCAAATCCATCAAAAAAATCAAATAAAATTCCTAACATCACAAATAGAGCTGCCCATACTAAGCTGTTTTGCACCGCAAATATTGTGGCGATACACCCACATAAAAGATTCAGTAATGTAATGATATTGGGTATTTGTTTGATAAGCCGCATGGTCTATTTTTTCGTAAAAATAACAAACTATTCATTCTTGACCCTAAGACTTATACCCTTTTAGAAATTTAAAGGCGCTAATACCGAAAAAACAACTTTCTTTTTTATGGCTAATTTTTCTTATTTGTAACGAAATACAACTATTTTCGTTATTATAAATACAATAACTTACGCTATACTATTAAACGTGTGAAAAATATACTACTTGCCATTATATCGGGATTATTACTAGCATTAGGATGGCCTACTTATGGTTTTCCGGGATTGCTTTTCTTAGGTTTTGTTCCTTTACTTCTTGTTGAATATCGAGTGAGAACTCTTAGATTCCATAAGAGTATCGTATTTGGATTCGCATTTCTTTCTTTTTTTATTTGGAACATGACTGCAACGTGGTGGATTTACAATTCCACTCCTTTCGGAATGTGGTTTGCCGAAATTGCCAATACAGCCTTAATGGCATTGGTATTCCTATGCTATCATATCGTAGCTAGAAGAAGTACTTTTAAAATTAGTATGCTTTTTTTAGTGTGTCTATGGATAGGTTTTGAGTATTTTCATTTGCATTGGGAATTTTCATGGCCTTGGCTCAACTTAGGAAATGGCTTTGCAAACCATACCTCTTGGATTCAATGGTATGAATACACCGGTACCTTTGGTGGTACCCTTTGGATCTGGATTGTAAACTGTAGTATCTTTAAAGGTGTACTCTCTTTTCTAAAACACAAAGACAAAACGATACTATATAAAACTGCATTACGCAATGGACTATACATCGGTATTCCAATACTCATTTCTATACTCATTCTTAACACCTATACGGTTCCAAAGGATGCGAAGTCAGTATCTATATTATTAATACAACCTAATATTGACCCTTATACAGATAAATATAACACTACAAACAAACAGATTGGTGCTTATCTTAATGCCATGGTTACTCCAAAACTTACTGAGGATATTGATTTTGTAATTGCACCTGAAACCTTTTTTGCCGAAAATACGCACATTCGCCGTTTTCCTTTTTCTAGCGCAAAAAAACAAGCACAACGCATAACCACTAGTGCTCCTAAAGCACATTTTTTAGGAGGCATTTCAATCTATGACCGTTTTAGAGATAGCTCCAAAGTACATGCCCAAACCAACATCATTAAGCCCAATGATTTTTATGATGATTATAATTCTGCTTTTTTTATTCGACCGGATAAAACTACAGAACTGTATCACAAAACAAAACTAGTGGTAGGTGTAGAGCATTTTCCGTACAAAAGTGTACTACATCCTATTATGGGAGATGCTATGATTGACCTAGGAGGTACTGTTGCTCAAAAAACAACGCAACAAGAACGTGAAGTATTCTTTACCAAAGATAGTATTGGAGTAGCTCCTGTAATTTGCTACGAAAGTATTTATGGTGAATTTATCTCTGAGTATGTCCGAAACAAAGCTAATTTTATAGCGATTATCACCAATGATGCTTGGTGGGGCAACACACAAGGACATCAACAACACCTTGCCTATGCAAGATTAAGAGCGATTGAAACTCGAAGAAGTGTTGTTCGAAGTGCCAATACTGGAATTTCTGCTATTATAGATCAGACTGGAAAAATTAAGACTTCATTAGGCTACAATGAACAAGGAATCGTAGAAGGTTCAATAGTGACGAATACCAAAATGACATTCTATGTAAAAATCGGGAACTATATTGCTAGAATTGCCGCTTTCCTTGCTCCTTTTCTATTTTTATATGCTATGACTAGACGTAGAAATTCGTGATACCAATTAAGGGAAAGAGAGAACGAACAGTCTTTATGAGTAATTTTTGATTTAGATGACACTTTATTTGAAACTAAATCTATAAGCAAAAATCTGTTAAACCTATTTTTGATAGATTTGAATGAAACGTTTTATATCGTTTTTTTAAAAACAACAGACAGTGTCTGCTAATGGCATAACATTTACACTAAGTTCACCACACTGTTTAAAATAAATGAAAATTCCACGAATAACTAAACCACTATGGACTAGAAGTCCATAGGTTTTAAATCTGACTAAAGTCAGCAATACGCGTGTTCAGCTTCCGACGCTTCGGAATAGCAGCTTGCCTTTAGCAAAAATTCGCAAAAGCTAACGATAAAAAAATCATTAATCTCAACAGTT
>CALFCI010000151.1 GCA_937951135.1 uncultured Aquimarina sp. | reverse complement strand
TGGAAGTTGCAAAATGCAGAAAATCAATCCCAGAGAATGGCTAGAAGATACGCTTCAGAGAATCCCAGACTATAGTGTCCTAAAATTAGAGGAACTTCTCCCTGGATATAATCTATAGTGTAGTTCCTCGGAGGCATACATTTTCTTAGGTCGAATTCAGGTTTGTAGTTATACCAATTATAAATTAAAATGAGCCCAATAAACTCGTTCATTTCATTTTCTACTTCCTTGTTTATCTTTTTCGTAGCGCTGCTATGAAAAAGAAGCACAGCGTAGTATAAAAGGAAAGCAACTTCGTCTATTTAGGCTCATTTTAACTCATAATTGGTATTATACCAATTATAGACTGACGTAAACTTTATGATATCGAATCGAGTGATTTGACAAAGGAGAATTGTAGTCAATAAAATACGCAAAAAAGGCTGAATATTTAAACTCAACCTTTTTTTACACTACTTCGCAATCTTAAATCACTATCGATGTTCTTTATAGGTTGTCAATAAATTCATCGTAGCTGTAATCAAGTCTTTTGTTTCTAATAATAATCCAAAATATAGTGTTGTATTCTTAGGACTATTCTCTTCTGTTCTTGTTCTCGCTACTTGTTTATCAATTTTCTGACTTAACTCAGTAAACAGTTTTTGTTTTTCGTTAATAATCGTATCGATTTGATCAAAATCTCGTTCACTAAACGCTTTTTTAACTTGATCAAATAATCCGTTTAATTGCTCTTCGATTTCTTTAAGATCTTTAATTTGATTAAATCGAAGTTTCTTGTGGTTATTGTTCACATGCTTATGACTTGCTTTAGCGATATATGCTAACGATTGTGACATGTCTTGTAAATACCCTAGGATATTGATGTAAAAGTTACTTGCACCTACACTAGAATCGTCTAAGTTTTTGATAAAGTAAAAAATATTATCTCTTAGTTCTTCTACCTCTGCATCCAACTTCGCTATTCCTTTCTTAGCCTTTTTAAGTGCCGGTAAGTCGTACATAATTAAACTATCAATAGTACTGGTGTAAATTTTATTTCCTCTATTTACAAAAGACTTGATATTTCCAGCGCTTTCTTCAATGACTCCTTGTATAGAACTACTTTCAGACTTTTTCAAACTATCTCCTGCTTTTTCTGCTTTGACTCTTTTTCTATAATTTATAGTGTTTCTTGCTAGTAATAATATGGCTACCAGTAATAATACTGCAATCATAGCAGGACCTCCTAGATTAATCAAAAAGGCTACTGTTGCTGCTGCTATAAAAGCACTTATTGCAGTAAAGAACCATCCTCCTATTACATTTAATACTCCGGCTACACGATATACGGCACTTTCTGTTCCCCAAGCTCTATCTGCTAAAGAGGTACCCATAGCGACCATAAAAGTTACATAGGTTGTAGATAAAGGCAGTTTCATTGAAGTAGCAATAGAAATTAATACTCCTGCCACCATAAGGTTTACCGCAGCTCTTACCATATCAAAAGCAGGAACTTCATAAGTTTTATCCTTTGGCAATTCAATAACGCTTTTTGCAAATTGTTTTTCAATAAATGCTAGCATTGGTTTTGGTGTAATTGCCGTAAGTCCTTCTGATATGAGTA
Organism: uncultured Aquimarina sp.; assembly: GCA_937951135.1. GTDB lineage: Bacteria > Bacteroidota > Bacteroidia > Flavobacteriales > Flavobacteriaceae > Aquimarina. The sequence continues at coordinate 5,107 of CALFCI010000151.1, read as the reverse complement.
TCGTTCCTCTTACAATCCCTCTAGATAAAAAATTAGGATTGAAACGCTCTTTGGCTTCTCCCTCTCTAGAAAGGTTAATTTCGGTCTCTGCAACGTATCTTGCTTTTTTCGAAAACCATAGCGTAAGTACCATGATTCCACCAGCAAGAAATAAGAAGATTACTGGCGTATCTACTTTTTTAGCTAAACCATCCATCACAAACTCTGTTGCAGGAATACCTGAGCTTACCCATGCATCATAAGACTGCCAACCTGCAATTGGGACACCAATAAAATTCACCAAATCATTTCCTGAAAAGGCTAGGGCTAATCCAAATGTACCTACAATAATTATTAACTTATAAATATTTACTTTGAATACTACCGTAAGTAGATATGATAGTGCTGAACATAATACAAAACCTACAGCTATAATTTGGAATACATAGGATTCTAAAAAGCCACGTAATGTCATTTTAATCGTACCTGCATCACCATCAATTTTAAATAGATTTTTTTGCCCTTTCGCTAAATCCTTTACACTTTCATAAGAGCTTCCAAAATAGTGATTTGCCCAATCTAGCAATCCTTCTGGACCTCCTTGATATACTACGTCTATAATTGATTTTGCATAATTTGTTCCTTTAATACCTTTCATAAAGATAAAATACAACAATGCCGTTAGGGCTACTCCTCCAAATAAAGCACCTACCCATTTGGCTTTCTTTTGAAAGTTATAGGATAATAACAATCGTGTAATAAATTGGACGACGGCTCCTACCGAAAAGGCGATCACTACCGAGAGCAGAATACCGGTAATAATTTTTGTTGCTGTTTTGGTATTAATATATATCCCTATATCTGACAATGTTTGTTCTGGATCTGCTCCAATCTTAATGAGTGCAATCGAGACTGCTGCTCCTAATAGATTAAAAACAATGGATACGGTTGTTGAAGTCGGCATCCCGAGGGTATTAAAAAAATCAAGGAGTAAAATATCCGTAATCATAACCGCCATAAAAATGATCATAATTTCGTCAAAGTAAAACTCACCAGGATTAAATATTCCTTTTCGCGCTACTTCCATCAATCCGCTAGAAAAAATGGCTCCTGCTGCAATACCAATACTGGCAATAATCATAATCGTCTTAAAAGACACTGCTTTAGAACCAATTGCAGAATTCAGAAAGTTTACGGCATCATTACTAACGCCTACAATAAGATCTGCAATTGCTAGAATAGCTAGTGCAACAACCATTAATAAGTAAATATTATCCATTAGTTTTATTTTTTAGAGTGCAAATATTATAATCAATTATCGTCTTAGTGTTACTAAACTGTTATATTATACCAAATGAATTAAAAAATACATTCTGACCTTCTTTTGATAGTATTTATTTTTTAGAAATGAATATCAAATTGTAATCGATATTGTAATCCACTTCCATCCCCATCTTGAGTGGTATAACTCATATCGGACTGCACTTTCAATTTATGACCTACTACATATTTAGAAATACCTAGTGTATATTGTTCTTCTAGTGCTTTACCTACAATCGCATCATAATTAAGGTTTGTATAGCGTCCTGCTAGCTCCCAATTACTTTTAAACAAATAGCCTAACTGAAAATTAGCTGCATTTCCTACCTGAACGATATCACCTGTTGGTGTCCCATCATTATTTACTGCAATAGCATCAGCTGCATCTCTATCTGCAAATTCCGCCATAAAAGATAGCCCTTTATATTTAAACATGGCGTCTATAAATACCGTTTTAATATCTGTTTCATAAAACCCAGTATCTGTTACCATATAACTTCCTTGGTTACTTCTGTCTTTAACTGCATCTGCGTTATAATCATAGGTCACTCCCACCGCCAGTTTTGGAGTTTGCTCTCTCTTTAAATCTCCTCCTTTATAATCTCCTTTACTTTTAAATTTTCCAAAAGGCAAGAATTCTACTCTGGCTGTATATTGGTGTCCTCCTAAATTTCCACTAGTAATATTTCTTCCTTCTCCTTGCGATAGTGCTAGTGCTTCTTGTATTATAAATTGATCTGTCACTTTAATATAGTGTCTTAGTTGTACCCCAAGATCACGGTCAATATTAAACTTACTATTCAACCTAGAACGGTCTACTAATTGCAAGTTTGCTGAGGATATTACACGCTCTCTATTGCCCGGTAATTTAGTTTGTCCTGCCCATAATGTAAAATTTTCAAAGAAGTTCCATTTTAGTACTGCATCTAAAATATATCTAGGCGCATTACTGGTAAACTCTGAAGCTCCAGAGATATCTCTATTCGATAATCCAAGCTCTATTTTATATTGTAATTTGGGGCTGTATGCAAAACCCCCAAATTTAAGTCTAGCTCTTCGTAGTAAAAAATTAGTTTCGGCTTTGCTAAATTCACCATCATTGATATCCCAACCGTTTGTTGCAAGAAATTGCATTCGTGCTGAAAACTTCATACTCCATGAACTATCCTTAGCGACTACATTAAGTATCCCTTTTCCGAATTTAGTATTGGTAATTTCTTGAGCATTTGCATGAACGAGTACTAGTAAAGCTAGTACTGCGAATGTACTTTTTAATTTCATCATCAGTATCAATTTTTGTCGGTGCAAATAACTAACTCTAATGTTAACCCAATGTTAACCCAATGTTATTTCCGGATGATGGTTTTAACCTCTTTTTATCAAGTACACGACACCCTTAGATTATGTGCTAAAAAATTAAGATTAAACAAAAAAAGCTGACCAAAATTGGTCAGCCTTCGTAATTCAAAAATTAAAGTCGACAAAAACTAATATGATTTTTTGAAATTACAAGTTGTCATTACGACATTGTAAAAATATTTTATTAATCAGATTTTAATGTTAGCTTAATTTTAAGATATCATTAACTCATGTTAACTAAAGGATCATTTTAATGTTCGTTTGGTATGATCCGATTTACAAATAAAAAACTCGCATTTATATATAGCTATACACTTTACTAAGAGACAAAGAAAAAGAGACGTACGCTTACGCTAAGATGGATAGATTATTAGACTGTTCTATTTTTTCTCTTCGTCTTAGCGTAAGCGTACGCCTTTGTGTCTTTATAATAATACTCTTAAATGCTTCTTCTACGAAATAATTAAATTAAAATCGTAGCGTATAATACCTAAAAGCTTTAAAAAACGGTGATCAATAAATATCCTGTAATTGATCCCCCAAGTATACTCCATATCGGATTTATTTTTCGCACACCAAAAACAAGAATCATACTCCCTATAGCAATACTTATTGCTTTCCAATCGGTTACGGTATCTAATGCCATACGGTACAAGACCAATACCATTATCGCGACTGCTGCACTATTCACCGCATCCAAAAAATAACGCAACGCTTTAGAATTTCGCATCTTAGGAACTAATGGGTTTAACACTAAAACAAAAAGAAAAGAAGGAAGAAAGATACCGAATGTTGCCGCTATCGCTCCCCAAAAACCTGCTAATTGATACCCAATAAAGGTAGCGGTAGATAGTACAGGCCCTGGTGTGAACTGACCTACTGCAATGGCATCTATCAATTCCAATCGAGTTAAGAAGCCTTTCAGCACTAATTCCGTATCCAAATACGCAAACAACACATATCCACTGCCGTATAATATCGCTCCTACTTTTAAAAACGTAAAAAACACTTGAAGCGAAGATAATTTTGCAACAATAGCTCCAAAAACATTTGGTATCAAAAACGGTGCAATGCTCATCGATTTGGAAGATACTTGTGATTTCATATATCCGTATACCATCCCTAAAACTCCGGCACTTAGCAACGCTACAATTTCATTGACTCCTAAGACACTCGCGATCAATACCAAAATTGCAATAATACCTAACTCCCAATTTTTCAATGCTTTCTTCCCTAATTTTAAAATGGCGGCAGCTATAATGGCTAATACTGCTGGTTTAATGCCAAAAATAAAAGGAGCTACTGCCGGCAATTCTCCATAGGTGGTATAAAACCATGCCAATACTCCTGTAATCACGACCGCTGGAAAAATAAAACAAATGCCTGCTACAAACAACCCTAAAACACCGGCGCGTTCATGGCCACAGTGCATTGTCATTTCTGTAGAATTCGGACCTGGAATCAAATTGGTGATTCCTATTAAATCTAAAAAATGTTGCCGATCCATCCATTTTCTTTTGCGCACCACCTCTTCTTCCATCATTGCTATATGAGCAGCAGGACCTCCAAAAGCAAAACAACCTAATCTAAAAAAAACGGCAGCTACTTCTATTAATTTTTTCTTTCTATCCATTATATCTTAATCCACATTGTGGAATTTAATTCTCCAAAGCTTTCCTCGAAACCTGAAAAGCTATTGCCCTGTTGGATGCCTCATGGGCTTACTCTAAGATCATTGATCCCTATCCTATACCAATTACACATTGAACTTGCTACTACTTTCGAAAAGCATGAAGTCTGTTATCTCATCTTCAAAAATAGCAATCCGTAATGAATTATCTATATAAAGGCACTAATGAGATTCTTTCTAAACAACAACATCTGTCACATTATTAAATTACTGATTATCAAATAAATACATCTTAAATGTTAACTTAACGTTAACTAAATGTTGTGTAAATGTAAAAAAAATAGTATATTGTATCTGTAAAGTCGACATCCTATTACCTAATCTAAAATACTAACACAGATGAAAAAGATACTATTAGCTGTAGCTGTACTATTTTCTACAGCAATGATGGCACAGGATGTGAAGCCAACTTTCGAACAATTTGATGACCTTATTAAAGGCACCTATTATTATGATACCGGAGAAGTGAGGCAACAAGGATTTTACGAAAACGGAAAATTACAAGGCACTTGGATTTCTTATGATCGTAAAGGAAAAAAGATTGCACAAGGGCAATATGATCAAGGAGGAAAAACAGGAAAGTGGTTCTTTTGGAGTCAAACTGATGTTAAGGAAGTAGACTATACTGCAAATAAAATTGCAGCAGTGAATACCATTTCGGCAGAAACGTTTGCTACGCTTTATGACGAGTAGGACTTCTTTCATAACTATAATCTACAAAGGCAATTCATCTAGTATGGGTTGCCTTTTTTAGTGCTT
>CALFCI010000150.1 GCA_937951135.1 uncultured Aquimarina sp. | reverse complement strand
GTCTAGCTCTTTGTGAATCGTTTTCTTGTGCATCAAAGAATTTTCTTCGGGCATGTATTAGGCAACCTATTAAAGTTATATTTTCTTGTGCACCAAGTTTATCATACACCTTGTAACCATCGCATTGCAAATAGCCTTGATGTGTACTTCGTATTTTATCTTTATCTAGCACTTTTATTGAAGATTCATCTGTTTGAATATAATCGCTAAAGATTATTTTTTGTTTTAAGGCATTGTAAAGCGGTTCAAGCAACACGCAACAGTAGTTTACCCAATCACAAAAAGTACTTTGTGAAGCATGCCAACCAAAATCGCGCTTAAACATTTGAATTTGTCGGTAAAACTATATTGTATACCAGTGATTTTGATATTCATGAGCCTAGAACGCAAAATCAATTGGATGTGATCTTTAATTTTCTTTTTCAATAAGGATCTTAAAGAAATAGTTTAATTTGTGACTATTCTGCATTTTCAATTCGAATGCGCTTTCCATTTTTATAAGAAATGACAAAAATACGGTCATCAAAGCCCGAGGAGATTAAAAATTTACGAAACTCTTGAGCCTCAGGAAGGGTTTCAAAAATACCTAGACTAAATTTGTAATATAAAGAATCATTATAAAATCTAGTATTGGTAAACTTTTCAGAAAATAACGCTACTTTTTGATCTGTAAAAGAATTCATTTGTACCGAGTATACCTTCTCCTTCTTAATCAAACTCCGAAATAGATACAAATCTTTAATCTGTTCTAAATTTATCTTTTCTTGTTTGAGATCTTCTAATTGATTCTTTAACGTATCTATGGTTGTTCCCATGGTTAAAAAATCTTCGGCACGAATTTCTCTGATATTACTATTGGTATCTGCGTAAGAAAAATAACTGGTGAGTGAGATTACTAATAATACCATACCAGCACATACCAGTACTAATTTTTTCTTGGTAAAATCAATTTTTTTAAGACGTGAAGATTTTTCAGATAGTAGCTCCTCAAGCAAAGTTTGCTTCTTTTCGGCTTCTTCTATCTGGCGGTGTAATGATAGTAAATCTTCTTCTTTAATATCAGGCATTATAATACGGTATTATAATCGTTCTTCTTCATTTATTCTATAGACAACTCTATCCTTTATTAGGATGTTCAGAATATGTTTATCTTCCATTATTTTTTGAAATATTTTCATATCAAATGCTATTGATACTCCATTTCCTTTATGAATTTTTACGTCTTTATGCAATTGCAGTACTTGTACTGTTTTTGATCTGTTTTTATTTTTATCTTCTTCTATAATATTGGCTTCAATGAATACAACCCCATTCATTTTAAATATCTTATTGACAAAACAAGAATGTTTTATAAATTGTTTTGAAGCAGTCGTATTTGATTGTCCATTATTCACAATGGATACATTCTTTATTTCTTTTGCAGGAACAACAACATCTGCAATTGATGGTGCAACTATACTGGCTTTTAATGGACTTGCTTGGATTAGTTTATAGCTAGACAATTCCTTAGTTAATCTTTGTACTGCCAATTTTAATGAATCATCTACTTTTTGAGCTTCTTGAAATGCACCATACGCTTGTACACTTTTATAATCGGAATTGGACATTTTTTCAGTATTTGAAAAATGCATCAAAACTGCACCTATAACCAATACTACAATTAAAACCCCAAGCATAATACCATTATTGAGCTTGCTTTGTTGAAGTTTTGTAGATAAATCAACGATATCATTTTTTAATTTTCGCTGTTGTATTTCAGATTTCTCAATCGTATACTGGATTGTGATAAGCTTCTTTTCTTTAATTAATTTTGATTTCATTATAAAATGTACTGTGTTAAGGATTATGTAAATTACATCCTGAACTATGAATTACAAAAAATAATACGTTTTCTAAGTTTGGAAAATTACGCTTTCCTGAACTGTTTTAACTATAGATTCAATCATTATTTTGACTCTAAAATAATCAAATAATTCTACAAATAAAACATATTTCATAAAGAATTACGCTTTATACTTGTATAGTATATTATAATTACGGGGATTCCTTAATGCACTGAGGATGTTACAATTTTATTTAAGAGGCTAAAGCTTATCTATTAGATTTTTTTCTCAGAGATACGATATACAATACCATCATTTGTTTCTAATAATAAAATAGGTTTTCTAGCGACAATACTTTGCAATGATTTTATAGAGAATCCATTATTTACTTGATTGACTCCTAAAACCCTCACATTATCGTCTAACTCTAAAATTCTTAATTTTTTATTTTTATTATTAATGAAATGATTCGTCTTTAGAAAAAATATAGTATCCCCTTTCGCATTAAAATCATATTCTGCTTTATTATGTTTCCGAGCTTCCCGGACTGCCCGATTTCCTTCAAAAAATTCAATATAATCTACTTCGATAAAACCTACATCATCCCGTTTAAATGCTTTAACTGGATAACAATATTGTTTCCGATACTTGGATTTTACAATTTCTTTTTTTGTTTCTTTTTTTATTGTAGGTGATTTTTCTTGAATAGTCGTATTAACGAGATTCGTATCAACAATAGGTGGTAATGTATTTTCTAATGGATTAATTAATTGCTGTTGTTCCTGTTGCTTTATCTTTGATTTATATACAGTAATCTCAGACTTTAACTTTGCCAATTCTATTTGTAAAGAGTCATTTGCCTCTTGCATAACATCGATTTCACTTATGCTATTCGCTTTATCTTCATTACTGGTACCGGTAATGAATTTGGACTTAAACTGTTGTAGTAGATTATTATTATACCCCAATACTAATGCAGCTCCAATGAGAATAGTTACTAAAAATAATCCTAGTACGATTCTATTATTTCGTTTACTTTTTTTTAACGCTGCAGTTACAGATTCGTATCCTTCTTCTAACCGCTGTTGTCGCACTCCTGTCTTTTCTATCTGATATTGTATTGACAAAAGTTCATCTTCTTTCTTAGTCATTTGTACTTAATTTAATACTTTAAGATATCATGTAGATACAATCATAAATTCACCTATTTATGGAATCCACTTTATATTTTTAAAATTTGGTTTTCTTTTTTCTAAAAAAGCATTTCGCCCTTCCTTTGCTTCATCTGTCATATAGGCTAACCGAGTGGCTTCTCCTGCAAAAACTTGCTGCCCTACCATCCCATCGTCTGTAGCATTAAAAGCAAATTTCAGCATCTTAATTGATGTTGGTGATTTTTCTAAAATCTCCTGCCCCCACTGGTATGCAGTATCCTCGAGTTCTTTATGAGGTATTACCGCGTTAACCATACCCATATCATAAGCTTCTTGTGCAGAATAATTTCGTCCTAAAAAGAAAATCTCTCTTGCTCTTTTTTGACCTATCATTTTGGCTAAATACGCAGAGCCATATCCCCCATCAAAACTGGTCACATCGGCATCTGTTTGTTTGAAAATAGCATGCTCTTTACTTGCTAGTGTAAGATCACAAACGGTATGTAAACTGTGACCTCCGCCTACAGCCCATCCTGGTACTACAGCAATAACCACTTTTGGCATAAAACGAATTAATCGTTGTACTTCTAAAATGTTTAATCTAGGCATTCCATCTTCACCTACATAGCCTTGATGCCCTCTTGCATTTTGATCTCCTCCACTACAAAAAGAATAGACTCCATCTTTGGTAGAGGGGCCTTCTGCAGATAGCAATACTACACCAATACTCGTATCCTCTCTAGCATCTAATAATGCTTCAAATAATTCAGATACAGTTTTTGGTCTAAATGCATTACGAATATTAGGTCTGTTGAAGGCTATTCGCGCAACACCGTCTGACTTTTTATACGTAATATCTTCATACTCTTTTACTTGCTGCCAATCGATAGAACTCATTTATGATTTTTTTAACACTTCAAAAATAATATATTATATTGTATTGAACTACATTAATTGCGGGATATACACACCAAATATAAATAATTCAATAGGTTTGTCTCATTTGTCATTTGAATGTACTGGGATAAAAACTTAATTTTATTTTCCAATACATTCAAACCATACCTGAGATAAGTATACCATTTTTAGATAGCGCTATCTAAACTAAAAAATAGTGTACTCAATTTTATATAATTTTGGGGTCTTTAAGAAATATCGTATCGCCTACTATTTGATACGAAAGCAAAAGATGAGCATCCTATTTATTCTTCTAGGATTCTAATCCCATCTTCTTCAATGCTTATTTTTTTAGCTTTGTATAAGGTGCCAATAGCCTTTTTAAAACTTTTTTTACTGAGTTGAAATACTTCTTTGATTTGTTCTGGAGGTGATTTATCTCCTATATCAATAAATCCACCACTAGCTTCCAACTGTTTTAGTACCGTAGTTGCATTGGCATCAATACCTCTGTAGCCATGTCGTTGAAGCGTCAAATCTATTTTTCCATCAGGACGTACTTTTTTTACAAAAGCTTTCATCTCATCACCAGCACTTATTTTCTGGAAAATTTCATCTTCGTATACTAATCCTAAATGTTTTTGATTTACAATCATGTTCCAACCATAAGGAGATGGATGTGACGCAATTAAATTCACTTCTTCATACGGAGATAATAAAACCACTTTATTCTCTAAAAACCGATTGGTTTTACTAGAGGCTAATAATCTATTGGTATCTTCATCTAAATATACATGCACTAGATACCAACTTCCTGCTCTCATTTTTGAGGCTTGCTCTTTAAAGGGTACAAAAAGTTCTTTTTCTAATCCCCAGTCCATAAAAGCACCAATATCAGAAACTGTAGTGCATTTTAAGTATGCAAATGTGTTTACTTGAGCATAAGGCTCTAAGGTAGTTGCCACAGGGCGCTCTGAATGATCTAAGTATACAAACACCTTAATTTTATCCCAGATATTAAAGGTTTCAGGCACATACTTATTAGGTAATAAAATTTCATTTCCTGATTCATCACTCAAGAATAGACCTGGTTCTCTTTCCCGTATAATTTCTAATGTATGATATACCCCTATTGTTAACATCTTAATATTTTTGAACAAAGGTACTATTAATCTTTAATCGATTTCAAAAGAAAAAGGCATTCTTTTAAAGAATGCCTTTTTATACGATGAAGTGGTTTACTCTATTTATTGTAAATAGATTCTTTACCAAAATGCTTTGTCAATAAATAATAGACTACAGCTCTATACTTACTTCGGTTTGATTTTCCGTATTTTTCTAATACTGCATCGATTGCCTCTGTTAATTTAGGACCATCTGCTAATCCCAATTTCTTAATTAAGAAATTATTTTTTACAGTATCTTTCTCACTTTGATCACCTCCAGAAACGGTAGATGCATCTTTGTTATAAATTGATGGTCCGCAACCAATAGTTACTTTAGTTAAAAGATCCATATCTGGTGTTTCCCCTATTTTTTCTTTAATGTCTGCTGCGTACTTCTGGATTAATTCGTCTCTTTTACTCATAAGATAATTGTGTTTTAAAATGTTGTCATTTTTGAAAAACTATCAAGCTTTTAGTATAAAAATTAAAACAATGATAGCAAATTGATTATGATCTCAAATATAATACAATTCTTTGTGAAAAAAAGCGATTACTTCAATTCTAATCTCTTACAATTAGACAAAACGTTTGAAATAATCGATTAACACCCGATCATTACTTGTTCTGGGCGTAAATACTTCTACGATTTGAGGTACTGTATCCTCATTATAACAGTGTTGAAGCGCTTCTTTTAATTGCATCAAATTTTGAGTTCCCTGATATTCAAAACCATACATCTTGGCCAAATGTGATGCATTCAATTCGTGTGTAGTTTCGAAAAATTGATTAAATGTATCACTATTATCATTTCCGGGTAGTATTCTAAAAATTCCTCCTCCACTATTATTGATGATAATAATTTTTAAATTTTTAGGAATATACGTATTCCATAATGCATTGCTATCATAAAAAAAACTTAAATCTCCAGTAAGTAGTGTTGTTGGTATTCCTGAAGCCAATGCAGCACCAATAGCGGTTGCCGTGCTTCCATCAATACCGCTAGTTCCGCGATTACAAAAGACTTGAAATGAAGGGTCTAAATCAAATAATTGTGCGTATCGAACCGTAGAGCTGTTACTCAATTGTATCATTTGCCCTTTTGGTATGGCTTTAAATATAGTTTCGTATGCTTTAAAATCTGAAAAAGGAATTTGACTTAGGTATGTTCTATGCTTTTCGATTCGTTGTGCACGAATAGCGAGTCCTTTGGCTTTATAATCACTCTTGGTAGTATTCGTTAAACCTTTGAAAAAGGCATCAAAAAATATATTCGGCGTAGTTTTTATATGCTCTGTTAAACAGAAATAGGTATCAAAGGCTTTCTTTTCATCAATATGCCAATGTGCATCAGGTTGGTATGTTCTCAAAAATGCTTTAATACGCTTAGATATGATTAGCCCACCAAACGTTAGTAAAATTTCGGGCTGTAAGGCTTCAAAATCTATTGTTGTTAGGGGTGTTATGAATTGATCTATACAATGAATATGACTACTATGATGTACATTAGAGGTGGTTTCTGTAAGTACTAATACCGAAGGATCTTGAGCAAAAAGAGCAATCCATTTAGAGTCTATACCTTTTGGTGGGTTTACCCCTATTAATATAATTTTGCGTTTTGAAGTCATCCACTTTGATTGCATTTCAGTAATAAGGGGCTCAGAAATGGGATGTATTGTTTGTTCTAATGGGATGTTTTTAGGCTGTACTGTTGGTGTACTTACTTTATCATATAAGGGTTCATAAAAAGGAACATTGATATGTACAGGCCCTTGTTGTGAAATGGCTGCATTTAATGCTAAATTAATTTCTCGCTCATTATGCTTTTGGGCTTCACGCTGTTTTTGTAATATATGAGTATCCTTAATTTCAACTGCCGCCACAACCTCTGAATATAAATTTGCAGCGTATAAAATATGATTGGCAAACACATTTTTTTGTCGAATGGTTTGTCCGTCACCAATATCAATGCGCTCTATAGGCCGATCCGCACTTAAAATGACTAATGGAACATCACTATAATAGGCTTCTGCAATTGCTGGATAATAATTGAGTAATGCACTACCCGATGTACAGACCAAAGCCACAGGCTGTTGCAATTGTTGCGCCATTCCTAATGCAAAGAAAGCCGCACAGCGTTCGTCTACAATACTATAGCAATTCATCTCTGGATGTTCTGTAAACCCAATAGTTAAGGGTGCGTTTCGGGAACCCGGAGAAATAACAATATGAGCAATTTGCTTTGCTTTACATAGGGCTACAATCGTTTGCGCCAGCGGAATTTTAGAATATAAATGTGATTTCATCTGAAACACAAAATTACAATATCAAAAGAAGCTAAACGAATCTTTAATCAATGTTTTATTGTTTTTTTAAATCGTAGTTCTAACTTAGTTGATGGTTGATGGTTGATCGTTGATCGTTGATCGTTGTCAGTTGATGGTTTTTTTAATCGTTACGCTAACATCGTAATTCAAAAATAAAACCCCTCCGTATCAATGCTACAATACACTTTTCATTGTTTCAGATTTCTTAATGGTTTCTTGCCATTCTTTTTCAGGATCAGAATCTTTGGTAATCCCCCCTCCTACGTATACTACTGCTGTATCTGAAATGATTTCTATACACCGTAAATTCACGAATAAATCAGCATTTAAGTCCCCTTGTTCATCTTTTTGAAGCATTCCTAAAAACCCGGTATAAAACTTACGATCATACCCTTCATTAGCCATAATGAATGCCTTGGCATCTTGCTGTGGTAATCCACATACTGCGGGTGTAGGATGCAATACTTTTATAATTTGAGTGCTATCCGTATTCTTGGGTATCCGACCAGAGATATCGGTTCTTAAGTGCGCTACTGTTCCTGCTCGATGGGTATACGTTTCTGAACACGTTATGGTAGGTGTTATCGTATTTAATCCTTTTACAATGTAATCTGAGACCATACGTTGTTCGGTTACTTCTTTTTGTCCCCAAACCATTTCCCGATCATTGGTATGATCATACGCTTGTGTACCTGCCAATGCCATAGTGAAAAAATGATTTTTCTTTATGGTAAGTAAGGTCTCTGGGGTTGCGCCCAACCATAAGCCTACTTTGGGATGGTACCAACAATACACAAATGCCTTTGGATACTTGATCAATAATCGTTTTAGGATTGCAATTGTATCTGTGTTTTTAATCGATATCACTTCTTTTCTAGACACCACTATTTTGTCACAGCTCGATGTTCCAATTGCTGTAATCGCCTTAGTCACAATATCAATGTGCTGTTGCTGGATAGCCTTAGGAAGTATTGTATTTGGTTTTACTGCATTTTTAAATGGCTCCTCCTCCATTTTTTCAATCGATACGGTATAGGCTATACTCTCGGCTAATGGTATTAAAAATGTGGGATGCTGAGTATCGTCAAATGGTGAAAATATAAACCCCGACACTACTTGATCTGTACTCGTATGCGTATGCACTCTTGCATCGCGCTGTAATAGCACTTTTAATTGATGATCATTCGCTTTACGGTAGGCTACAAAAGGGAATTGATCATCTAATTGAAGTGCTATCTGTTTTAGCATTGCTTCTGCGGTCATATTATTGAGGTTTGGGCATTGCAATAGTCGTTAGTTTCACTACAGATATTAATCGTTCTTCTTCGTCCCTTATTTTGATATCCCAAAGCTGTGTGGTTTTACCCAGATGCACAATTTCTGCTCTGGCCCATACATAGCCGGTACGGATACTTTTTACATGATTTGCAGCAATTTCTATCCCTCTGATATAAAAATCTTTGGTATTTAAAAATAGATACGAAGCTGCACTCCCTACACTCTCTGCCAATGCTACCATGGCACCGCCATGCAATACACCATCGGGTTGATGTACAGTAGAATTCACAGGCATTTTAGCTACCAAATAGTCTTTTCCTGCTTCACAAAAAGAAATCGAAAGGGTTTCCATTAATGTGTTTTTGCACATTGCATTGCATTGCGCTAAGATCTCTTTTTCTGTTACATCCATCTGTGTTTCTATTTTTGAGTAAAAATACACAAGTGTCTATTGAAATACAATGACTATGCTTTAGTTTTTAGGAAATGCCAAACTATTCATAAATACTTATAGCGTCCTAATCGTAAGATATTAAGATCGCTATAAGAACCAAGATTAAATTAAGATTCTAAATCCCCATGATTTGGCCTTTAAAAAAACTGTTATTGAGCTCAAAAACATATACTATGCCTAAGTTACATGACAAAAAACCATAATGATTTAATCCACATTGTGGAGTTTAATTCTCCGAGGAGTGCCTCGAAATGTAAAAAATAGTTTTCCGCTGAATGCCTCGTGCGCTTGCCCCGAGATAGTTGACTTTTCAGGAATACATATAGAATTTCATAAGAAGAAGAGTTTCTTATTTTTTTAGTCCTGCTTCTTGTCTTTTGATTCTTTATTCTTAAAAACGTATCTCTATATTTGCACGTATATCATAATTTTATGGAAAAGGAAGTCACATATACTGCTAAGAATACCTATAGTACGCTCAATACATGTACTGATGAAACCAAAACGGTTTGGATTATTTTTCATGGTATTGGATATTTAAGTAAACATTTTATTACATTATTTAGGCATCTAGATCCTACTGAAAACTATATTATTGCGCCACAAGCTCCTGCGAAATACTATAAAGACAATGCCTATACTAAAGTTGGTGCAAGTTGGCTGACTAAAGAGAACACAAGTATCGATATCGATTCGGTGTTGAACTACGTAGATGCTGTGCTAGAAATGGAGCATATCCCGGCGCATATCAATTTAAATATTCTAGGGTATTCACAAGGGGTTAGTATTGCTTCTCGATGGCTAAAGGATAGAAAAAGAAGCTGTAATGCCTTTATTATGATTTCTGGGGTTTTCCCTAAAGAGTTGCAGCCCAAAGATTTTGATTTCTTATCGGATTCGACCAAAGTAGTACACATTGTAGGTGATGAAGATCCTTACTTTGAACGAAAAAATGTGATTTTAGAACAACAACGAGTTGCTCAAATTATACCACAAACTGAATTTAGGTCACATCTTGGAGGTCATGAATTGAATATAGATACTATTCGTGATCTATAAAGATCACCGTAGTATCTATTAAGCACCTGACAAAAAATCATAATCACTCTATTTTTAATAGAACAAACCTAAAGGAGGATTCGGGATTGTCTCTTGTCCCGACACATCGGGTGGTTAAAACATTACGAAAGATGATATGCTCAAAAAAGTTCCTGAATTACTATTTTTTAGATACTTCCTAACTTTTGTCATGTCCGAAAGTGTTTTGATTATAGACTTATAATATACTCTAGCGTTTTAGTACGTTGTATTTTACCATTTTCGGTTTCTATAAATTTGGTGCATGTATATATACGTTTCGGTAGTTCGTATTTTGAGAGCTCTTTTATACTTTCCAATTTAGCGGGTATGATTACTTGTACCTTACTATCATCAAAATGCTCAACGACAAGTACTAGTTCATCACCCAACACAGCATTAGGTATTGAAGTGATAAAGAAACGATGGTCAATATAAGGCTGTAGTTTTATTTCAATTTCTTCTGGATATAATTTTACCCCTCCACTGTTAATTACGTTATCATAACGTCCTTTCCAAATGAACTTTTTATAGGTTTTTAAATGTACTACATCATTAGTAACCACTTGTTTTGCTGCTAATAGTGGTGCTTTAATCACTAGGCAATCACGGTGATCTACTGTTAAACTAATATTGGGTAATGCTTTAAAATGTGTTTTTGCTATACTTTCTTTCTTTTTTGGATTTAATCGTTTTGCTGCAATATGAGAAACTGTTTCTGTCATTCCATAGGTTTCATAAATTTTAGTCGGAATGCCTTCAATTCGTTTTTTTAAAGCTTCAGAAACACATCCTCCTCCAACAATCAACTTTTTAATTAAATGTAATCGGTTTAATGAGTTGTCTAATTGTAAAGGTACCATAGCACAAAAATCATACTGTTTGTATACCGTATCTAAAGGATTTGTTTTTGGGGGTATCAAATCAATTTTCCACCCTAGAGTCATGGCACGTATCAACATCATTTTACCTGCTATATACCCTAAAGAAAGACATAATAAGGCGGTAGTACCTTCTTTCACCTTAAAAAAATCTCCTGTCGCTTGAGCACTATTGATCATATATTGCTTAGCAATCTTCATCTCTTTTGGCGTTCCTGTAGATCCTGAAGTACGCACTGTGATGTATGACTTTGCATTTGTCCAATCGTTCAAAAACGCTCCCACTTCTTGATCGTTTGCTTCACCTTGGTCTACTAATGCTTTACTAATGGAATCTATCTTTTGATCTGCATACCGCATTCCATTGATTGTAAAATCATGATGAATTGGAGGAAATGATGTATCGGTTATGGATTTCATCTGTTCAAATCTCTGGTTTATACTATATAATTATATTGTCTTAATGTAAACAATACGTCATGTTAAAGTTAAATTTTAACTTCTATCTTCCCAAAAAGTTTCGTTTTCCAATCGGTCCATTTATATTTTCTTGATAAAATAAGTATGCCTATAGGAAATACCACTAGAATTGGAATCAGTATATCATAACCACCACTAGGTTCTGATAGATCTATTAAAATTGAATTGGTTTGAAAAGCAGTCCAATCTGCGGTCACTAATAGTGCTGTGACTAAATTATTAGCAGCATGAAACCCTAAAGCCAGTTCTAGACCTTCATCCATTTGTGTGATAATGGCTAAAAATAATCCTGTGCCGATATAGTAGACCATAATTAGTGGTCCTATTTTCTCTACTTCGGGATTGGCCGAGTGTACCAATCCAAAAAGTATGGATGTGGTTATTAATGGCAACCACTTGTTTCCTGAGATCACCCCTATCCCCTGAAGTAAATAGCCTCTAAAAAAATACTCTTCAAAACTCGTTTGTATCGGTATTAACACGATAGATAACACGACTAAAATTGCAAATGGAATAGGGTCAAACTGAATTTCAAATTGTGTAGGATCTAGCGTATAACTTAGTGCCGTGGCACTTAGAATAAAAATCATCATCAACATAAACATAAAAAACACACGGCTCCAATCTACGCTTTTTCTAGACGTTGTTAAGGAAAGAATAGATTGCTTATGTATGTATTTCACCCAACATAAAAGTCCTCCTAAAAATAGAATGAAAGGGATCAAGTTTTCTGCAAAAAACCAATTCTTTCCGTTTTCTGAAATTTGTGCACTCATGACTGCATTAATGTCAATACCTCCAAATTTAATGACAATGTAGTTTAATACCATCAACGTAAAAAAGGCTATTGGTATGGGTACATATTTCCATTTCCCTAATGCTCCTGTATTTCCTTGTTCTATATACATGTTTACTGGGTTTGTTTTGTGATTACGTCAATATTCCATGCTGTAGAAGGGCTATAGTGCAATGCTCCATTCTTCACGTGCAGCGGACTTTCTATATTATTGGTATATAAACTTCCTGTTCCTAAACCTTGAGGCAATTCGTTCTGTAACATATAGGTATATTGTGCGATAGCACTAAGCCCTATATTACTTTCTAACGCACTAGTAATCCACCATTGGATTCCTAAACTATCTGCGAGATCAATCCATTCTTGAGTTCCTCTAAAACCACCAATTAAACTGGGTTTCAGGATAATGTATTGCGGTTGTATTTTTTGTAATAATTCTATTTTCTCGTTCCGGTTAAAAACCCCTATTAGGTCCTCATCTAAGGCAATAGGTACAGGTGTTTCTGCACACAACTTTGCCATACTATCCTGTTGTCCTTGGGTAATGGGTTGTTCAATACTATGCAAATCAAATGCACTCAACTTTTTTAATTTATCTAAAGCTTCATGAGGTGCAAATGCGCCATTGGCATCGACTCTAAGTGTTACTTGATCCTCAGGAAATTGTGATCGAATGTGAGATAACAAGGATAGTTCTTCTTCAAAATTAATAGCACCAATCTTCATTTTTATACAAGAAAACCCTTTGGCTAACTTCTGGTGAATCTGATCTTTCATTATCTCTGCTGTTCCCATCCATATCAATCCATTGATCTTAATTGCAGATTTACCTTTGGTAAACGACGATGGAAAAAGTACATAAGGATTTGTACTCTCTAGCGATTGAAATGCCATTTCTACACCAAATTGAATACTTGGAAACGCCATAAGGGCTTCCCAAAGTTTTGTTACTCCCAAATGTATGTTTGCACACGTCCACTGTAACATGGCTTCATAATCTGGACGGTCATCAATACTTAATGTTCGCAGAATACCGCACTCTCCTATTCCCATCCGTCCTTCTTTATGGAGCATGATATACCAGGTTTCTTTAGTTCGTAATACGCCCCTTGATGTACCACTAGGTTGTTTAAATTCTAGAATATATTTATGATGGGTAGCCTTCATATAAATACCATATTAAAGTAAAAGTCCAATACTAAATAACAATGAAAACACAAAAGTGCTTAATGCTACTTTTTTCAATTCAGGATCTAAGTTTTTGCTTTCTTTTATTTGCACCACAGTACGCAGATGCAGTATGAGCGGAATAAACGAAATTAAAAATAACAGATTCATATACGATTGAAATGTTAGTTTCAAGAATAATAGCATTGAAACCATAGCCCCTATAATTAAAATGTAATGGTATTTTTTAGCCTTGGCCACTCCCATCTTTACTACTATTGTATTTTTATGAGATGCTTTATCATTATCATGATCTCTCATATTATTAAGGTTGAGCACTGCTGTACTTAATAAACCAATAGTGATTGCAGGAAAAAAAGGAAGGAGCCCAACTGTTTTAGTATATAAAAAAAAGCAACCGATCACACTGACTAACCCAAAAAAGATGAAAACAAAAATATCACCCAAGCCTCTATATCCATAAGCAGTATCTCCCATCGTATATTTAATTGCCGCTGCAATGGCCAACAACCCTAGTACTAAAAAGAAAATAGAATATCCAATATTTGTACTTCCAAATGCTACATAGATTAATAGTATTGCTGATACAAAACTAAATATAGCCGTCATTATAATCCCAAATTGCATTTCTTTTTTGGATAATATACCACTTTGCAATGCGCGTTTAGGCCCTATTCTATCTTCATTATCTGTACCTTTTACACCATCTCCATAATCATTGGCGAAATTGGATAAAATTTGTAACCCTAAGGTAGTAAGTATTGCCAACCAAAAAATTGAAGTTCCAGAATCAGCCATTACGCCCTGCACAGGTGAACTCTTAAAAAAATGATGTCCTAATGCAAAACCTACTAGTATTCCAGATAAAGATAATGGCAATGTTCGTAAACGTGCTGCTGATATCCAAGCGTTAAACTTTAACATAGTTCTTAGTAAATGAATGTCAAAGGAATACTAATTTGAATTTAAAAAAAAATAAAATGAAGCTTGTTTACCTGTTATTTTTGAAAAAAAAGAACTTACCTCCTGTATTCTAAGGAGGTAAGTATGGGGAAAACAAAAAAAGTAAGGGAAAAATTGTAATTGGAATACTTTTCAAAGATATAAAGGTTTACAGACATAGGTCTACGGCTAAACCACAAACTTTAGCCGGAATACAAGGATTTAATTTTCAATACACTGATTATCAATGTTATAGTCTGTTATATCTGAATTTATAGTTGAAATAAAAATTTATTTATTTTATCTTTTACGAATGTTTATAATAAATAGCAGTAAAAGATTTTATAAAATTGTTTAAAACTCTTAAATTTGCTTGAAGTTAATATAACGCATCTAATTCATATTTCATTGAAAAATAAAAAGGCTCAACAATTGATCGATAAAATTCTGGCAGATCTAAGCAGATCCGGAATTATTACAAATACAGTAACAGAAGATTTATTAGCAGTTAGATCTTATGCGCTAGAGGAACAAATTCCTTTAGCGGTAAAAGTGCTTCGTCTTACGTGTGAACATATCAACAAAACGGATACGTTTTCTATTACAATTCCTGATGATGAGCCTATCGAAGACGAAAATGTTGATCAAGTTGATGTTGTTGTAGAAAGTATTACAGACAATCCTGTAGAAAGTTTATCGTATATGATTGCTTTAATTAAAGATTTGGATAATAAAACGAACGTTGCCGATCTTAAAGAATATAGAGATGCTTTAATTGCTTTTTAAAGTAGTTTGATCCTATAACCAAGATAGATACAACATACGAATACCATATAGTATCACATTGACTAAAACCATAACCTTGATTATGGTTTTTTTACTTCAAAAATTACTAAAATTATTTTCTTTTACTCTATAGAATTGTTAACTTATAAGATTACACCTAAGTACATGACAAAGAACAGTCTCTATACTTTAAATTTTTGATAACCATTGTTTTATAGCTAGGTGTTCTGTTAGACCTACTAGGTTTTGGAAACCTAGTAGGTCTGGATCACAAACTGATGACGTAACGTTGAATTGAGAACAACTATTTTTTGTCATATACTCAGGCATAACACATTAAATATGTATTCATATTTTATTCTTAAGGTTTGGTTTGCCTACTATAGTAGACATAGCAACTAAAAGGGGATATAAACACTAAAGTTTTAACAACTATTAAAAAAAAAATGGATGTCCGGTGAAAGTTTATGAAAATTTTGTGTCTAATGAATAAATAATTAAGTTAATTTGCATCCTTTATTTAAACATTTGAATGAAACCCGCTTCTAAATCCATACGAAAGTCAAGATTACAACTATTACATCAGTACTATAGTTATACTGGTTTTTATAAGTTTTTAGGGACCAGCCTTAAAAAAGCACTTCCCCCTATTCTATTGTTTATCGCTGCATTATTGATTATTAATTTTTGCGTAATTAATATCAATGATTTGTTACACTACGTAACTACAACATATACTGATATTGTAGTGTATAGTGTATTTTTTGCTTCAGAATCACTTTTAGGATTGATTCCTCCCGAAATTTTTATTGCGTGGAGTGATAAAACGAGTACACCAATACTATCCCTTACTATATTAGCTACGTTATCCTATTTAGGAGGTATCATTTCTTATGGCATTGGCAGATCCATTACTAAGATACCTAAAATACACACCTATCTAGAGGTTAAAATGGCGAAGCACATTAAAAACACGAGGAAATGGGGTGGTTTTTTAATTGTAGTTGGCGCTTTATTACCTATTCCGTTTTCTATTACTAGTATTGCGGCAGGAATGATTAAATATTCTTTTATAAACTACTTATTATTTGGTCTATTACGTTTTCTACGTTTTGCACTATATGCGATTGCGATCTTTAATTTAGTATAGTACATTTTTAAACTCATTTCACGCTCACCAATTACTCACATCAATATGAAAGGTATACTGCGGTATTTTTATCATTTGTTTATTGCTAACGGAATGTCAGAGGATATTGCTGAACTTCTCAATTTAGGAGCCGTACTTATTGGTGCCTTCATATTAATGTTGATTGTTCATCAGTTAATTAAAAGAATATTTATACGGTTGTTTCGGAAATATGCTAAACGGTCTAAAAACAGTTTTGATGACCATTTAGTTCAAAATAAAACTTTTGACCATTTAGCATATATCATTCCAATACTCATTGTAAAATGGATATTACCTGCAATATTTATAGCCTTCCCAAAATTCCAACATTGGATTTCTATAGTGCTCAGCATCTCTATTATTATATTCATTATATGGACGATTAGAAGTGTGTTAAGAACCTGTAGGGATTTCTTAAAATCACTTTCTTCTTTTCAAGATAAACCAATAGATAGTTATGTCCAGGTATTTATGATTATTGTATGGATTTTTGGTATTACTCTTGTTTTTTCTACGATTACTGGTCAATCTGTATTGACATTTTTAACCGCTTTAGGAGCTATGTCGGCAGTTATTCTTTTGATTTTTAAGGATACTATTCTTGGTTTTGTAGCGAGTATCCAAGTGGCTGTAAACGATACCGTACGTATTGGAGATTGGATTACGATGGCTAAGTATGGTGCGGATGGTGATGTTGTTGAAATTAATTTATCTTCAGTAAAGGTTCAGAATTTTGATAAAACAATCACTACAATCCCAACCTATTACCTTACTTCTGAATCATTTCGTAACTGGCGTGGTATGCTTGATTCTGGAGGGCGTCGAATTAAACGTTCACTAATCATAAGAGCTTCTAGTATTCAGTTTTTATCCCCTAGTGATATTGCTGAATTAGAAAAAATAAGCCTGATCAAGACTTATTTACAGAAGGCTAAAGAAACTATTCATAGTTATAATGACATACATACGATAGATAAAAGCACATTAGTGAATGGTCGAAACCTTACTAATATAGGTGTTTTTAGAACCTATGTTGAGTCTTACTTACAGCAGCATTCCTATATCAACAAAGATATGATGATTATGTGCCGTCAACTTGCTCCTACAACACAAGGTACTTCCTTAGAAATCTATGCGTTCAGTACTGATAAAGAATGGAAAAATTACGAAACTATTGTAGGTGATATTTTTGACCATTTATTGGCCACCATCCCACATTTTCAATTGGAATTATTTGAACAAGAATTCGGTTCTAAATCATAATTTCGATTTTATAACTCTAGATCATATTGTATCTTTGTACTACCATTTTAAGCATATAATGTCACATGCCGACTATTTTTACTCTAAATATATTCTGTAGCCAATGCTATGTCATATAATCACAGTAGCCTGTCCTGAGTTCGAAGGTTTTATATCCCTAAAAAAATAGCGTCTTGGATACATCATTATATGCTTAGGATGGTATAACTCATAAATTTAGTTGCAATATTATGATCAACAGCTTTAGAATACTTAGTTTTTTAGAAGGGGTTTCGTTCTTACTTATTCTTTTTGTCACTATGCCATTAAAATATATTTTTGATATGGGTGAGCCTAATAAAGTTATAGGAATGGCTCATGGTGTACTTTTTCTATTGTATATAGTTTTAGCGATCTTAGTAAAAGTAGAAAAACAGTGGACTCTTAAAACACTAGCCATAGTATTACTTTGTTCTATTGTCCCATTTGGCACATTTTGGATGGACAAAAAGTATCTAGTTCAAAAGGCTTAGTGCTCTTTTTTTAATCTTTTGGAACCCTATACTAAGGCTATTATCGGGTATTCATCATTTTTCTTTTGGGTAAATTCAAACATAAAATGTTATTATTCAATTTGCGATTTTAAAATCTGAAATCGTATATCGTAATTCTTAATAACCTATCATATAACTAACTAAGCAACATTTTGATAATCAGCAAGTAACAACTCTGTTTTTTCTTTTAATTTTTCAAGTTGTATTAATCGTTTTTTTAAGTATTCTTCTTTGTTTTTGGTGATATATTGTGGGTTAAATT
>CALFCI010000149.1 GCA_937951135.1 uncultured Aquimarina sp. | reverse complement strand
TTGCATAGTTCGTAAAGCAAATAATAAATTCAGTGCTCGTTGGCTTCCCTGTGAGTTTCCTAAACCAGCTACTCGATCATGACGTGTGTTGAACATCAAGTTTTTAAATTTATGACTTTCATCGACAAACAAATGGTCAATGCCCATCATTTTAAAATCAATGCTATCGTCTTTTTTCTCCGCAATGTCATGAGCTAGTGATTTTAGTTTTACTTCTAAATTCTCTTTGCGTTTGTGCATGCCACGAATCATACCTCTAGAAACTTCTTCTCCTTGTTTTTCTAAAGCCCACAAATTATCTTCTACATTATCAAGTTCTGCTTGTAAAATTTCTTGTTGCACTTCTATAGATTGCGGAATTTTACCAAACTGATCGTGTGTTAAAATCACAGCATCCCAATTATTATTTTTAATATCTCCAAAAATGCGTTGGCGTTTACTGGGCGAGAAATCTTGTTTTCCAGGATATAGAATCTTGGCGTTCGGATAGGCTTTTCGATAAGTTTCTGCAATTTCATGTACATTGGCTTTTAATCCGATAATCATAGGTTTGTTGGCTAATCCTAATCGTTTAAGCTCGTAAGAAGCACAGCACATGACCAGTGTTTTTCCTGCGCCTACTTCATGATCGCAAATTGCACCGTTATTGTTTTTTATCATCCAAACCACATCTTTTTGACTATCGTATAAATCGTCAATACCCAATGCTTTTCGATCTAGTTCTGGAAAACTTTGATGACTACCATCGTACTTTGGTTTTACAAAACAATTAAAGGTATCGTTGTACAAGCTGGTCAGTCTATTTTTGAAATCATCATTTTGTACCTGTAGCCAATCTATAAATTCGCTACGTATTTCATCAATTTTGCTGTTTGCTAATTGGATTGCTTGACTATCTGGAATTTTGACCTCTTTATCGCCAACTACTATTTGTTTGGTAATCTTTGGAGTCGTATTTACTAAAGCATGTTTTAATAATGCAATGCCATCATAGTTTCTACTTTCACTCTTCACATTGTATTTGTCCCATATAGTAGCGTTTTTACGCTTGCAATTCACAGAAAAAGCATCTCCATTAGGTGCGTAATGAATGTTTACTTCAGTATCAAATAAATGCGAAGCAAAACGGCTGTAAATTCCAGAAGGTATCCATCTCTCTCCAAGGTTAAAATCTAATTCTTCAAAAGCAATACGACGAGGAAAAATAGCTTGCAATGCTTTTAAAGATTCTTGAGCCTCGGTATCATTAGCATTTTCATGAATATAAGCTTCAATTTCTTTTGCTTTTTGAATGACATTACCTGCTAAAAACTGATCGCTCACTTGATATTCTTTTGCTATGGGATGGTAATGTATTTGATCTTTTAAAGTGTTCTTTAATTCTAGTTCCGATAATTGGCTAATGGTTTGCATATACTCTAAATCCACTTTAGAGAATTTATTGAGAGAAGCAGCGAGCGCTTCCTTAGGATTTTGAATGTGATCAATCTCTTCGGAATTAAAAGCTACAGGTCTAAAAAAGATATCAGCTTTACTAAAAGCATCCCCTTGGCTGCGTTCTAGATATAGCATTTCATTACTAGCCGTATCCATTTTTAGTAATTTTACAGTGCTAGAGGCATTCAAGTAATCATTTGCTTTTATAAAAGCATCGTAATAGGAGTTGAGGTTTTTTCGTAATGTTGGTTGCTCCATTTGAGTAGCATATTCTTTTTCATACAGCTCATAATAAGCATCCCGAAGTGGGATATATTGCGCTACTTTTTGCTCTTGTAATGAGTTTAGTAGTAGTGGATGAAAAGTAGGATTTGCAGGAAACGATTTTAGATAGCCTATTTGATTTTCGAAATGCACTAAACAGCCTTCTTGGTAGTGGTTTAAAATAGGCTTTGTAAACGGTTTAGGAGTATTTGAAACTTTAGGTGGTTTTGGTGTTGTTTTTAGAGGAATTCCTGTTTTTTGTTTCCTCTTTTTCTGTTTTTTAGGTTTGTAATTCGGGTCTCGTTCTTCTTGACTAAAATTGAATAAATCGTATAAAGTTGTTACGGTTTCTTGCGAAGCTATTTCTTGTTTTTTAATAGGTTTTTCAATGCTAGGAGCGGTTTGTTTGGATTGCTTGTTTAGATATAAACCGGCATTGAAATTCTGTTGTATGTCATTTTGTAATAACAATCCGAAGTCATTTGCCATGCTCTCTGGAGTTCCCTCATGCCAGTAAATGGTCGCAGGTTTTCCATACGGATCGGTATCTGTATATTGTTTGGTAAAAAGGATATTTTTTGGGTCTTCAAACAAGCGATTACTTGGGGTGTTTTCTGGTGTTACATAATTGCTGATAAATTTTTGTTCTTTTTGTGAAAGTTGTTGTTTTTGACTGTTTTTTTGAAGCAGTATAAAATCACTTCCCACTTCTGTTCCTGCATTGTCTAAAAACAGATTGTTAGGCAATCGAATGGCAGAAACTAACTGCATGTTTTCTAATAGTTTTCTACGTATCGGTTCATTTCTGCTACTGTTTAAAACGCCTTGTGAAGTAATGTAAGCTAATAGTCCTCCTTCACGAAGTGTATCTACTCCTTTTAAGAAGAAGTAGTTGTGAATACTTTTAGAAGCTTGTATACGAACTTCGTCTTTGCTTTTTGAATATTCAGGATCAAAAACAGCAATATCTCCAAAAGGAATATTACTACTTACAAGGTCAAAATGATTGAGGTATTGTTTATCAATGGTTTCAAAACCTTTAGCTTGTACCATTGCATTGTCATGGGTATATTGAAGCATTTTTGCAGTAAGTAAATCCTTTTCAAATGCTACTGAATTATTATCCCCTAAAGCAGAGATAAAAACACCCATACCTGCTGAAGGGTCTAAAAAAGTATTCACTTTTATGTTATTATTTTGTAGCGTTTCTCCAATTTTATCCACCAATGGTTTAGGAGTATAAAAAGCTGTTAAGACGCTACTTTTTATGCTGTCCATATAGCGTTTATATGTTTTTTGGTCGGGAGTATTTTCTTGTAAAATTCGATGGAGTTCACTAACCAAAGGAAATAAATCTACTTCCGCATTAGACCAATGGGTTATATCGTTAAAAGAGGAAGCAGGGTGCAACACACATTTGAGTCCACCAAATCCCACATATTTTTGCAGTTTTTTTAATTCTTCGGTACTGGCTTGCCTTTTTAATTGTTCAAGTTGTAATACCGTTTTGATGGCTTCAATATTATTTTGAAGATGCTGTTTTTTTGAAAATCCCATAGTATGTAGCGTTGATAATTTTTAAAATTATCAACACACGATGCAAGATTTTCTAGAAGAGAGATGCTGGCTTTGTTTTACTAGCTAGCGGTATTGTTTTACTTTTTAAACAGGTATAATTTTC
>CALFCI010000148.1 GCA_937951135.1 uncultured Aquimarina sp. | reverse complement strand
GACGAAGGAGAATTGTATCGAGAATAGTGATTTTTACTACAAAAAAGCGAATCTCGATACATTTTTTCTTCATTACATTACGAAAAAACACTCGATTTGACGACTTTTTAACTATTTGAGCTTATGTCGAACTTAGGTTTTAAACAACTTTTTCTAAGTACATGACAAAAAATAATAATGATTTGATTTACAGACTCTACAGCAATGTAAATAGAGTTTAATGATAAAGAGAATTGTTATTTATTTTTTTAGTCTTTCCCGTATGCTTCGGGATTGTCTCTTGTCCCGACACATCGGGGGTTAAAACATTACTAACGATTATATACTTGAAATAAGTTGTTTAATTACTATTTTTCAGATGTTTACTAATTTTTGTCATGTACTAAGCAACTTTTCACATTAAAAACAATTAAAACTTCAACACATGCAAGCTCTAACTTCAGATACCCAAAATAGAATCATACCAAACATTAATGGATCATTGCTTTTTTTTGAATAGTAACGAAATTATACCTCACCAATGACCGAACAGAAATACTATTCAAAATAGTAAAAGAAGTTTGCTTAAGTTTTGAAAATAATCCATGTTTTTTTAGAATACATAACTCATTTTTCATTAATTTGACCCATATCAAGGAGTATAAAAAAAGCTCTGGAGGTACTGTGATTATGACTAATGAGGAAAGCGTAAATATAAGCCGATCTAAAAAAGAGGAGTTTTTAGCCCGAATATTATAATCCTATACCTTTGCTATAGTACTTTTTTTGATATATGTGCATGACAAGTGCCCGTAAATAATAATTAGGATTATAAAACAGGTGTTATACAGTATAGTTCATATTTTAAATATATTTACGGATACCCCTTTAGGGTTTCAATCCTGGATTCAAGGAGTTCTTTTTATTCTTTGTATTTATCATTTCCTATTATATTTTCAAAGTAAAAACCGAGTATTTTTATACTACAGCAGTTTTGTGTTTTGTGTATTGATTAGTTTTGTGCATTATGGCCCTGAAATGTTTTACACCCGTTGGCTTCCTGAAGAACGACTTAATTTATCCTATACTTTCGAATTTTTGTCTTACTATTTTTTCATTGCTTATGGCAGAACGCTTTTAGAAACAAAAACACACCTCCCTAAATGGGATAAAGTGTTAAAAATAGGACAAACACTTATACTTGTCGTTGTTGCTCCTATAGGTTTTTTCATACCATTACTTGCTAAAGACGCTCCGTTCAATGCTTTCGTTATAATGATCATCATATCATTAATGAGTATTTTCACAATCACTATGTCTTATGTGTTTTTCCGATATCTCAACAGTATTCCTACTAAATTGTTTATTTTAGGATCTTTTGTATATACGATCTCAAATACTATCACTTTAATTTCATTGGGAGACTCAACGTTTAAACACTATTTACCCAATGTAGATAGCTACGTGTTCCTCGAAACCGGTGCTATATTTGAAAGTTTACTATTTGCTCTTGTTATACGGTATCGAATACATGAAATTGAACAAGAAAAAAAAGAAACGCAATTACAAGTATTACAGAAATCAGTAGAGGCTTCTACCTTAAAAGCAGAGGCTTCTGAAGCGAAGATTATTGCATTTAAAGCCCAAATGAATCCTCACTTTATTTTTAATGCTTTAAATTCCATTAACACCTTTATTCTTAAAAATAATACGGAAAAAGCTTCTGATTATTTAATTGATTTCTCTAAGCTTATTCGTAGAATTCTAAAAAACTCTACGGAGACGACAGTATCGCTACAAGAAGAAATGGAAACTATTGAAAAATATATACTACTGGAAGAAATGCGAATTCAGAATGGGTTTAGCTTTATGTATAACTGTAGTCCCAATATTAATCTGAATCAGATTATGGTGCCTCCCCTATTCTTACAACCGTATATTGAGAATGCTATACGGCATGGATTAAGTGGTCCAAAAAAGAATAAAAAACTAACATTATCCATTACATCGACTATCAATTATATAAAAGTTAGAATAGAAGATAATGGTAAAGGTAGAAAAGCAGCGAAAGCATTAAACTTAAATTTGAGTAAAAAATCATTTGGAACTACGATTACCCAAGAACGCATTAAAGCCTTAGATAAAAACGCCTCTGTCGTAACAACAGATTGTATCGACCCTTATCAAAATATTTGTGGAACTGCTGTAGTCATTACTTTATCCAAACAACCTATATAATGACCACACTACTCATAACCATACTCTTGTGCTGGACATCTTTTATAGGCGAAGATCAATATACTACTCAGTATGAAATCGCT
This sequence comes from uncultured Aquimarina sp., assembly GCA_937951135.1. GTDB lineage: Bacteria > Bacteroidota > Bacteroidia > Flavobacteriales > Flavobacteriaceae > Aquimarina. The sequence goes on along the minus strand of CALFCI010000148.1, from coordinate 6,919 downwards.
ACAGCAACTGTATCTACTCAAACGACAAATACAATAACTCAACGTTATGATGCTGATACGATCGCAAAACAAGAACGTAGTCCTTATGGTTTTCAAGAATGGGCACAAGGAATCTTTTTCATGTTTTTTCTCTATCACTTCATATTATATTTTAGAAATAGAAATCGCATTTTACTCTATTACTGCGGATTTGTAGGCTGTCTTCTAATTTGTTTTATGCATTATGGCCCCAAGATGTTTTACTTAGACATACTACTCAAAAAATCCTCTTCCTCCTATTATGTAGCACAATTCATGGCCTATTTTTTTTATGCTGCGTATGCAAGAGAGCTTTTACAAACCAAACGAATACTTCCGGTATGGGATCGCGTTTTATATGGTCTACAAATAGTATTATTAACGATTTATGTTCCTGCAAGTATTATACTTTATATTTTTCTCGAAGATAAAGATGCCTATAGAATTATTATGGTATTGTTCATATTACTGGCATTAACCTCTATTATTTATTGCGCTGTAATGTATAAGTTTCGCAGTAATACCATTGTTAGATTATGGGTTATTGGTGCTGCTAGTTATACTATTTTTGGTATTCTTGCTTTGGTCATTAAAATACAATCCACATTTTTTGATTACATCCATGAAATTAATAATGTCGCTGCTCTAGAAGTTGGTGCCATTATAGAAAGTATTTGTTTTGCATTAAGTACCGGGTATAGAATTAATGAAATAGAAATAGAAAAAAAAGAAGCCGAACTGCAATTACTTCAAAAATCAATAGAAACAGCAGAACTAAAAGCTGAAGCTTATGAAGCCAAAGTTGTAGCGCTTAAAACGCAAATGAATCCTCATTTTATTTTTAATGCCTTAAACTCTATTCACCATTATATCATCACCAATGACTCGCAACAAGCTTCAAGCTATCTTATTGAATTTTCCAGTCTTATTGGTACCATATTAAAAAACTCGTCGGAAACTACCATAACGCTACAAGAAGAAATTGACACTATTGAACGTTATATTTCATTAGAAAAAATGCGTATCCAAAATGGGTTTATATATCAATATGAATGTGATCCTAATGTCGCACTAGATACAATCCTTGTTCCTCCGTTATTTTTACAACCGTATATTGAAAATGCTATTTGGCATGGATTAAGTCTTTTAGAGCATGAAAAAATCTTAGTGCTGACGATTCAAAATGTAAATACACATATCCAAATTAAAATACAAGATAACGGTTTGGGAAGAGAAGCTGTAGCAAAATTACAATCCAAGTCTAATAAAAAATCTTATGGAACAACAATTACTCAAGAACGTATTAATGCGGTATATAAGAATGCAAAAATTAACACTGAAGATGTACTGGATGCAAAACAAAATACTTGTGGAACTGTCGTTACTATTTTAATTCCTTTATCATAAACATTCACTAGTTATCAAAAAACACTAGTTATTTCCCCAAATATTAAAATCTTAACCGTATTTTTAACAGCTCACAAGCATCTCTTACTACTTTTAAACAAAAACCATGATCACTTGCATACTTATTGATGATGAACCCAAAGCATTAACTGTTTTGGAGTGGAACTTAAACAAATATTGTCCTTCGATACAAATAATAGATAAAATAAGCACTCCAGACGAAGCTATTGATAGCATCATTACCAATACTCCTGATTGTATTTTTTTAGACATTCAAATGCCCAGAATGAATGGTTTTGAGTTACTGAAACAAGTAGATCACCTAGATTTTAAAGTTATTTTTGTAACTGCTTATGATGAGTATGCATTAGAAGCCATAAAAGCCTCGGCTTTCGAATACTTATTAAAACCTATTGACAAACGAGATCTCACCAAAGCTGTACATAAATTAGAAAAAGAACTCGACTTAACGATAAAAAACAAAACCCCAGTACTACACAATCAAGAAACCGTAACAGAACGCATTGGCCTTTCTGTAAATGGAGCAATTGTTTTTTATAACTTTAAAGAAATCATATATTTACGAGCAGAAGGCAACTACACAACCATATACCTTATCAATTCTCAAAAATTAGTAGTGACTAAACTCTTAAAAGACGTGGAACGTAGTTTTCCTAATCCGCATCCATTCTATCGCGTACACAATTCATTTCTTGTCAACTTAAATCACGTTAAAGAATATCAAAAACACCAAGGCGGTGTATTAATTATGAGTAATGACACTACAGTATGCATTAGCCGATCTAGAAAAGAAGGATTTTTATCGAGAATACTTTTTAACTCCATTATATTATAAATTCGTATCAACTTTACACAACATCTACTTTGCCAACCAGATAAAAAAAAGTAAGTTCGTAAGATAGAATCATAATATGGTGATCCCGAATATCCATCCCAGTATACTAAAACATGTAATCCTATTTACATGTATATTATGTATTCCTTATGTCACCAATGCACAAGAAAAGGAATACAACACTGCTAGTATTAAAATAAATAAGTATGTAGAAGGTACCCTCATCACTCCGTATTCTAATACTGAAGTTCCATTGATTATTCTGATTATGGATGCTGGTGCTATTAATAGAGATGGTAATGATCGAATGTCTCAAAACAATGCTTTTAAAAAACTAGCAATCGTATTAGCGAAACAAGGTATTGCAACTTTTAGCTATGACAAAAGGCTTTTTAAAATGGATGCTTTAGGAATAAAAGAAACGGACATCACTATAGATCATTTTGTAACCGATGCGGTGGCTACCATTCAATATTTTAAACGCAATAAAAACTATACCAATATCATCATTGCTGGGCATGGGCAAGGTGCACTTGTAGGGATGCTTGCCGCCAAAGAAAATGCTGATGCTTTTATTTCTATTGCAGGAAATGGGCAAGCTATTGATCAAATTATCATTGGGCAATTACAAAAACAAGCACCTGGGTTAGATCGCAGTGCGTATGTTGCCTTTCAAGAATTAAAAGAAAAAGGAAGTACTACAAATTACGATCCTGCACTAGCTTCTATTTTTAGATATAGTCTCCAAGGGTTTATGCGGTCTTGGATAAAATACACCCCCACTAAAGAAATTGCTTCATTAAAAATCCCTATCTTAATCATACATGGAGATCAAGATATTCAGGTAGCAGTATCTGAAGCGAAACGTTTAAAAAATGCGGCGCCAAACTCCACCTATGTGATCATTCCATATATGAATCATATCTTAACAAAGATTAAAGGGAGTAGACTAGAAAATCAAAAATCATATAATGAAACATGGAGAACAATAATGCCTGAAATCAGTACAACAATTGCTAACTTTGCACATAGTTTATAATACATATTTAATACCTTTTACTTTTAATACAATTTGGATATAACTTTTTCGCATATTGAATAGCGTGCTATTAAAAACTACGATAGACGATTTTAAATTTTAAAATCCGAAATCTAAAATTGTAAATTGTATTACACTACTTAATAAAAAACAGTACGATACCATGCCACACCGCATCATTTTTTCTGATATAGACGGAACATTATTAAATGCTGAAAGAGAACTTTCGGAGCTTACTATTTCTGAAATCAAAAGAGTCAAAGACACTATGCCTGTAGTACTAATTTCGTCACGTATGCCTAGTGCTATGACGCACCTACAACAACAATTAGGAATCACAGACCAACCTTTAATTTGCTATAATGGAGGGTTAATTTTAGTCAATCAACAGTCTGTACATTCTATTTTTATTGCGCCAGAGGTGATTGAAGCATTACATCAGTTTAATAATCAACAAAAATTTCATATCAGTCTGTATCACAACGATGATTGGTATGTCCCTGAACTCGATTTTTGGGCAAATCGAGAAGCACAAAACACTAAAGTATCTCCGGTTGTAAAAGATACTCAAGAAGTAATTAGATTATGGAAAAAAAAGAATATCGGCGCCCATAAAATTATGTGTATGGGAGATGAAAAAGAAATTGATCTTGCTTTTGACTTTTTACAAAAAAATTATGGAAGCACACTTCATTTATACCGTTCTAAACCTACCTATATTGAAATCGCACATAAAAGTATTTCTAAACGAACAGCAATAGAGACACTATTGGATACGCATTTTAAGATTTCGCTAGATGATGCCGTTGCTTTTGGCGATAATTATAATGATGTCGAAATGATCGCTGCAGTTGGAACCGGTGTTGCCGTTGCTAATGCTAAAGAAGAAACCATAGCGGTAGCAAATACAGTTACAGCATCAGGTAAAGAAGATGGAGTAGCCTTATATATAAAAAATAATATTAAATGAATGTAGCACAAATCTTTTTCCGATATAGTCTTATAGCTACTATAGTATTACTTTATGGGTGCGGATCTGGTAAAGATACCTCAAAAAACACAACGCCTATCATTGCTGCTATTGACCTCGTAGATGTTATTGATGATAAAGTTAACGTACAACTTACCATTCCAAAAATAAATTCGGATACTATCAGTTATTATCTGCCCAAAATCATTCCTGGCGCTTATCACAATAACAATCACGGTAGATTTATTGATGATTTCAAAGCCTCGGATGGTGATGGAAATTCTTTACCTGTTCGACGTATTAATGACAATAAATGGCTAATTGCTAATGCTAAAAAATTAAATACAATATCATATTGGGTAAATGACACTTTTGATTCAGAACACGATCATGATGTCTTTTCCCCTACAGGTTCTAACATTCAAAAAGATGAAAATTTTGTAGTCAACTTACACGCTTTCATTGGTTATTTTAACACTTGGAAAGAACGAAAATATAGAATACTGATAAAGCACCCTAAGTTTCTAGAAGCAGCTACCCTCCTACAACGGTTAAACACCCAAGAATTGTCTAAAGACCATGAATTCGACGTTGATATTTTTGCCATGTCTCGATATGCCGATGTTGTAGATTCCCCTATTATGTATGCCCGTCCAGATCGTATTATATTTACCGTAGAAAACATGGAAGTACTCCTAAGCGTATACTCCCCCAATAAAGTACATAGAGCCGCGCAATTAATGCCCGAATTAGAACGGATGATTAGAGCGCAAAAAAAATTCTTAGGAAACATGAATACGACTAAGAAATATAGTATTCTACTCTACCTATCACCTGCTAAAGAAAATGATGCCAAAGGATTTGGAGCACTCGAACACAATTCCTCCACTTTGGTGGTATTACCAGAATCGATTCCGTTACAAAAACTGAATGAAGTCTTAACCGATATTGTATCGCATGAATTCTTTCATATTGTAACTCCCCTACAGATCCATTCTAAAGAAATTCATTATTTTGATTACAACACCCCTAAAATGTCCAAGCATATATGGTTGTATGAAGGCACTACAGAATACTTTTCTCTACTCTTTCAAATCAATCAAGGACTGTGTTCTAAAGAAGAGTTCTTCAACCATATTCTAAAAAAAATAGAGACCAGCGCCCTATTTAATGATCAACAATCATTTACAGAAATGAGTAGTAATATTCTAAAAGAAGAATATCAAAAAGAATATCGGAATGTATATGAAAAGGGAGCATTAATCTCGATGTGTATTGATATTATTATGCGAGAACAAAGTGATGGCGCCCTAGGTATATTAGATCTTATAAAGGCGCTATCTGATAAATATGGTAGTGACACCCCTTTTGACGACCCTTCATTATTTAAAACCATAAAAAAAATATCGTATCCCGCGGTCAGTGATTTTTTAGAAGAACATGTTATGGGCAATACCCCTATTGATTATGAAAAGTACTTAAATAAACTAGGTTTAATTTACAGTACTATCGAAGTACCTTCCTCCTATTTTATATATGAACAGCAACCCTGTATTAAAGGTTCTGAAACCGGAAAAGAAGTGGTATTTACCCCTGGAATCCCAATGAATAGCTTTTTAAAAACCTTAGGAATTCAAGGAGGTGATATATTGGTTAGCATCAATGATAAGGAATATGCATTACATAACATTTATGACCTTTTTGGAGATTCTAATGCGTGGATTCTTGGAGATGAGATTACCGCAGTAATTAAACGAGATGGTGAAACACTTACATTACACAGCACAGTAATCACACCGGTAATCCAGAAAAAAGTAATCTCATCACAACCTGATGCTACCGACAAACAAACGCTTCTTCTTAAAAAATGGATTAATGAATAAGATCACTGAATGTACTACAATTTTATTTTTTTTCGTATAAAAAACATTTCAGAGCCATCCGTGTTAGCCACAGCATACATTTTGTGTTTCATTGGAGTGTATGCCCCCATTAATGTAACTATTTTATCCGTAAATGGCAGACCATCCACAACGAACACCTCACATTTCTTAAAAAACTGTTAAACCTAAAAAAAAATAATTAGAATAAGGGAATTTATCTTTACTTTTGAATCTAACTATTTTTCACCTTAAAACCAGAACACAATGAACAAGAAAAACACACAAGTCATTCTAGTATTCGAAGGGATCCGGTATTTGGTCTGGGATATCCATTTTGGATATGCACAACATACCGATAAAACGGGGCGCCCTAGCAGTACGGTTCGACATTCTAATATCACGTTGCTTCTAGAAGCACAAGGTAAAAGTATAGACCGTGAAATGATAGAACATTTTGCTGCGAGACGACCATTTAGTGGACATATAGAATTTTTGGTGGTGGATAACGGGATTGAAAACAAAGTCTCTGGTGATCTAGAGTTTGCCAATGCCAAGTTTAAAAACTGGGGCGAATCCAACACATACGAAGGTTTTGAGGACATAGACCTAATGCGGGTAGTGATTCATCCGCTTATTGTACGCTATCAAGGGGTCGTGACCGAATTGCCACGTAATCCTAGTAATCCGTTTGCGGAGCGTACTGCGCCCATCACTAGACGCGAGGATGATGCAAAACAACTTACCGA
>CALFCI010000147.1 GCA_937951135.1 uncultured Aquimarina sp. | reverse complement strand
CATCACCTTGTAATGTTGTAACTGTTTGCTTTTCCAATAATGCTGCTGCTGTAAATTTACCAGAAACCACATGATACAATAACACTTCTTTCAATGCTTCTCCTTCTGGAATAGCTGATAACGCTTCAAAAGCACTATTGGTTGGTGCAAATACGGTAAATGGCCCTTCTCCTTGTAATACTTCTACCAATTCAGCAGCTTTTAACGCCCCTACTAAAGTTGATAACTCTGGAGTGGCTATCGCTAATTCTACAATACTAGGTTTTGGTGTAAAAGAAGGAGGTAATAGTACCGCATCAATAATCTGCAATACCCCATTAGAACCTCCAATATTAGCAGACAATAATTTTACAGTATCATTAATTACAATTTCATTGGCATCATTCAAACTTATTTTTATCTCTTCTCCTTGTAACGACATAATCATTTGTTTCCGTAATAACTTTGGAGTATTTAATCGTCCGCTCGCTACATGATATAGCAATACTTCTTTAAGAACCTCTCCTTCAGGAATAGCTTCCAATGCTTTAAAAGCATTATCTGTTGGTGCAAAAACAGTGAAAGGACCTTCTCCTGATAATGTTGCAGCTAAGTCTGTCGCCGTTAATGCAGCTACTAAAGTGGTAAATCTACCGTCAGCAATAGCCAATTCCACAATCGTTTGATTAGGAATTACAGTTTTAACTAATTTTGCTTCCCAAATTCCGAAATTATTAGAAGTTCCAAAAAGGGTAAATGATCCTTCAATATTACCGATATCATTTGCCTTTCCAATTCCAAAAATAAGATCACGCCCAGGAAGATTAATAATGATGTAAACCACCCCATCGCTTACAATAGCACCTCTAGCTTTGGCTTTTGTACCATCAGGCAATTGCAAATACCCACGAACGATTGTAAAACTAGCGTGGTACAATGTGAAATTCAATTTTAATTTACCCGAAACAATATCTCCTGTTTTTGGCCCTTTAGTTACTGTACCTGAAAAATCAAAAACTCTAAACTCTCTACTTACATTAAACTCTGCAGATTTTGTTGTCGTTTCACTATCAGTATCCGGCTCCGCTAATTCACCTTCAATAGTCTTTTGAGTCATCACATCGATCGCATCAAAACTAATGATTGGTGATTCCTCAAAGCTACCTTGCAATACTTCTGAAGTATCACTTTCCGCATCATCATTTTGACAGGAAGTTAAAAAGCTGATCATAAAACAACATAGTACTGTTGTAAACAATAGTTGTATTCTGGTTTTCATAGATTCTATATTTTAAAAGTGATGTATTTGTGATGTTAAGTATGGAACTATAATTGTGGCAAAATTACTTTATCAATAGCATGTATTACCCCATTAGATGCCTGTACGTCGGTAACAACAATAGCACTTACGCGATCATTACTATCTGTAATTGTAGTATTGGTTGCACTAATCGTAATGTCTCCACCAAGTGTAGCCTGAACCCCATCAGTTAATTGCGCTGCTCTAACATTAGCCTCTGCAATTACATGTAAATTTAATGTCGCTGTAAGGGTAGCTGTATCAATATCTGCTAACAATGCCGCACCCAACTCTGTTAATACCGCTGTAAACGCAGCATCTGTAGGAGCAAATACTGTAAATGGTGCTGGCGAAGTTCCAGCAGCGGTAGACAATGTACTTACAAAATCAGGCTGATCCTCTCTTGTTAATGCTGCTACTAGACTACTAAAAGTAGGATCGGCAACCGCAAAAGTTACTACTGTAGGCAATGGAATTACATTATCTACAGCATGAATAACCCCATTACTCGCTATAATATCTGCCCCAGTTACTGCAGCTACTCCATTAATCTTTACTCCATCTGAAATGTTAATATATGTGCTTAATGCTTCACCAGAACTAGCTTCTGTAGCTAGATTACTTACATAACCTGTAGTTAAAGATGTAGATAGCGCAGTTCCACTTAGTACATGATTTAATAAAATTTGTTTTAAGTCTTCTGTTGGAACGTCATCTAGACTAGCCCCAGCTAAAAAAGAAGTGAACGCTGCATTATTTGGCGCAAACACAGTATACTCGCCACTTGATAATGTTCCTGCTAAATCTGTTTTTATTAATGCTGCTAATAACAAACTATAGTCACCTGTATTGGTTACAATATCTGCTATAGTATCTCCTTCAGGAGGTATCAATACGGGATTATCATCATCATTACTACAAGAGGATAATGCTATGAATGCAAATAGGATTCCGATTATTTTAAAAGAAAATGTTTTCATGATTCGTTTTTATTTTTTTGTTGTATGATTACTACTCAATCATTAAACAACTCAACATTAAAAATTCGAACCCTCGTTTAAAATTTTATTTAAATTTTAACATTTAGCACTGTATATCACCATTAAAAAAACCGCTCATTAGCATGAGCGGTTTTTTTTAAATTATTGATAACAAGTATATTAACATAAAAACACTACATCCCATCATTTTCATTACAGGCGTTCTCTATATTTAAAATTATAGTTAATAATTCTTCATTATGAGTAGCGGTTACTCGCGTATCACTATGATTATGTAATTGTATTGGATACTTCATACTCATTACTGTGTTAGAGGTTCTACCCTCCATAAATTGATATAATTCGGCATCATGCTGTACGGTTTCTGTAGTCAATCTATTGGTTGTTGTGGTAAATACAGAAAGTTCCATGGGGTATACAAAATCGATACATTCTATATCTTCATCAATACGATTACATCGATCACTCAACGCTCGTAATGCTGCTTTATCATTCACTATAACTTCGCTATGCGTATCTAGCGTAACCGTTATTGGAAACTCAATAGTAATCGGATCTGTAGGCACTAATGTTTCGTATGCTTCACGATCTGTAATCACCCTAACTTCTTCATTGTGTTGTATTGTATAGGGGTAATTAATACTAAAACAATTTGATCCATCGACTACATCATCAAAAGAACCGTCATGAAGTACAATCCGCTGCATCAATTTGGACAATTGAGAATCTTTCGGGATTGAAGTATCTACCGAAGCATCTATAAATTCACGTTCTTCTTCTTGACATGCACTACCCCAAAGTACTATGATAAACATATAACTTATATAACGTAGTGTTTTTGTTGGCATCCAATTCATAACAAGTTTCTCTTTATACTATAACAACATATTGGACAAAATTCCTACATTGCATTCGTGTTTTTTTTTAATTTAAAACAAAAATAACAAATGCCTAAAGATCTTTTTGAAAATGTATGCGAAGAATCATTATATTCAAGCCTGTTTCAAAAACATGCCAAAGATCTTCATGATTTCATTTATTACACTTATGGAGATCACATCAACCCTAAAGACAAAGTACAAGAAGCCTTTATCAAACTTTGGGAACAATGTAAAAAGATCCCATTGCAAAAGGCCAAAAGTTTTTTATTTACTGTAGCCAGTAATCAGACTCGCAATGAACTTAAGCACAACAAGGTAAAACTAAAATATGCTCAGCAAAAAGTCAACACCTCAGCGACGTTTAGCAACCAAGAAAACCCTGAATTTATTTTAGAAGAAAAAGAGTACTTGAAAAAATATCAAAATGCACTCGCTAACTTAACAGAGCCCCAACGTGTTGCTTTTTTATTAAACAGAGTTGAAGGCAAAAAACATAAAGAAATCGCAGTACAATTAGGCATCTCAACAAAAGCTGTAGAAAAAAGAATCTATGGTGCATTAAAACGATTGCGTGTTACTATTGAAGGAATTTGAAGAACACGGTACATCGATAAATTTATTTTTAGAAATGAACTACTCCGAGGCAAAGCCATCGGGATATTCGAGATAAGACCGCTTCGCTACAAGAACCAAGAAACAAGACGCTTTTTCATCTTGAATCTGGGCGATACACCCTAGGCAGAGCCTCGGGGAATTCTATGGATTAAATTCCATAATGTGGATTAAATGAATGCCTAGGGTAGGAATTTGGCTAACGAAACTGTTTTATATATAAGGTATAGATATGGAAGATCAAAAAATCATACAAAAATGGTTAAACCACGAACCGCTTTCTACTGAAGAACAGGAGGCATTTTCGCGAATGGAAGGGTATGACACCTATCTGAAATTAGATCGATATGCAGCACATTTTAAAGCTCCTGATTATAATGCAGATATTGCATTTTCCGAATTACAAAACACACTGCATACGCATCGCACCCCTGCTCTTTTCTCTAAAACGTTTATGAAATTTGCAGTCAGTATCGCTGCGATTTTTATAGTTACCATTGGACTGTACTTTACTTTCTTTGCCGCTTCTATGACAACTGTTACGAGCATGGCGCATCAAAAAACCACAATAACACTACCAGATCAATCTGTAATGACATTAAATGCTGGATCTATAGCTAAGTATACCGAAAAAGATTGGGATACTCAACGGAATATCACACTAGATGGAGAAGCTTATTTTAAAGTCTCTAAAGGAAAAACGTTTACGGTAGCAACTTCAGTAGGTACAGTTACGGTAGTCGGTACGGAATTTAATGTTAAGCAACGCGCTAATTATTTTGAAGTCATTTGTTATGAAGGATTAGTGCGCGTAAATACCGAAGAATTACCCGCAGGGCATACGATTTCAATCATTAATGGAATACAGACTAGAAAAAAGACAACAGCTATCCAACCGGACTGGACTGTTAATCGAAGTGTATTTACCAGTGTCCCATTTCAGCATATCATTGCAGAATTTGAACGACAATATAATGTTACTATAGTTGCAGATGCTGTAGATCAATCTACAGTATTTACCGGAACCTTTACACATACTAATATAAAAACAGCGTTACAATCTATCACTATCCCTATGCAACTAAAGTATACGATAACAGATACAACTATAAGACTATATCCAGAATAGCGTGATGTCAAAAAAAAGTATTCTTTTATGGTTATGGTATTGTTTTTTCCTTCCGTTACATGCCCAAGTGACAGAGGATAAGCAACCTCTTACCAATATCCTAAATACCCTTCAAGATACTTTTGACTGTACATTTTCATATCGTGATAAGGAATTGAATACCATTTCGATTCCTATGCCAAATCTACAGGACTCTTTGGTTTCTATACTCTCATTTTTGGAACAACGCACCCCTTTTCAATATATTTTTATAACTTCAAAAGACATTTTAATTCGTCCTAAAAAAGGAATAAAAGAATACACTATTTGTGGCACATTATTGACCACAGATCGGAACAAAACTATCGAAAATGCTACACTAATAATAGGATCACAAATTACAACTAGCGATACTAATGGCTTTTTTCAATTACAGGTCAATACAGAAAACCCGATATTGACTATACAATGTCTTGGTTATGAAAAACGTTCTATTCCGATAGCCAAACTCCTTACGTCCAAATGTCAAGACATTACATTAAACAGCGCAATCGAAGGGCTATCCGAAGTCATTTTAAACACCTACATAACCCAAGGTATTTCCAAAAAAACAGATGGTTCAATTGCTATAGACTATACCAACTTCGGACTTATTCCTGGGCTTATAGAACCCGATTTATTACAAACTATACAAGCGCTACCCGGTATCTTAAGTGCCGAAGAAAAAGTATCTGACATTAATGTAAGAGGGGGAACAAGAGACCAAAACCTAATCTTATGGGATGGAATTAAAATGTATCAATCTGGTCACTTCTTTGGTTTAATTTCTGCCTTTAACCCTTATTTAACCAAAAACATTCAATTGTATAAAAATGGAAGTCCCGCCCACTATGGTGATGGGGTTTCTAGTGTCATTGCTATGCGCACTAGTGATGCGTTACAAAAACAAACCGAAATCAGCCTTGGAGCCAATTTAATTAGTGTTGACGGTTATGTAGACACTCCTATAGGCAAGCGATCTTCAATTCAATTTGCCGTTCGAAAGTCTATCAATGAATGGGTAGAGACTCCGGTGTATAAACAGTATTTCGATAAAGCGTTTCAAAACTCGGAAGTTACCACTGTTGAAAATAGTGAACTGAATTCTGATCGTACATTATCATTTTATGATATCAGTACACGATGGCTATATCATATCTCGGATAAAGATTTGATTAAAGTGAATGGTTTATTGATGCGTAATCAATTAATTTTTCAGGAAAATGCAACATTAAATCAAATCACAAGCTCTAGAGAAAGCAGTGCTAAACAACACAATACAGCTGGCAGTATTTTATATCAGCGACAATGGAGTCCTAAATTCAAAAGTGATCTATTATGGTATGGGACAAACTATGCCCTTACTGCTACCAATGCTGACATTCTTAATAATCAACGACTATTACAAGAGAATACTGTATTAGAAACCGGTGCACACCTCACTACAGACTGGACCATTAGCAATCGTTATAAATTAGTATCTGGATATCAGTTTACAGAAACTGGGATTACCAACGTACGGGATGTTACTAATCCTATATTTAGAGATGCCATAAAAGAGGTAATCCGAACTCATGGACTTTTTTCAGGAATTACCTATGCTTCTACAAATGATGCTTTGCATTTTTCTTTTGGACTTCGTGCTAATTATTTTAATAAGTTTGAAACCTATCGCATCGAACCGCGCTTGAGTATCCAGTATAAATTTTGGAATCATTTTACGCTAGAGACTTTAGCAGAACAAAAAAGCCAAGTTACTTCTCAAGTGGTTGATTTTCAAGATGATTTTTTAGGTGTTGAAAACCGAAGGTGGGTACTTTCTAATGCTTCGGATATTCCAATACTGCAAAGCGCTCAAGTTTCTCAAGGGTTGAGCTACCTTCAAAATAACTGGAGAATCAGTGCTGATGTATATTATAAGAATGTAACAGGCATTATTACACGTAGTCAAGGGTTTCAAAATCAATATGAATTTGCACAAGATCACGGTGAATACAATGTAAAAGGTATTGATTTTTTGCTTAGTAAACGTTTCAAAAAAATCAGCACCTGGTTTAGTTATTCTTATGCAGAAAACGAATATACTTTCTCTAATTTGCCCGATGTTAATTTCCCAAATAACATTGACATTCAACACAATATCAATACTGCAATTACATATACCTCAAAAAAGCTTAAAATTTCTACTGGGCTGCATTGGCATAGTGGCAAGCCTACCACACGACCAGCATCACTCTTGGTATCGAATAATGAGATCAGCTATAAACCCGCGAATAGTGATCGACTACAAGATTATTTTAGAATCGATATTTCAGGTACCTATACGTTTCCGATCTCTAAAAAAATAAATGGATTTGCGGGAGTATCATTATGGAATGTATTGCATCAAAAAAATGATATCAATAGTTACTATCAAATCAATGACGGAAATCAAATTGAAAATAGTAAGCAATTGGGGTTAGGGTTAACACCCAATGCAGTCTTTCGACTTTCTTTTTAATCCACATTGTGGAGTTTAATACTCTGAGACTTTCCTTGAAATATAAAAAACAGGTGTCCACCGGATTCCTATTGATCTTGCTATAAGGCAGTTGACTGATCCTTTTGTTTGTAAAACAGTATCATCAGAGCTATAGGTATTATACCAATTATGAATTAAAATGAGCCAGTCAGACTCGTTCATTTCATTTTATACTTTCTTATTCATACTTTTCGTAGCGCTGCTATGAAAAACAATCATTGCGGCGTATAAAAAGAAAGCAACTTCGCCTTTTTTGGCTCATTTTAATTCATAATTGGTATTACTTAGAAAGCTGTTTCACCCCACTATAACTGGTAATGCTTTCACCACTGGCAGTTTCTTTGACATCTGCTATAATTTCGAAACCATTATTTTCATAAAAAGCACGTGTTAATGGAAACACATGGCTTCTTAATACGCTTATGTTATGTGTTCGAGCAGTATCTTCAATGGTTTGGTATAATTTTTTGGCAATCGATCTGCCTTGGTAATTTTGATGCACAAATAAAATCTCTATAATCCCCGTAGGTCCCATAGAGATTATTCCTAATATTTCACCGTTAAGCTTTGCTGCAAAAATAAAATTATGATCAAATTTCTGCTTCCAATATTTAGTATCTGTGACTAACCTTGAATATTCTTTAATTTCTTCTTTTGTGAATAATTTTGAACCAAAATTACTTACCGTCTGATAAAACAAATGTTTCATCAAAGGGAAATCTGTAATTGCTGCTCTGGAAATTTCAAAATTCATCATGCTAAAATAAAAAATAGAATAGTATATCACACTAATTAAAACCTTAAATTTTAACTAAAATTAACACTAATTTCACACAAAACCATCAAAGATCCTATCAAAATACTACCCCCCTCATAAAGGGTTCGCTTAAAATTTATTACATTCGTTCTGGCACATGAATACCTAGCATCTTAAATGCGGATTGAATTACATTTCCAACACACCGTGAAAGCTGGACTCTAAATGTCTTTTCTTGTACCGTATCAGCTCCAAAAATAGATACATTTTGAAAAAATGAATTATATGCTTTTACAAGATCGTAAGTATAGTTCGCTAATAGTGCAGGACTTAACTCTTTTGCCGCATTTTGAATCAGGGCTGGATAAGTCTCTAAGTGTTTGATTAACTCTTTTTCTTTTTCATGTAGCTTTGTCACCTCAGTAGCGGTTATTACAGTAGCATCAAAATCAGCTTTACGTGAGATTGCTTGAATTCTAGCATACGTATATTGTATAAATGGCCCTGTATTTCCTTGAAAGTCTACAGATTCCTTTGGGTCAAAAAGAATTTTCTTTTTAGGATCTACTTTTAAAATAAAATATTTCAAAGCTCCCAAACCTATAGTTTGGTATATGGATTCTTTTTCGGTTGCCGTATATCCCGCTAACTTTCCTAAATCTTTAGAGATTTCTCCTGCCGTTTCTGTCATTTCCTGAATTAAATCATCGGCATCTACTACAGTTCCTTCTCTACTTTTCATTTTTCCAGTTGGCAGATCTACCATTCCATAACTCAAATGGTGTAATTGTTTGGACCAATCATACCCTAATTTCTTCAGAATTAAGAACAACACTTTAAAATGATAATCTTGTTCATTGCCCACAGTGTAAATCATGCCACCAATATCTGGATTATCTTTCACCCTTTGAATCGCTGTACCAATATCTTGAGTCATATAGACCGCAGTACCATCACTTCGCAATACTAACTTCTCATCCAATCCATCATCGGTAAGATCACACCATACAGAACCGTCTTCTTTTTTATAAAATATACCACTAGCCAAGCCGTCTGTAATTACATCTTTACCTAACAGATAGGTATCACTTTCATAATAATACGTATCAAAATCTACCCCCAATGCAGCGTATGTTTGTTCAAAACCATCATATACCCACTGATTCATGGTTTTCCATAATGCGATTACCCCTATATTTCCAGCTTCCCATTGTAGTAACATTTGCTGTGCTGCTACTAAAATAGGTGCTTCTTTCTTCGCCTCTTCTTCTGTTTTTCCTGTAGCAATTAGCCCTGCTATTTCTTTTTTATATTCTTGATCAAACTTCACATAGTAGTTTCCGACTAGCTTATCACCCTTGAGCCCTGTTGACTCAGGTGTTTCTCCATTTCCAAATTGCTGCCAAGCAATCATCGATTTACAAATATGAATTCCACGATCGTTAATAATCTGTGTTTTATATACTTTTTTACCACTAGCTTTTATAATCTCGGCTACGGCATACCCTAATAAATTATTTCGGACATGACCTAGGTGCAATGGCTTATTGGTATTGGGAGAGGAGTATTCTACTAATACAGCCTTACTGTCTGCTGTAGGAGTTACTATTCCATACTGAGTATCATCCTTAATAGTCTCGAAGAAATCAAGATAATATTGATCAGCGATTACTAAATTCAAAAATCCTTTAACCACATTATAGCGTATCACGGCAGGTACATGATCTACTAAATAAGTTCCAATGGTTTCTCCTATTTGAACAGGGTTCCCTTTGATTACTCTTAACATCGGAAAAACAACCACTGTAATATCTCCTTCAAAATCTTTTCTGGTAGGTTGATACTCAATCGTATCTAAGGATACTGCATACGCTTCTTGTACTCCAGCCTTTACATGTTCGGAAATAGTGTGTTGTATATTCATGATTTAAAAACCTACGGGTGTTAAAGAATTAAGCTGCAAAGATATAGAAATTATGATTGAGATATTAGTATTGGTGATGGTTATACTTCATGGATTACAACCAGCGTATACACCCTATATTTCTGATGTAGAATTCAGATTATTATTTACCTTGAAAAAAATCATTCCATTATATTTTTTTCTAAGTACATGACAAAAAACAGCATCTATACTTTAAGTTTATGATAATCATTGTTTTATAGTTAAGCACTCTGTTAGACCTACTAGGTTTCGGAAACCTAGTAGGTCTGGATCACAAAGTGATGATGCAACTTTAAATCGAGAACACCTGTTTTTTGTCATATACTCAGATATTTGTCAGCACATAAAAGTCTAATAACAAACTTATACTAGTACATTCAAAATGATGAATACCAGTACACCTTTAAATACTTGAAGAAACTTTTTCTATACCCAATAATACAGTATCTTATGAAGATAATCGACATCATACTATGCGAATTTTACTTACTGGAGCCAATGGATATATAGGAATGCGATTGCTCCCCTTATTACTACAAGAAGGGCATGACGTAATTTGCTGTGTGCGAGATATTGATCGATTTTCTATTCGTGATGAAATCAAAAAACAAATACAGCTCATCGAAATCGACTTTTTAAAGTCTCCTGATCGGTACACCTTGCCCAAAAATATTGATGTAGCTTATTATCTAATCCATTCTATGAGCTCTTCTACATCGGATTTTGATACTAAAGAAGAAATTTCGGCACAACACTTTAATCAATTGATGGCTACCACCAACATAAAACAAGTGATCTACTTGAGTGGCATTGTGAATGAAAAAAATCTTTCTAAACATCTTTGGTCTCGAAAAAATGTGGAACACACCTTATACAAAGGCCCTTTTAACATTACAGTACTTCGCTCTGGTATCATTGTAGGCTCTGGCAGTTCGTCTTTTGAAATTATTAGGGATTTATGTGAGAAGCTTCCTGTGATGGTGACTCCAAAATGGGTAAACACAAAAACACAACCTATAGCCATTAGAGATGTGCTTCGTTTTATGATGGGAGTTCTTGGAAATTCAAAATGCTATGATCAATCCTTTGACATTAGTGGTCCTGATATATTTACGTATAAAGAGATGTTATTACAATATGCAAAGACGCGAGGCATTGGATTGTACATTTTTACGCTTCCTATTATGACGCCTAAGCTATCCTCGTACTGGCTCTATTTTGTAACCTCTACATCCTACAAACTTGCTTTAAATTTGGTAGACAGCATGCGTATTCCTGTAATTGCAAACGATACTCGACTGCAAGAATTATTAGGAATATCTACAATGACGTATCCTAAAGCTTTAGAACTGGCTTTTATTAAAATTGAACAAAATCAAGTGGTTTCTAGCTGGAAAGATTCTATGGTTAGTGGCCGTTTTGAAAAGGACATTCAACGCTATGTTACAGTTCCTAAACGTGGTTGTTTAACGGATAAGAAAAAAATAAAAATATCCTCAGCCAACCATGTTATGGATCGTATTTGGTCCATTGGCGGAGCTACAGGTTGGTATTATGGAGATTGGATGTGGAAAATACGCGGCTATATTGACAAGTTTTTTGGAGGTGTTGGTCTGCGAAGAGGGCGAACTCATGTTGATGAATTATACTCTGGAGATGCCTTAGACTTTTGGAGGGTACTTGTTGCGGATAAAGAAAAACAACGATTATTACTTTTTGCTGAAATGCGAGTTCCTGGGGAGGCATGGTTAGAATTTACTATTGATGATAACAACGTACTGCATCAAACTGCCACCTTTAGACCGAAAGGAATTTGGGGTAGAATATATTGGTACAGCATGGTTCCTTTTCATTATTTTATTTTTGGAGGGATGATCCGAAATATTGCGATTGACAAGCAATAATGATCTATTACAGGACATAAGGCTAGTTTCTATATAGCATTATCAGTATTGCCTTGTAAAGAATCAAGAACGCTTCGCTTTTTAGAGTCAAGAACCAAGACTTTTGTAGGTCAAAGTAGTAAATTATAGTTCTTTTTAGTCTTTTCCTTCGGGATTGTCTCTTGTCTCGACACCTCCTTTAGGTTAAAATAACCTAGAAATCTAATTGTATCATTAAGGCATTGTTACGTACCACAATAATCCCTATATTTGAATGTAATAAAATCAACACTATGCCCTTTATAACTGACCAAGACTTACTAGACTACACTACTCAAATAGAAGAAGCTAAAGAACAAAAAAGAGTTGCCAATTACGCACATACTAAAGCACTTAGAGACGAGAAAGAAAACACTCAAAAGTTTAAGATTACGACCATGATCCTAGCCATATTGGCGTTACTAGGTGTCGCAGGAACAACATATTTCTTAAGTACGCAAACCAAGACATCAGGAAATACCAAGGAGCTTTCAAAAAATAAAACGACCATAACGTCTTTAAAACAAAAAGTAACTACGTTAGAAGAAAAAATACAACTCTTCAAAGAAAATGATACCACTGGAATTGCAACACTACTCGATGCAAAATCTGAAGAGATCAGTACGCTACAGCAAACGGTTGAAGGTTTAGAAACGCAATTAACTAATGTAAATAGCAGTACTACTGCTGCCACTACAACAAACGAGGAATCTAACACGGCTACAACAGCAGCTACTGAAACGCTAAACGATCAAATAGTATACACGATACAAGTGTCTGCACATGAGGGCAAACAACTTTCTCTGCATTCCGATAGTTTTGCAAATCTTAAAGAAATACAAGCTGGTGGCTTTTATAAATATTCTTTAGGCAATTTTGCGTCTTTAGAAGAAGCAAAACAATACCGCAACGAATTAAAGAAAGTAGGAATTCCTAAAACTTTTATTGCCTCCTATCAATACGGTAAACGATTGCGTATTGAGGAAGTGAATTAATTAGCAAACAAGTTTCAAAACATAATAGAGACGCAATACATTGCGTCTCTCTACACTTTTACAACTACATATTTCCGACCAGAACGTTTGTAATACACGCCCTTATACTGGTAATATGTTGCACCTCTTACAATCACTTTACGATACCCTCTAGGCAATGCATTTATGCGTACACCTGACGGCGCAGCTACAGTAACATATTTCCTGTTTTTCTTAATATACCATATCCCTCCATTTCTATAATACTTCACATTTTTGTACACTGCTACTCTTGGATGATGTACTTTTTTTACCACATTAACATGTTTATGATGTCTTGGTCGCACACCAACAGATGCGACGCATGAGGTCATAAATATCAGTATTACTATAAGTATGCTTATATTTTTAAATATGGTTTTCATAGTCTGATTGTATTAGGTTACATTACTTTGACTATAACTATTTAAAAAGGTTTAATCCACATTGTGAAGTTTAATTCTCCGAGGCTTGCCTCGTGGGCTTGCCCTGAAGTAATTGACTATTCGGGATAACAAAATGACTGATTCGTTATTACCTAAGAAACCATGACTGTTACCACTCTTAGTATTTGTTCTCCAATGTTAATTCTTTATCATTAGGAATTTCGTAGAACTCCCCTTTCTTCATGTTCATTGTATACCCGAACTTCGGTATTGTAACCCAATAGGCATCACCAAACCATTGAAAAAAATACCGTTCATCTACAAATTTCTCAAACACTTCTTGAATTTCATAATGACGTTCCACTGCACTTGTGTGCAGTATGGTATCTTTTGGCTGGAAAGGAATAGCTTTCTTAGTAAGTGACTTTAGGTATACCGTGTCTTGGGTAAAAAGGATTTCTTTTGGTTCTCTTGTTCCACCATCCCAATTGACATCATCTTTTTCTATAGTAAATGTATACGAATAACTATGTGTATCCCCGTAGTGATGCTTTGTAATGATACCATATTGCGATGTCTTCTTATTTGTTTTTTCAACTAGCATTCGCTTCCCATTGGGAAACACTGTACGTTGCTTATCTATTTGTGCTGTAGTATGGCTCGTACACTGAGTACACAAACTGATTCCTAAAACACATACTACAATTATAATCCAGCGTTTTTTCATGATTCTTCTTTCATATTTAAATAGGTAATATACACTTGGTAGATGGCAATACTCATTGGAATACCCCCAATAAAGACATAACCAAAATCTGTATCAATAATACCAATAGCACTTCGGTACCACACAAAACTGACCAAAAAATAGGTAAGTACACACCCCCAATACACTTGTAAAAGTCTTATCAGTAGTATCTGCTGTTTTCGAAAAGCAGTTACCATTAGTACTGCTGCTACTATTAATTGAAAGACACCTAATACAAACTGCCCCGCTAATCCAAGTATGAAATTATCTTCTTCTACACCTGCAAAAGCACTACCGTATAACCCTAATATTACAATAACAAATAAGGCATTTACTATGAATAGAATTTGTTTCATCTTTTTATTGTGTTGAATTTTAAAAATACTAAAAAGAAGACAGTCGCAGCCACACGACTGTCTTACTAACCATCAAAACAAGAGGTTGGTTATGACGCAACCTCTTCTTCTGAATGGTGTTATAACATATTGAGAACACTATCATACTCTTTATAAGTCTTCCTCTTTTTCGATATACTGCTTATCTCTAGTGTTTTTTTGAACTGCAATGGCTGCAAATAAACTTAAGGTAAATGACATTCCATAAAACCCTTTTTCACTCAACTCCAAATCAGCATTCCATAATCCAATCACTAATAGCACTATCGAAGACAATGCAGCAAACCAACTGATCCCATAATACATTTCGGTAACTGCTAATCCTTCTAATTTATCACGTACACTTTTTTGTACAGATACGGCTGCAAATAATCCGAAAAGTAGAATTGTAAAATAATACCCCTTTTCATTAAGCTGCATGGTTGCATTCCATAATCCTATACAAAAGGAAATCATTCCTGCAAATAATGCCACCCAAGACGCCCCAATAAAAGCTGGCGTTGGCTTTTGATCAAACACTTTAGGTTCTTTTTTTTCTGAATGCTGTACTTCAGTTCCTAATTCTTCTGTCGCGTCACTGTTAAAATTGTATTTCATAACTTTTTATTTTAATGGTTATTTTTAGTTGATGATTTTTTTAGTTGATGGTTGATAGTTGTCCGTTGTTAGCAAAATAAATGTCGCTCTTAGTCAACTACCTCGGAGCAAGCTCACGAGGCATCCAGCCGATAACTGTTTTCACATTTCGAGGCAAGCCTCGGAGAATTAAACTCCACAATGTGAATTAAACTTGATTAACTTTTAATACTCTTTAAGTATCTTAACTCAGGTACAATAAAAAGTCTCTTCTCTCTATTTTTTTATCGATGTGTTGCTTTAAGCACTTATACCAATTATGAATTAAAATGAGCCAGTCAGACTCGTTCATTTCATTTTATACTTTCTTATTCATGCTTTTCGTAGCGCTGCTATGAAAAACAATCATTGCGGCGTATAAAAAGAAAGCAACTTCGCCTTTTTTGGCT